>JBGPLZ010000166.1:0-2611 GCA_041486695.1 Acidobacteriota bacterium | reverse complement strand
TGGCGCGAGCCTCCCCTCGGCTCGCCTCGCTCCCACCCACCGCGCTGTGAAGCGCGCGGCGGGGCCCTGGTCGCTCGGTCTCACACGACCCGGCGACTGCAAGGCGCAGCGCTTCACACCAGCGAGCCGCCCGACGGCCGAAGGTTTGGGGGTGGCCTGACCGGTGCGACCCTGCCGCCGTGGGAGATGAACTCGGCATGACTGCTCATTTAAGGCGCGGTCTCACCGGAGGCGATCTTTTGCCCGAGCGGCCGCAGCTGGTGATGGGGTTGGCTGAACGTGGCCGTCAACCTCGGCGGGGGCGTCTGTGCGTGAAGCGTCGCACTTTGTAGTCGCCGGGTCGTGTGAGACCGAGCGACCAGGGCCCCACCGCGCGGTCCTCAGCGCGGTGGGTGGGAGCGAGGCGAACCGAGGGGAGGGTCGCACAGCGAGCCGGACCCGTGCCCGGCGACTACAAAGTGCGGCGCTTCACACCGGGGGCCCCTGCATGAGGTCGCGGTGATGAGCTAGAATCCCCTCACCGGGAGCCCACATCTCGGCCCGAAAGGACGCCCGGCCCACCATGAGTCTCGAGACGCACGACCTCAAGGTCCCCCCCGAGGATGCCGGGCGCACGCTGCAGGCCTTCCTGCACGATCGCGGCGGTTTCAGCCACGCCCGGGCGCGCGGCCTCATCGACGCGGGCGCCGTGCGCGGCGCGAACGCCATCAAGCCGGGCGACTACGCCCGGCGGGTGTCGGCCGGAGAGACCTATCGGATCCGCCTCGACCCTGAGCGGCGCTATCGGCCGCGCCCCAGGCCGCCGGTCGGCCGCGGCTTCGAGGTCGTGCATCTCGATCGGGATCTGCTCGTGGTGGAGAAGAAATCCGATCTGCTGACCGTCCCGACCGAGCTTCGGGAGAACGAAGACAGCCTGGTGGACCGCCTGCTCGAGTCGGAGCGCGAGCGGGGGGTGCGGAACCCGGCGCTCTACGCCCTGCATCGCCTCGATCGCGACACCTCGGGTCTGCTGCTCTTCGCGCGCAGCCGGCGCGCCTTCCTGGATCTGGAAGCGCAATTCGCCGAGCGCACCGTGGAGCGCCACTACCTCGCCGTGGTCGAGGGGAAGATCGCGGAGGATCGGGGCCGTCTGGTGAGCCGTCTCGTCGAAGACTCCCGGAGCCTGAAGATGCGCTCCACCCGCCGACCCGGGGAGGGGAAGGAGGCGATCACCGAGTATGAGGTGCGGGAACGCCTGCCGGAGGCCACGGTCCTGGACGTCCGCCTGCGCACCGGGCGGAAGAACCAGATCCGGGTTCACCTGTCGGAGGCCGGCCATCCGCTCGTGGGCGATCGCCGCTACGGCCGTCCATCGCCGCTCATCGGCCGGACCGCCCTGCATGCCCGCACCCTGGCCTTCGTCCACCCGGCGACCAAACGGCCGATCTCCTTTTCCTCCGTGGTGCCGCGCGACCTGAAGCGGCTGATCAAGACCCTCCGGGCGCGGGGCTGAAACGGACTCCGGCATCGACTGACCAGCGGCCGTCCGTCGATCTTGCGGTATTCTTGCGCGGTCACTTGATGAGGAGCCCATGCCAGCACCCGACGCAGCGCCCGCCAAGCGAGACTCCCTGACCGTCATCGACAACCGAACCGGCGTCTCGTACGAGTTCCCGATCGAGGACGGCACCATTCGGGCCGTCGATCTGCGCAAGATCAAGGCCGGCCCGGAGGATTTCGGCCTGATGGCGTACGATCCGGCTTTCAACAACACCGCCGCGTGCCGCAGCCGGATCACGATGATCGACGGTGATAAGGGGATTCTGAACTACCGCGGCTACCCGATCGAGCAGCTCGCGGAGCAGAGCACCTACCTCGAGACCGCCTACCTGATCCTGCGCGGCGAGCTGCCGAACCGCAAGCAGATCGAGGACTGGGTCCATGACATCACCCACCACACGATCCTGCATGAAAACATCAAGCGGTTCATCGAGGGGTTTCGCTACGATGCCCACCCGATGGGGATGCTGGTCTCGACCGTCGCGGCGCTGTCGACGTTTTACAAGGACGCCAGCCGCATCTTCGACTCCGCGTCGCGCCGCGCGCAGCAGGTGCGCCTGATCGCCAAGCTGCCGACCCTCGCCGCGTTCGCCTACCGGCACAGCGTCGGGCTGCCGTACGCCTACCCCGACAATGACCTGTCCTTCACCGGCAACTTCCTGAACATGCTCTTCAAGATGACCGAGGGAAAGTACCGCCCGAACCCCGTGCTGGAGCGGGCGCTCGACGTTCTCTTCATCCTGCACGCCGATCACGAGCAGAACTGCAGCACCCACGCCATGCGCGGCATCGGATCCTCGCACGTCGACCCCTACTCCGCGGTGGCCGGAGCGACCGCCGCGCTCTACGGGCCGCTGCACGGCGGGGCCAACGAGATGGTGCTCCGGATGCTGAGCGAGATCGGCTCGAAGAGCCGTATTCCCGAGCACATCAAGAAGGTCAAGGCGGGCGAAGGGCGGCTGATGGGGTTCGGCCACCGCGTCTACAAGTCGTACGACCCGCGCGCGAAGATCATCAAGCGAACCGCCGACCAGGTGTTCGACGTCACCGGGAAGAACCCGCTGCTCGACAT
>JBGPLZ010000165.1:0-2831 GCA_041486695.1 Acidobacteriota bacterium | reverse complement strand
CGACCTACCCGGGGACGACGGAAGAAGTGATCCTCCCGAAGCTGCGCGCCTCCGGGCTGCGGGTCGGCCGGGATTTCTTCCTCGCCTTCTCGCCGGAGCGCGTCGACCCCGGAAACCCGAAGTTCCACACGCGCAACACGCCGAAGATCGTCGGCGGGGTCACGGCCGAGTGCGGCCGCGTGGCGAGGGCCCTCTACGAGCAGGCGATCGAGACCGTGATCCCGGTGTCGAACACGCGCGCGGCCGAGATGGTGAAGCTGCTCGAGAACACCTTCCGCAGCGTGAACATCGGCCTGGTGAACGAAGTGGCCTTGATGTGCGACCGGCTCAAACTGGACGTCTGGGAGGTCATCGATGCGGCCGGCACCAAGCCGTTCGGGTTCATGCCGTTCTATCCCGGACCGGGGCTCGGCGGACACTGCATCCCGATCGACCCGCACTACCTGTCGTGGAAGCTGAAGACGCTCAACTACTCGGCCAGGTTCATCGAGCTGGCGTCCGAGATCAACGGCAACATGCCGCAGTACGTCGTGACCAAGGCGGTCGACGCCCTGAACGACCAGCGCAAGAGCGTCCGCGGCGCCCGGGTGCTCGTCCTGGGCGTGGCGTACAAGAAGGACGTCGGCGACGTGCGGGAGTCGCCGGCGCTGGACGTGATCAAGCTGCTGGCCGACCGCGGCGCCGTCGTGCGCTACAACGATCCACACGCCCCCGAAATCGCCGTCGATGGAGGGCAGCGCTTTCGCTCCGTGCCGCTCGACCGCCGCCGGCTTCGCGAGGCCGACCTAGTGCTGATCGTCACCAACCACTCGGTCTACGACTACGACTTCATCGTCCGGAACGCCCGCTGCGTCCTGGACACGCGCAACGCGACGCGCAACGTCGCCACAGACCGTACCCGGGTGCGGACCCTCTAGAGAGCCATGGCGAGCATACTGGTCACCGGCGGAGCCGGCTTCATCGGTTCGCATCTGGTCGAGGCGCTGCTTTCACAGGGGCGGGAGGTGGTCGTCCTCGACAACTTCGACGACTTCTACCTGCCCGAGGTCAAGCGGAACAACATCGAGGCCGTCTCCCAGAGGCCCGGATTCACTCTGGTGGAAGGAGACATCCGCGACGATCAGGCGGTCGAACGGGTGTTCGCGGGCCACGCGATCGGTGTGGTGGTGCATCTGGCGGCGCGCGCCGGGGTGCGCCCCTCCATCCAGCAGCCCCTCCTTTACAGCGACGTCAACGTCACCGGAACCGCCATGCTCCTGGAGGCCTGCCGCCGGCACGGCATCGGCAAGTTCATCTTCGGGTCGTCGTCCTCGGTCTACGGCAACAACTCCAAGGTGCCGTTCTCCGAGAAGGATGACGTCGACATGCCGATCTCGCCCTACGCGGCCACCAAGCGGGCCGGAGAGCTGCTGTGCGCGACGTACCATGCCTTGTACCAGCTCAATGTCTACTGTTTGCGGTTTTTTACGGTCTACGGCCCGCGCCAGCGTCCGGAGATGGCGATCCACAAGTTCACCCGGCTGATCGATCGGGGGCTGCCGGTGCCGCGCTTCGGCGACGGCACGAGCCGTCGCGACTACACGTACATCACCGACATCGTGGCGGGAGTGTTGCGCGCCATCGAGCGGGTCCAGGGCTACGAGATCCTGAATCTGGGCGGCTCCAGGACGATTCCGCTCGCCGACCTGATCGCCCTCCTGGAGAAGAACCTCAACAAGAAGGCGCTGATCGAGGCGGACGAGGATCAGCCCGGTGATGTCCGGGCGACCTGGGCGGACGTTTCGAAGGCGCAACGCCTGCTGGGTTATGATCCCAAGGTTACCGTGGAGGATGGAGTGGCCCGCTTCGTGGAGTGGTATCGAAGGCCCGAAAGCCCCGCCCCCAGGGCGCGGGGATGAATATCGCCGTCGTAGGCACGGGGTACGTCGGGCTGGTGACCGGCACCTGCTTCGCCGAGTTCGGCGTGAACGTCGTGGGGGTCGACAAGGACGCGGCCAAGATCGCGTCGCTCCAGAAGGGCAAGGTGCCATTCTTCGAGCCGGGGCTCGAGGAGATGGTGGAGCGCAACAGCCGCGAGGAACGCCTGGTCTTCACCTCCGATCTTAAGGCGGCGGTCGAGAAGGCGCTGGTCATTTTCATCGCCGTCGGCACCCCTTCGAGCGAGAGCGGGGCGGCCGATCTCAGTTACGTGCGTGAGGTGGCGCTGGGGATCGCCCATCACATGAACGACTACAAGGTGGTGGTCACCAAGAGCACCGTGCCGATGGGCACCGGTGCGATGATAAGGCGCCTGATCGAGGCGAACCAGCCGCGGCCGATTCCGTTCAGCGTCGTCAGCAACCCGGAGTTCCTGCGTGAGGGTTCGGCCATCGAGGACTTCATGCGGCCCAACCGCATCGTGTTCGGCGCCGAAGATCCCCAGGCGATCGCGATCCTCAAAGACCTCTACAAGCCGCTTTATCTGATCGAGACGCCCTTCGTCGTGACCAACGTGGTCAGCGCCGAGATGATCAAGTACGCCTCCAACGCCTTCCTGGCCACCAAGATCTCATTCATCAACGAGGTGGCGAATCTTTGCGAGGCGGTCGGCGCCGACGTGCACGAGGTGGCTCGTGGAATGGGGCTCGATAACCGGATCGGCAGGAAATTCCTGCATCCGGGGCCGGGCTTCGGAGGCTCCTGCTTTCCCAAGGACACCCGCGCCCTCATCTACATCGGCGAGCAGTCGGGCTATGACTTCTCGCTGTTGCGCGGGGCCATCGAGACCAACGAGGCCCAGCTGGGGGCGGTCATGACCAAGACGCGTCAGGCGGTCGGCGGCTCGCTCCAGG
>JBGPLZ010000164.1:0-2874 GCA_041486695.1 Acidobacteriota bacterium | reverse complement strand
TGATGACCGGCACCTACGCGGCCGAGAGCATGGTCTACCTGACGACCGGCCTGGCCGAGCGCGACGGCGTCGATTATTCGATCGAGTCGGCGCTGTGCAAGATCGTCTCGTCGGAGAACGCCTGGCGGGTGATCAACCAGGCGGTGCAGATCGCCGGCGGCAACGGTTTCATCAAAGAATATCCGTACGAGCGTTTCCTGCGCGATTGCCGGATCAACATGATCTTCGAAGGGACGAACGAGATCCTGCGGGTGTTCGTCACCCTGGCGGGCGTGCAGCAGCTGGGCGAGGAGCTCAAGAAGGTGGGCCGGGCGCTGCGCGATCCGATCAGCCAGATCGGAGTGCTGTCGGAGTTCGCTCTCAAGAAGATTCGGCAGACGATCACCGACGAGCAGTTCCCCGGCATCGAGGCGCCGCTCGCCCGTACCGCGGCCCGCGCCGCCCACTATTCCGAGGCGCTCTCGGTCGCGGCCGAGAAGGTCCTGCGGGCGCACGGCAAGGAGATCATCGAGCGCGAGTTCCTGCAGGAGCGTCTGGCCGAGGCGGCCGGCGACCTCTACGCGCTGGTCGCCTGCCTGTCCCGCGCCAACACCCGCATCAAGGAGGTCGGGGCCGACAAGGCGCGCCGCGATATCTTATTGACCCGCACCTTCGGGAACTCCGCCTGGCGCCGCATCCGCCGCCTCCTGCACCGCCTCGAGAACAACCAGGACGACAATCTGATCAGGGTCAGCGACCTGGCCTACGAGCAGGGCGGCTACGGCGAGGACCTCGTCCCCTAGGAGCGTATCGGAGAGGCTCCTAGGGTTGGTTCCCTCGGAAGTCGTAGATCAGGATCGACCCGCCGACCCGGGCCGTGGGGCGGAAGCGTTCCAGCCAGTCGAGGCGCGCATCGTCGCCCGCCAGGAGGACGCGGCGCTTCAGCTCGATCAGACGGTTGACGCTGATGGCATAGACACCCGCGGGCGGCCGGTCGGCCACCGCCGCATCGCGGGTCCATGAACGCCACCGGATGCCGTAATACTCCGGCTGGGCCGGTCCCCAATAAGCCAGGACGAGCTCCGGCAGAGCGCGCTCCTGCTGGAAGCGGGCCAGACGCTTCAGGTCCTGTCCCCAATCGACATTCGAATCGTTCAGGAAGCGTGGTCCGTTCGCGGGACCTCCGACCAGCTCGTTGAAGTAGGCGATCTGATTCGGCGCCGCATGAAGGATCGACCCCAGAAGCCACAGCCCGAGGATCGTTCCGAGCCCGCGCCTTCCACGCGGGCCGCCGAACAAGGCGACACAGCGGCCGGCCGGCACCAGCAGGAACGCCGTCATCGGCAGGAGATAGCGCAGGCCAGATCTGTAGGCGAGGCTGCACACCACCGCGGCGTGCACGGCGGCGGGCACGATCAGGAAGGCGAGGGCGCCGCCGGAGCGCGCGCGGGCCCGGAACGCCATGATGATCCCGAGGAGCATGGCGATGAGGGTCGGAAGGGGCGTCTTCAGAAGGAGGGCATAAAGAGGATACCAGAAGGGGGCCGGGTCGTAGAACCGGCCATGCGCGTAAACCGGATTGATCGCCGGACGATTGGCGCGCACCTCCTGAATGCCCCTGGCGTAGAGCCCCGGATCGGCGGAGAAGAGGTAGGCGGCCTGGACGACCAGCGCCAGGATCAGAATCATGCCGGCCAGACCCGCCAGCCGCGCCGCCGCGCCGCCGCCCAGACGGACCCGCCCGCGCACCACCAGGCCGCCTCGCGGCCAGGTGACCCAGGCGAGGACAAGAAAGATCGGCAGCTGGAAGATGGCCGAGAACTTCGAGGCCAGGGCCAGACCCATCCCGAGCGTGGCGAACAGAAGATCGCGCCCCGCCCCGCCGCGAGAGAAGCGCCACAGAAAGAAGAAGGCCATGACACCGAAGCAGGCGAGGGCCACGTCGTTGGTGACCAGGTGGCTGTGCGCCAGAAGAGTCGGCTCGAGGGCGGCGAGGCCAAGCGTCACGAGCCCGGCGCCCCCCGACCCGTTCACCTCCCGGGACCAGGCGAACAGGAACGCCAGGAGAAGAAGACCGATGGCGAGCGCCGGCAGCCGGCCCCAGAACAGGATCCGGTCGGCATCCTGGGTGAACAGGAACCGCGACCCGAAGATCGGCTGGTAGGCGTGGAAGGTCTGGCCGGCCTCGGGTGTCGTGGGCGGCAGCCGCAGATCCATGAAAAGCAGCGGTGCGGCGCACAGCAGTTTGATCAACGGTGGATGCTCGGGGTTGAGGCGGAAGTCGCGCATCTTCCAATAGACGTAACCGGCCGGCAGATGAACCCGCTCATCGGAAGTGAGCGAATCACCGGACATCTCCCACAGGGAGAGGCCGGCGAACAACAGCAGGAAACCGGCGACGGCGAGGCGCATGCTGAAATCGTATCACCGCTTCATCGCGGGGCCGGGGGGTTGCCCCACCGGCCGCGGGGCGGGGCGGAACAGCTGCGGGGGGCACGCCGTCGCCGTGCACGGCTACGGCCAGGTGGCTGGAAGCTCAGTCTCGGCATCACGGGGCCTACGTGCGCGGCGCGTCTGGAGCTCACTCGCCCGGTCGCGCGAAAAGCCGCGCTCCTCGGGCTCGCTCCGCTACGCCCCCCGCAGCTGTTCCGCCCCGCCCCGCTTCGTTGCGATCACTCCCCAGCCCTGCGTGAGCGGTGACCGATCTGATGAGGTAGCTACCAATTTGCCTATGACCTGAATGGATAGCCGAGAGCAGCAACCAACAAATGCCGGGCAGCCAATCTCGGGGCGACATCGATCGGAAGGGGACATGGTCGCGGGGGGCGGCGCATGCGGGTCGCGGGGCCGTGTCGGAGCGAGCCTGAGGAGCGCGCTCTTGCGCGACCAGGCGAG
>JBGPLZ010000163.1:0-2944 GCA_041486695.1 Acidobacteriota bacterium | reverse complement strand
TCGTCGTCAACGATGCGACCACATCGTTTCCTCCTCGCGCCTCGCCTGGGACTCGCAAGCCCCACGTGCGCGACCCATGCTATTACTCGGACAGGCTCCTAGTCCTCGCCGACGATCCGGTGCACGACCAGCGAACCGGAGATCTTGATCTGCAGCTCGATCCGGGTCGTCCCCATCCCGGCGTGCTCCGTCTCCGGATGCTCCGGGAGGGGGCGCAGCGGCGCCGTAATCTCCAGCTTCATCGTGCCGGGCTGTTGCGAGGCGAGGAAGACGCCGCGCTTGAGATCGAAGTCCGCGTCCCCTGTCCCCCCGCCGCTGATCGCACAGGTGGCGCCGCCGGCGGCGCCCTTCCCCTCCGCCGCCGGAGCGTTGGCGTACGTGGTCTTGACCTCGAACTTCGCCAGGTCGCCGCTCACCTGCTTCAACGTCAGCTCGCGCGTCACCAGAACCCGGGTGCCCTGGAGGCCATCGACGTGCAGGCGCGACGGCAGCGGCAGGACGACCGAGGTGTGGAGCGTGTCCCCGACTTTCAGGTCATGCGGAGCGTCGATGACCGGGAAGATCTCCATGACATAGGGGGTCGCCAGCTCCGCCATGTCGCCCGTATCCTCGCCCCCGGTCCGGCGGACCTCCTTGGTGTTCCCCAACCGATCGAGGGTCCCCTCCCAGGCCTGGCTGGTCATGTCCTTGGTGACCATCGACTGGGGCGCCATCGTCTCGCCATTGCGCTCCAGATCGACTTGGAAGCGCGACAGGATGCGACGGAAGTGAACCATCCTGTCGGCCGCCGCCTCATCGGTCAGGGTCACGAACTGATAGAGCTCCATCCGCCGGTTCCCCTTCATGCGCGCGCTCCAGAATTCGAAGCTTTCCTTGTAGGCCGGAGGCGCCTCGAAGGAGACGTCCTTGGTCAGCACATCGAAGTGGGCGTCGAGGGTGTAGCTCGAGGCGGCCTGCGCCCGGGGCTCGAGATGGACGGACGGCGCGGCGGCGGGGCGCGCTGCGGGCGGAGCCGGGGCGGCTCGCGCCGCGGCGGCCCCGAGCAGGATGGCGGCGGCCGGCAGGAGGATCGAGGCGCCACGTACCGCGCGGCTCACATCAGGTACTTGTCGGAGCCATCGCCGGCCCCCGGCTCGCCGCTGCCCTCTTCCTCGGGCTGCTCCTTCCAGTAGTCATCGATGGCGCGCCGGATGGCGTTTTCCTCGGGCACCCGGACGTTATGGATCGCCGCGAGCATCAGCACCGCCTGGCCGACGAGCGCCATATCCTGCCGCAGCCGCCCGCGCAGCGGCTCGATCAGCTCGCGCGCGCCGAACAGCGACATCCACCGCGCCGCGTCGCCGTCCCCCGCCGCATCGATAAAGAAGTCGAAGTGATCCAGCAGAACCTTGAGAGCTTTCGGGCTGCCGAGCTCGCACAAAGTGATCAGCAGGCTGTGCCCCGCGTCCTCGTCGACGTTGCCCGCTTCCAGCCGGGCGCGCGCCGGCTCGACCACCTCGCCCTCCATGCGGGCAAGGGCGTGCTCGGCCGCCTCGTACAGATAGGAGTTCTCTTCGGTGAGGAAATCCATGATCTCGTTGATCGCCCCCACCGCATGGAGCTCGCCGAGCGTCTCGAGCGCCATGACCTGGGGGAAGAAGGGCCCGCGCGACGCCAGCACGGCGAGGCAGCGATCCTCGACCGCGCGCCGGGCGGACGATCGGGTGGAGCTGCCGGCGGGGCCGGCGCTCTCGACCGCGTGACGCAAGGCCGGCGGCAGCGGATCGACCAGCGCCGAGGTCTCGATCTCGGTCAACGCCAGAAGCCCCGTCAAGTCGTCGCCCGCCCGCCGCACGTCGAGCTCGTAGTTGCGATAGCGGGCCATCTTGGCGACGGCCGACAGCAGAAAGCCGATGACCCACTCCCGTAGATGCGGTCCGAGCCCCTCGACGGCCCGCGCCACTTCCGGCTCGACCCAGAAGCTCGCGACCTCGACGATCCGATCGGCGAGATCGTCGCCCGGCACCTTCGGGAGGGCCTCCGCCTGCTGGCGGATGGTAGCCGCCAGGGTGGCGGCGCTGGCCTCGAAGGCTCCCGCCTCGAGCGCGCCGGAGATCCGCCCGCAAGTCGGCTCGCCGATCGCCGGGCGCAGATCGCAGTCGTAGCTCGACTCGATCGCCTTGAGCGTCCGGCCGAAATCGATCCGGCCGCTCAGGGTGGTGCGGAAGCACCAGCCGCAGTCATCGATTTGAAGATGATCCATCAGAACGCGAAACGCCTCGCCCGGACCGCTGTGGGCCGACGCGCCGCCCGCGCCGCGCCACTGCAGCGAGCGCAGCCATGCCTGCAGCACCGGGCGATACTCCCCGGGACCCGTCACCTCGAGCGCGGCGGCGAGAATCGCCGGCGAGCCGACCCAGTCGGCCCGCTTCCTGAGAAACTCCTCCAGCGCCCGGCGCGCCGGCGGGTCGCTGCGGTCGGCGAGCGCTTCCAGGATCTGCGACCAGCACTCCTCGTCGAAATCGCGCCGATCGAACGCGCCGCGCACCGCCTCGATCGCCTCCGGAGCGCGCAGTCGCACCAGCGCCTCGAGCGCGCGCGCCGCCGGCATGCCTTGCAGCGTGCGCACACCGCGGGACAGGAGCGGCAGATGCTCCGCCCCGCCATGCCGTCCGAGATGCGCGGCGACCAGCTCCGGCGTGATGTCGTGTTCGTCGAACAGGTAGGGGGCGATCCGGTCGGTCGCCTCCTCGGGGAAGTGGCGCGCCAGGCGGTCCGCCGCCCAGAACCGCACCTCCGGATCCTCGTAGCGAAGGAAGCGCTCCAGGTCTTTGACGGGCCAGAGTCGATCGGTCATCGGGGCTCCGGAAATCGGCGGCGCCGGCACGAGCGTTGATTATAGCCGATTCGAGCCCGAGGCCCCAGGAGCCGCATCGGGGAGGGCCGGGGATATCGGGTCGGACTC
>JBGPLZ010000162.1:0-3029 GCA_041486695.1 Acidobacteriota bacterium | reverse complement strand
GCGCGACAGAGGGCCCGGTACGGATCGAGGACGACGGCCCGGATGAGCTCGTCGACGAAGAACTTGCCGCGCACCAGCCGGAGAAGGGCCGATGGCGCGGCCGGCTCCCGCCGCGGGCCTCGCGCATAGAGCGACCCGGCGACCCCGATCCCGGCGAGCGCCGCCAGAAGCGCGACCGAGAGCGCGACCCATTCGGACATGATGGCCGCGCCCGCCTGTTCTCCGCCGCCTGCGAACACCGGCGCCAGGTACTCCTCGAGGTGATTCGGGATCATGCCGTGGCCGAGGAAGTGCGGCACCCCGAGGAACCCGGTCAGACAGGCGCCGACCGCGAGCAGGACGAGCGGCAGGGTCATCACCGGCGGCGACTCGTGAACATGATGGCGCACCATCTCGCTCATGCGCGGCGCGCCGGCGAACACCAGGAGGTAGAGCCGGGTCATATAGAAGGCGGTGAGGCCCGCCGTCAGCACGCCGGTCCCCCAGAGGAGCAGCGAGCCGCTCCCCGGGGCGCCCGGTCCGCCGGCCAGCGCCGCCCAGAGGATCTCGTCCTTGCTGAAGAAACCGGCGAACGGCGGCAGCCCGGTGATCGCCAAGACCGCGATCAGGAACGTGGCATGGGTCAGAGGCAGCAGGCGGCGCAGGCCGCCCATCCGGGTGATCTCCTGCTCGCCCGAGAGCGCGTGGATGACCGACCCGGCGCCCAGGAAGAGGAGCGCCTTGAAGAAGGCATGGGTCATAAGATGGAAGATCGAGGCGGTGAAGGCGCCGACGCCCGCCGCCAGGACCATGTACCCGAGCTGCGACACGGTCGAGTAGGCCAGGACCTTCTTAATGTCGTTCTGCGCCGTGCCGATGATCGCCGCCCCAAGCGCGGTCGACGCCCCCACGACCGCCACGACCGTCATCGCCTGCGGCGAGGCGAGGAAGAGCGGGCCCATCCGGCAGACGAGATAGACGCCGGCGGTCACCATCGTCGCGGCGTGAATCAGCGCCGAGACCGGCGTGGGGCCGGCCATGGCGTCCGGCAGCCAGACGTAGAGAGGGATCTGGGCCGACTTGCCGCAGGCCCCGAAGAAGATCAACAGGGCGGCCGCACCGCAGACGGCCGGCCCGAGCACCCCGGTCTGCGCCAGGATCGCCTGGATGTCGAGCGTGCCGGCGCTCGTGAACAGCAGCAGCATCGCCAGCATGACGCCCAGGTCGCCGACCCGATTGGTGATGAACGCCTTGCGGCCGGCGTCGGCGCAGGTCATGCCGGTCTTCGGGTCGAAGACCCGGTCGTAATAGAATCCGATGAGCAGGTACGAGCAGAGCCCCACCCCCTCCCAGCCGACGAACACGACCGGAAGGCTCGCCCCCAGGACGAGCGTCAGCATCATCGCCATGAACAGGTTCAGGTAGGCGAAGAAGCGGGCGAACGCGGCGCGCGGCTCGTCGTGCATGTAGCCGAGGGAGTAGAGGTGGATCAGGAAACCGATCCCGGTCACGACCATGAGCATGACCGCCGACAGCGACAAGGAACGACCCGAGCACGGCGGCGCAGGCGATCGGGCCGACCGCCCGGCGCGGAAGGATGCGCGCCCCGAGGAGGCCGTTGATCAGGAAGCCCCCGAGCGGCAGAAGCGGGATCAGCCAGAGCGCCTGCAGCATCATCTCACCAGCGCATGAGGCTGGCCTCGTCGGCGTCGGTCGTCCGCCTGCGGCGGAAGAGCGCGATGACGAGCGCCAGCCCGACGGCCGCCTCGGCGGCGGCCACGGTCATGACGAAAAGGACGAAGATGTGGCCGTGCATCGTCTGGCTCTCGTTCGCGAAGGCGACGAAAGTCAGGTTGACGGCATTCAGCATCACCTCGATGCACATCAGCATGACGATGATGTTGCGGCGAATCAGCACGCCGACGGCGCCAATGGTGAACAGCAGCGCCGCCAGGACCAGGAAGTAATCGATCCGAATCATCTCCGCCTCACTCCAGACGCCGCTTGGCCAGGATCACCGCGCCGACCATGGCGGCCACCAGGAGGATCGACGCCGCCTCGAACGCGAACAGATACTTGTCGAACAGCAGCAGGCCGAGGTCCCGCGCGGTGCCGAACCTTTCCGCGAACGACCCCGGGGCGAAGTACGGCCGGCCGGAGCGGTTGCGGATCGCGAAGAACATGATCGCCGCGAAGGCCGGCCCGACGACCAGGGCGGCCACGCGCTGCGGACCTCCCGCCAGCCGCAGCCCCTCCTCGGCCTTCAGATTGAGAAGCATCACCACGAAGACGAACAGGACCATGATGGCCCCGGCGTAAACAATCACTTGAAGGGCCGCCAGAACCTCCGCCTGGAGCATCAGAAAGAAGAGCGCGATGCAGAACAGGTGGAGGATCAGGAAGAGCACCGAGATCATCGGGTTCGGGTGCATCACGACGAGCAGCGCCGACAGGATGGCGACGAAGCCGATGGCCCCGGCCCAGAACTCCATCCTCAGAGGATCGTCGTGGTAGATCGCCAACAGGACGAGGAGCGCCACGACCAGGAAGCCGATGGCGAACGCCGGACGCGACGGCAGGAGGGCCCGCACCAGGGCGAAGGCCAGGATCGACAGGATCATTCCGGTCAACAGATGCATGGCGTCACGCCCAGCCGCGCAGGACCACGAGAGACACCCACAGGATATGCACCAATCCGATCGGCAGCAGCACTTTCCACCCGAGATTCATCAGCTGGTCGTAGCGGAAGCGTGGCAGCGTCCAGCGGACCCAGATGTAGAGGAAGAGGAAGAAGGCGACCTTGAGCCCGAAGGCGAGCACCTGCAAGAGCGCCGCGGCCGGCTCCGGCAGACCTAGGAGGTGCAGCCCGGGAACGTGGTAGCCGCCGAGGTACAGCGTCACCACCAGCGCGGAGGCGGTCACCATGTTGGCGTACTCGGCCATCACGAAGAGCGAGAACCACATCCCCGAATACTCGGTGTGGTAGCCGGAGACCAGCTCGGTCTCGGCCTCGGGGAGATCGAACGGCGCCCGGTTGGTCTCGGCGAAGG
>JBGPLZ010000161.1:0-3341 GCA_041486695.1 Acidobacteriota bacterium | reverse complement strand
GTTTCCATGCCGGCCACGAACATCAGCAGGATCACGCCGATCTCGGCCAGGTCGTGGACGAAAGGGCCCAACTCGGGATAGTGGACGAAGCCCTCGGCGGGCCCCGCGAACATCGACCATCCGAGGACGTTCAGCAGGCTCGGCCCGAGCAGCAGTCCTGCAAGGATTTCTCCGAACACGGCCGGCTGGCCGAATCGGGAGCTGACGTGGCCGGCGCCCTTGGACACGGCCGTGACCAGCGCCAGGAAGAAAAGAACCTGCAGGATATGCGACATGGGGTCGGTGTCTCCGCGGTGCGACCGGGAGAGCGGCACACCCACTTCCCGGCGCCCTCTATATAAAGAGGATGGAGGCGCCGGTCAAGGCCCCTCCTCGAGCCGCAGCGCCATGTTATATTGCATCTCTATGACTGGCGCGGCCGTGGCGGGGAGCGATGCTTCGCTCGTCACCTCCCTGAAGAGAGGCGACACGGCGGCGTTCGAGGAGATCCTCCGCCGCTACGAGCGCAAAGTCTTCAGCCTCGCACGCAGTCTGACCCGTAACGACAGTGACGCCGAGGATGCACTCCAGGAAACCTTCCTGAGCGTTTATGCGAAGATCCGGAGCTTCAAGGAAGAATCCAGCCTGTCGACCTGGATCTATCGCATCGCGGCCAACGCCGCCTTGATGAAAATCCGCAGCCGGCGTACCCGCGAAGAAAAGACCGTCTCCATCGACGACTATATGCCGAAGTACGACAAAAGCGGTCATCGGGTGGCCGCCGTGCCTGATTGGCCTCCGCGTGGTGACGATGTCCTGGTTCGCCGGGAGCTGGCGGGCTTTCTGCGCGACTCGATCCGCGCCCTCGAACCCGAATACAGGACCGTGTTCATCTTGCGCGACCAGGAGGAACTCAGCAATGAGGAGGTCGCGCGTATCCTTCGGCTAAGCGTCCCGGCGGTGAAATCGCGGCTGCACCGGGCGCGGCTCTTCCTGCGCGAGCGGATTAAACGTTACTGGTATGGAACAGAGGGACGTCCCTGAGCGTTTGAGGAGCGGGGCGAGGTTCGCATGCAGACGTGCCAGGACATCATCGACCTCTTGAGCGAATACCTGGATGGGCAGCTGCCGGCTGCCCGTCGCGGGGAGCTCGAAGATCATCTGGCCCTCTGCACGGCCTGCCTGGAGTTCATGCAGAGCCTGCGTGAGACTCAGGGAAGGGTCCGGGACCTGCGCTGCGACGACATGCCGGCGGAGGTTCACGACCGGCTGCGCACCTTCCTCGACAAGACCACCAAAGGCCTCCGCGCCTGAGCTCCGGCGCGCCCGGCCTGGCTCACCTCCTGGCGATCGCCGCCGCCTGCTTCGTTCTGGGGGCCGGGCCGACGCCTCCCGAGATCGACGATCCGTTCCCGTTGCGCGATCAGCTTCCCTTCAATCTCCTGTTTCTCGACCCGACACCCCGCAGCGCCCGGGTTCTGGGGCGCGGGGCGACGCGGCTCGGGGTCAACCTGGCCTACGAAAGCACCTTCCTGGCCACCAACGATCTGATCGCTCTCTTTCGCGGGGACGAGCTCGGCCAGTACGGAGGACGGGTCACCCTGCCGATTCTGCAGGCGATCGCCGCCGGCACCCCCGGGCAGATCGCCTTCGTCATGGACGGTGAGGTCATGCGCGGCGTGATCGATCTGGGGCTCGGCGTGGGACGCCACTTCGAGGTCGATCTGGAGGTCCCGTTCATGCTTCAGACCTCCGGCTTCCTGGACGGCCCGATCGATTCCTATCACGGTCGGTTCGACTTTCCGGACGGAGGCCGTGGCGCCTTCGCCCGCGACCGCTTCATCCTGGGGTACGTCGGGGACGGTGAGCAGGTCTTCGTCGATCGCCCCGCCGGCGGGATCCGCCCTGGCGATCTCGTGCTGACCGGACGAATGGCGCTGGTCCACGATAGGCGGCGAGCGCCCGACGTCGCCGCGGGCCTGGCCATCAAGCTCCCAACCGGGAATGCCTCCCTTCTCGAGGGAAGCGGCCGGGCCGATTACGCCCTGACGCTCCAGGTCGGGCGCCGCATCGGCCGCTCGGCGCTCCACGGCGGGTATGCCCTGACGCGAGTCGGCGATTGGTCGATCGCGCCCCGGGTACCCCTGATCGATGCGCGAAGTCTCTTCGGCACCTATGCGTTTCGGATCACGCCGGAGACGGCTCTTCTGGTTCAGTATCTGCGCCTCTCGAGCCCTTTCCACTACCGCGGCGGCAGCGACCTCGGGCGCGTCGCGCAGGAGATCGCCCTCGGTTTCCGCACCCGTCTGTCGCGCGGTGTCGTATTCGAAGCGGCGTTCCTCGAAAACCTGGATCCGCGACTGAACACTCCCGATGTCGGGGGATATTTCGGCCTCTCGTTCGGACGCCCGGCCGGACCCTCCGCGCCGCCGGCGATGGAGCATCTCTCGACCGTTCAATGACTTCGAAAGACCGCCGGGATCGCATGGAAAGACAGGAACGCATTACCGCTGCTTATCAAAAGCGTTGCACGCCCCGCTTTGTCGCCGTATAATTCCTCGCAATCCAAGACAGGATGCGGCTTTCCGGGAAATCCCCCCTCGTTGGACTCCCGGCGGCCACCTTTCGGGAGATGGGGAGCGGACCGTGGAGCGACTCGACAAGTCGGTGATCGGACAGCGAATCAAGTCCCTGCGCAAGGCCAGGGGGCTGCGGCAGTGGCAGATGGCCGAGCTTCTGGGGGCGACTCAGCCGGCGGTTCACAAGTATGAGAACGGCATCCTGCCCGAGGTGCGGCGTCTGCTCGAGCTGGCGCGGATCGGGAACACCTCCGTCGAGTGGATCCTCACCGGCAGGCATTCCGAGAACGGTTCGCAGTCGATGGACCGGCTTCCCGCGGAGATTTACGATTTGGCAGACCAGCTGAGCGCGTTCGGTCCTGAAGACCGCAAGGTGCTGATGGACGCTCTCGAGATCATCGCCTCGGCCACGACCGCCGTCCGTCAGGCGACCCGCCAGGAGCCGCGCGATCTGAGCGATGCCGAAGTCGGCCGCGCCCTCCGCACGTTCGAATCGCACGCGCGTGAAGCGCTCACCGCCGCGCTCGCGGTTTACGATGCGGTGGTGACGACTCTCGCCGACGGCAAGGTTCGCGATCTGCACCGTTTCGGCCAGACCACCTCCACGGACACGGCCACCGATCAGGCCGTCGGCATCCCCGACCTGCAGAAGAACGCCGGGTAGGCTAGGAGCCTGTCCGAGTCATAGCATGGGTCGCGTTCGTGGCGCCGCGGGGTCGGCCGCGAGGCGCCGCGACGACCGCGATGCAAGTCATCGCGGAGGAGCGGCAACGACGCGGACGG
>JBGPLZ010000160.1:0-3472 GCA_041486695.1 Acidobacteriota bacterium | reverse complement strand
GCTGTTGCGCGACCAGGCGAGTGAGACCCGAGCCGCGCCGCGCGCGTAGGCCCCGTGGTGCCGAGACTGACCTCCCAGCCACCTGGCCGTACCCGCGCGCGGCGACGGCGTGCCCCGCGACCCGCATGCGCCGCCCCCCAGCCCCCGGGGCGAGCTCAGGGCGTTTGCCCGCTCTGCAGAAAGGCGATCAAGCGATCGATCCGGGCCAGCGCCCGCTCCCGTCCGATGAGCACCAGAACGACGAAGACGCCGGGGCTGACCGCCGTCCCGAGCAACGCAAGGCGAAGCGGATGGATGTACAGCGCCGCCGCCTCGCCGTCAGCCTCGGCCAGCGCCCGCAGCGTTTCCTCGGCCTTGGCCTCGGTGAACGGCTCGGTGCGTCCAAGCGCGTCGCGCAACCGGCCCATGCGCGCCGCGATCATCGCCGGGTCGCCTCCCTTGGCGCCCGCGCTCAGGTGCTTGGCGACCGCCTCCGGCTGGTACTCGAAGCGGTCGGAGAGAAACGGCCGCAGATCGCGCCTGAAGTCCGGGATCCGCTTGGAGCGCGCCTTGAGCGCCTCGCAGACGGCGAGGAACCAGGCGCGGCGCGCTCCGCCCTCCGCCAGGTCGCTCGCCCAGAGACCCTCGCGCGCAAGATCGGGGCCGATCATCGCGGCGATGCGGGCGGCCGGCAGGTCGTTGATGTACTGGCTGTTGATCCACTCGAGCTTCTGCTCGTCGAACACCGCCCCCTTGCGATTGATCGCCTCGAGGTCGAAGGCGCCGACCATCTCCTCGCGGCTCAGCTTTTCGCGCCCGCCGCCCGGCGACCAGCCGAGCAACGCCAGGAAGTTGAACAAGGCTTCCGGAAGGTAGCCGCGATCGCGGTACTCGGTGACCGAAACCGCCCCGTGGCGTTTGCTCAACCGTTTCTTGTCGGCGCCGAGAATGAGCGGCAGGTGCGCGAAGATCGGCACGGCCGCTCCGGCGGCCCGGTAGATCAGAATCTGCTTCGGGGTGTTGCTGAGGTGATCGTCGCCGCGGATGACGTGCGTGACCCGCATGGCGATATCGTCCGAGACGCAGGAAAGGTTGTAGGTCGGCGAGCCGTTCGACCGCAGCAGGATGATGTCCTCGAGCACCGAGGCATCGAAGGACGTCGTGCCATGGACGGCGTCGTCCCAGACGACGGGCCCCTCGCCGACCCGGAAGCGAAGAACGGATGGCTGCCCGGCGGCGAGACGCCGGCGCACCTCATCGGGCGCGAGCCGCAGGCAGGTCCGGTCATATTTCCATGCGGCTCCCCCGGCTTCGGCCTCCCGACGTTTGCGGTCGAGCTCGTCGGCCGCGCAAAAGCAATGGTAGGCCATCCCCGCCTCGAGAAAGCGGAGGGCCAGGGCCCGGTGTGCCGCGACTTCGCGCGATTGGAAGAAGGGCCCCTCGTCCCAGGTGATGCCCAGCCACTCGAGCCCCTCCAGGATGGTCCGGGTGCTCGCCTCGGTCGAGCGCTCGAGGTCGGTGTCCTCGATTCGCAGGATCATGGTGCCGACGTGTCGGCGGGCGAAGAGCCAATTGAACAGGGCGGTGCGCGCCCCGCCGACATGCAGATAGCCCGTCGGGCTGGGGGCGAAGCGGACCCTGACGGAGGCGGGTCCCCCTCCGCCAACGGTGACGTTCGGCGCGGTCATGATCGGCCGATTAGAGCCGACTTTTGGTTGCCGTTCAAGAGGTTCCGGCGTATATGCTGTGGTGTCACCACTTCTCCGGGGATCAACCCATGCCCCACCCGTTGCCGCGACGGGCCGACCGCCGACCAACCCGCTTCCGGATAGCCCTGTGGATCGGTCTGGCCTTCGGGACGTGTTCGGCCTTCTGGTCGGCGCCTCAAAAGGCCGTCAGAGAGATGCCGGGTCAGATCCCGAAGCATCCGCCGTACGTCATGGGCTTCCCGATCCCGTTTCATCGCACCGTCGACTATCGTCCCCTGCAGGGCTCGGTCGTCGCCGCCGACTTGGAGCGGACCGGGCATCCGGCCCTGGTCGTCTCGCTGACCACCGGCCTCATCACAGTCGTGCGCGCCGACGGTTCGACGCCTCCGGGTTGGCCGCGCCTCTTCGACAGGTTGCCCCAGCCGGCCTACCCTTACGGGGCCGCGGCCGTCGGGGATCTCGATGGCGATGGCTCATCCGAGATCGTCACCTGCGTGGTGTCCGGCAACATGCCCCGGCGCAACTTCCTCTACGCGATGCGTGCCGACGGCTCCGACCTGCCGGGCTGGCCGATCGAGATCAAGCCTCCCGGCACGGGCTACTACTCCTGCTCGGGGGCGGGGGTCCTGCTGGCCGATCTCACCGGCGACGGCCGGATGGACGTCGTGCGCGGCATGAATCTGGACGAGGTCCAGGCGTATGACGGGTCCGGCCGGCCGCTGCCGGGCTGGCCCTTCCGCCTGCCGCCGGACGCCGCCGGCCGGATCCGCGGCATCAATGCCGACCTGGCGGCGGCCGACCTGGATGGCGACGGCCGCCAGGAAGTCATTTTCGTTGAGTCGGGGCTCGAGCCGCGTCTGGTCGCGGTGGCCCCCGACGGTCGGCCGATGCCCGGCTTCCCCCGCGTTCTGCCATCGATCGTCGACCAGCAGGCCCCCGTCGCCGCCGACCTCGATGGCGACGGACGCCCGGAGTTGATCCAGGCCACGCTCCCCTACACCGGAGCCTTCCTCGCCTCCTCGTCGAGACAGCGGCAGAACGTCGCGGCGACGCAGCCGACGGTTCCCGCCTCGCTCAACGTCCTGCGCGCCGACGGATCGAGCCCTCCCGGCTGGCCACGCGACCTGGCCAGCGGCGGTCCCTGGGGCGCCCTGATCGCCGACATCGACGGTGACGGGCTTCCCGAGATCCTGCAGCAGGATGGCGATCTGCTCTACGCGTACAACGCCGGAGACGCGGTCCTCCCCGGATACCCGCTCTCGCTCCACCGCCAGTTCGTGCGCGCCGACGCCACGCAAGACTCCGCCTGGTTCGCCGCCGACCTCGACGGCGACGGGAGGATCGATCTCCTGCACGACCGGAGCGTTCTCTACGCCGGTTCGGCCTATCTCAGGGTGTTCGGTCTGCGCACCAGCGGACAGAGCCTGCGCGGGTTTCCCTTCGATGTTCCGGGGTTGATGGCCGCGTCGAAGCCGGTCGCGGTCGATCTTTCGAACGATGGCGTGGCCGACCTCGTGATGCTCGCGGTCGACGCGATGACCGGCGGGTACAGCCTCCTGGCGTTCGATCTGGGGGCGCAGGCGCGCGGCCAGTGAGAAATCCCTAGGAGCCTGTCCGAGTAATAGCATGGGTCGCGTTCGTGGCGCCGCGGGGTCGGCCGCGAGGCGCCGCGACGACCGCGATGCGAGTCATCGCGGAGGAGCGGCAACGACGCGGACGGTCCCGCGCCGCCACGAACCCTTTGGGCACGTGGGGATTGCGGCCCCATGCTTCGTTGATCGTCG
>JBGPLZ010000159.1:0-3562 GCA_041486695.1 Acidobacteriota bacterium | reverse complement strand
GAGACCGGCTCGGCGATCACCTGGAAGTACCCCTCCTGCATCCTGCAGGGAGATAATTCGGTGGGCGAGTTCTATTCGGTCGCCCTGGCCAACAATTTCCAGCAGGCCGATACGGGCACGAAGATGATCCACATCGGCAAAAATACCCGCAGCACGATCGTGTCGAAAGGCATCTCGGCGGGTCACGGGCAGAACACCTACCGCGGCATGGTCAAGATCCTCAAGGGTGCGGCCGGGGCGCGCAACTACTCGCAGTGCGATTCGCTGCTCCTCGGCGATAAGTGCGGGGCGCACACCGTCCCCTACGTCGAAGTGAAGAACAGCACGGCGCGGATGGAGCACGAGGCCTCGACCTCGAAGATCGGCGAGGACCAGCTGTTCTACTGCCGGCAGCGGGGCCTGTCGACCGAGGATGCCGTCAATCTCATCGTCAACGGATTCTGCAAGGAAGTGTTCCGCGAGCTGCCGATGGAATTCGCGGTCGAAGCGCAGAAGCTGCTGGGCGTGAGTCTCGAAGGAAGCGTTGGCTAGGCGCCCCGGCGCCGGCCCGCCAGAAAGGACCGCGGATCGATGATGCTGCTCGAGATCAAGAACCTGCACGCCAGTGCCGGCGGCAAGGAGATCCTGAAGGGGATCGATCTGACCATCCGCCCCGGCGAGGTGCACGCCATCATGGGACCGAACGGGTCGGGGAAGAGCACCCTGGCCAACGTGCTGGCGGGGCGGGAGAGCTTCGAAGTCACCCGGGGCGAGGTCCGCTACCGCGGAGCGGACCTGCTCGCTCTGAAACCCGAAGAGCGGGCGCGCGAGGGGATCTTCCTGGCCTTCCAGTATCCCGTCGAGATCCCGGGCGTGAGCAACATGTATCTGCTGAAGGCGGCGGTGAACGCGACCCGCAAGCACCAGGGGTTGCCGGAGCTTGACGCCATCGACTTTCTGGCCATGGTCAAAGAGAAGATGAAGCTCGTCAAGATGGATCAGGCCTTGCTCAGCCGCTCGGTGAACGAGGGGTTCTCGGGCGGCGAGAAGAAGCGCAACGAGATCTTCCAGATGGCGGTTCTGAACCCGCGCCTGGCGATCCTGGATGAGACCGATTCGGGTCTCGACATCGACGCCCTCAAGATCGTCGCCCAGGGCGTCAACGGGCTGCGCGACCCCGAGCGCTCGATGCTCGTTATTACCCACTACCAGCGGCTGCTGAATTACATTGTTCCCGACGTCGTGCATGTCCTGCATCAGGGTCGCATCGTGAAATCGGGCGGCAAGGGTCTGGCCCTCGAGCTCGAGGCCAAGGGATATGCGTGGATCGAAAGCGAGAGCAAGGCCGGCGCGACCGTCACCGGCCCGGCCTGAGGCCGCGACAGTCATGAAGGCCGTTTCCGAGGACCGCCAGCCATACCTGACCGCCTTCGCGCGCTTCGAGAGGGACGCGCCCTCGAACGGGCGCGGCTGGCTCGCCCCCCTCCGCCGCGCGGCGATCGATCGCTTCGCCGATCTCGGCTTCCCGACGCAGAAGGAGGAGGCCTGGCGCTTCACCAGCGTGCAGGCGCTGACGCAGATCCCGTTCGCGCTGGCGAGCGGCGGCCGGAGCGAGGGCCTGACCCCCGAGATCCTGGAGCGGCTCACCTTCGAGCCGTGGGACTGCACTCACCTGGTGTTCGTCAACGGCCGCTACGAGCCGGCTCTGTCGCGGCTGCGGGGACTGCCGCGCGGTGTCAAGGTCCGGAGCCTCACGGAGGCGTGGGTCGCCGATCGCGATGCGATCGAGCCGCACCTCGGGCGGCTTGTTGATCCCGGCACGCAGCCATTCACGGCGCTGAACACGGCCTTCCTGCTCGATGGCGCCTTCGTCGGCCTGCCGGCCGGCAGCGTCCTTCCGGATCCGATCCACCTCCTGTTCGTTTCGACCGCGGAACCCGGATCGCCCACGGTCTCGCATCCCCGGGTCCTGATCGTCGCCGGCGAGCGCAGCCAGCTGACCGTGGTCGAGAGCTTCGTCGGCCTCGGGGAGGAGGTCACCTTCACCAACGGCGTGACCGAGATCATCGCCGGCGCCGGCGCGGTGGTCGATCATTACCGGCTGCAACGCGAGACTGCCGCGGCCTTCCACATCGCCCGCATGCAGGTGGAGCTGGGGCGTGACAGCCGCTTTGCCTCCCACTCGATCGCGCTCGGCGGCCGCCTGGTGCGCAACGACATCGGCGTGGTCTTCGGCGCGGAGGGCGGCGACTGCACCCTGAACGGCCTCTACATCACCGGCGGCCGCCAGCATGTCGACACCCACACCGTCATCGATCACGCGCGGCCGCACGGCACCAGCCGCGAGCTCTACAAGGGCGTGCTCGACGGCGCCTCGCGCGCCGTCTTCGACGGCCTGATCGTGGTCCGCCCGGAGGCCCAGAAGACCGACGCCCAGCAGGAGAATCGAAATTTACTGTTGTCCGAGGATGCCTTGGTTGACACCAAGCCGACGCTGCAGATCAATGCCGACGACGTCAAGTGCAAGCACGCGGCGACCATCGGACAGATCGACGACGATGCCCTCTTCTATCTGCGCTCCCGCGGCCTGAGCGAGGAGGCGGCTCGCAACTTGATGGTCCATGCCTTCGTGAACGACATCCTCGATCGGATCAAGGTCAGCCCGGTGCGCGCGGGGCTGGAGTGTCTGATGATCACCCAGCTGAAGACGCGCAAGGCGGGGAGGGCCTGATGGCCGTCACCGGCGCCGCCGCGCCCGCCGCGCGCCCGCCCTTCGACGTGCAGGCGGTGCGCCGGGATTTCCCGATCCTGCACCAGACGGTTCACGGCCGGCCGCTCGCCTACCTCGACAACGCCGCCACCGCCCAGAAGCCGCAGGCGGTCATCGACGCCCTGGTTCATTTCTACAGCCGGGACAACGCCAATATCCATCGCGGCCTGCACGAGCTGAGCGAGCGCGCCACCGCGGCCTACGAGGCGACCCGCGCCCGGGCGGCCCGCTTCCTCAACGCCGCCTCGGAGAACGAGATCGTGTTCGTGCGCGGGACCACCGAGGCGATCAACCTGGTGGCCTACAGCTACGGCCGCAGCCGGCTGAAGCCCGGGGACGAGATCCTGATCTCGGCCATGGAGCACCACTCCAACATCGTGCCCTGGCAGATGCTGTGCCAGCAGCAAGGCGGCGTGTTGAAGGTGGCGCCCATCGACGACGACGGCGAGATCGTGCTCGAGGAGATGGAGCGACTCCTGTCTCCCCGCACGCGCCTCGTGGCCGTGGGCCACGTCTCCAACGCGCTCGGCACCGTCAACCCCGTGAAGCGCATCGTGGAGCTGGCCCACGCCCGCGGCGTCCCGGTGCTGGTGGACGGCGCCCAGGCGGTTCCCCACCTGAAGGTGGACGTGCAGGACCTGGACTGCGACTTCTACGCGTTCTCGGGCCACAAGATGTACGGCCCCTCTGGGATCGGCGTGCTCTACGGCAAGGCCGCGCTCCTCGAGGCCATGCCGCCCTTCCACGGCGGCGGCGACATGATCCTCTCGGTGACCTTCGAGAAGACCACCTACAACGTGCTGCCGTACAAGT
>JBGPLZ010000158.1:0-3632 GCA_041486695.1 Acidobacteriota bacterium | reverse complement strand
CCCTCGACCTGGAGGAGTCGAAGGACCCGCTGGCGATGCCGCGCCGGGTCGCCCTGGTCCGGCCGGACATCCGGCCGGCGGTGCGGCGGCGGGAGGAGCGCTACGTCATGACCTTCCCGCACCTGATCGTGCGTGAGGTCATCCTGTTACAGGTCGTGGTGATCGGCCTGGCGATCGCGGCCATCGTGTTCGACGCGCCGCTCGAGGGGATCGCCAACCCCCTCGAGACACCCAACCCGGCCAAGGCCCCCTGGTACTTCCTCGGGCTGCAGGAGCTTCTGCACTACTTCCCGCCGATCGTCGCCGGCGTCCTGCTGCCGACGCTGGTGGTCCTGGCGCTGGTGGTCATCCCCTACGCGCGGATCAACCTCACGGCCGGCCCGCTCTGGAGAGGAGCGGGACGCTTCCGGGCGCTCGCCCTCGGCGCCGCCGTGTTGATCCTGGTCGCGCTGTTCGGCGCCTTCGAATGCTGGCCGATCGTCGTCCCGACGATCCTGCTCGCCGTCGCCATGTTCACCGCCAAAGGCGGCGAGACCGGAGGACGCCTGCGCCGGGCCCTGGCGCGCGTCACGCTTCCCGAATGGATCATGACCTGGTTCGTGATCATCGCCACGCTCTTGACCCTCATCGGTATCTATTTCCGCGGCCCCGGCTGGTCGTTCGTCTGGCCCTGGAGCGCGCTGCCCCCAGGGTGAAGGAGGACGCGTGCCCAGGACCCTGAGCCGTCTGTTCGCCCTGTCGAGCGTCCTGTTTCTCGTTGTTCTGGCGATCTCGCCCACGAAGAACTACTTCCGTTCCTACCGCCGCATCCAGGAAGAGTTCCGCCGCCTGGGCCAGTCGCGCGCCCGGAGCCTGAAGACGGCCGAGGAATACGCCGCCCGCCCGGTCGCCATCCAGCAGACCTGGCTGCGGGAGTTCGACAACCGCGTCGACCGCTGCACCACCTGTCACCTGGGGGCGGCGGACCCGCTGATGGAAGGGGCGAAAGAGCCGTACCGGCTGCACGTCAGGACCGTGCACACGCCGGGCGATTTCGATCGCTTCGGCTGCACCGCCTGCCACGGCGGCCAGGGCCTCGCCACCTCGAAAGAAGAGGCTCACGGAGCATCGCCGGACGCCGGTTCGCCCATGACGCCCGCGCTCTACATCGAGGCCGGCTGCGGCCGCTGTCACAGCGGCGAGGCCGTGGCCGAGGCGCCGATCCTGTCGCGCGGCCGCGCTCTCATGACGCGCTTCGCCTGCTACGCCTGCCATGCGGTGCGCGGACAGGAGGGCTTCCGTTCCGAGGCCCCGCCGCTCACGACGGTGGCGCTCAAGACGGGCGGCGGCTGGCTGAAGCGCTGGCTCTCCGACCCGAAGGCCGTGGACCAGAACGCCACGATGCCGAACTTCCAGCTCGCCGAGCCGGACATCAAGGCCATCACGCATTATCTCTTCAGCCTGCATCCCCCGGCCGACCTGGCGCGGCGGATCGAAGCGGCCAGGAACGAGCCGCCCGGCGATCCGGCCAACGGCAAGAAGCTGTTCTCCGAGTCGCGCTGCATCTCCTGCCACACGGTCGAGGGGAAGGGGAACGGCTCGGCCCCCGAGCTGTCGAAGATCGCCTCGGCGGCCGGCCGCGGCTGGCTGCTGGCCTTCCTGCGTGACCCGCAGGCGTTCAATCCGCGGACGCGCATGCCCAGCTACGATCTCAACGAGAAAGAATCGCGCGACGTGGTCGCCTATTTTGAAGATGAGTTCCGCGACTTCGACGCCCCCAAGGACCTGCTCGACCCGATCCCCGTCAACCAGACCCTCGCCGAGAACGGGCAGAAGCTGTTCCGGCAGTACGGCTGCTTCTCCTGCCACGCGGTGCCCGGGAGCGGCGAGCCTGAAAAGTTCGGGCCGGAGATCGACGGCATCGGCGACAAGCGATCGACCTCGCTCGATTTCGGCCGCCGTGCCGACCTGCCGCGCACCCTGCCGGCCTGGCTGGCGGCGAAGATCGCCGCGCCGCGCTCGTTCGCCGCCGGGCTCAAGATGCCGTCGTTCGGGTTCAACGACGAGGACAGCCAGGCGATCGTCACCGCGCTTCTGTCGCTGGGGGCGCAGCCGGTGCCGGAAGCCTACCGCTTCACCCCGGCCCGCCCCGCATCGCTCATCCCCGGCGGACCGGTCGGTGAGCTGATCGATCACTACCGCTGCCTGTCGTGCCACCAGTTCGGCGATCGCGGCGGCGACATCTCCACCGCCCCGCTCACCTACGAGGGCAGCAAGGTCCGCAGGGACTGGCTGATCGATTACCTCATGCTCTCCTACACCATCCGGCCGATCCTCGAGGAGCGGATGCCGGTGTTACGGATGGATCGCGAAGAGGCGACGCTGCTGGCCGACGCCTTGCAGAATTTCTACCTGGACCCGTCGATCCCGCCGGACCCGTTCGCCGGCAGGCCGCCCTCCGACACCGACCCCGCGGAGGGACAGCGGCTCTACACGGCGTTCGGCTGCCGCGCCTGTCACATCATCGGCGCCGCGGGCGGGTACTACGGGCCGCCCCTCACCGAGGCCGCGAAACGCCTGAAGCCCGGCTGGATCTACACCTGGCTGAAGGGACCGCAGCGCTGGCGCGCCGACGTCCGCTGCCCCGACTACAGCCTGACCGACACCGACGCCCTGCGACTGACGGCCTATCTCGACACCCTGCATGGATCCCCGGCGGCACCGGCAGGAGGAAAATCAAAGTGACGACCGCGCTCCGCCCGTGGCGCGCCACGGCAGTCGTTCTCCTCTTCGCGTTGGGTGGCGCCGCCTGCTCCCGAAAGTCGACCGCCCCTCCCACGTCCGCGCAACCCTCCGGGTCCGCCGCGCCGGCGGCGGCCGCGCCCGCCGCCCCCGCATCCACCACGCACGCGCCGGTGACCCCCACGCCCGCCGCCCCCGCGATCGCGGCCCCCGCGTCGCCGCCGCTCACGTTCGAGGCCCGGTCGGGTCGCGAGACCTACCGGCACTACTGCCAGACCTGCCACGGTGAGAGCGGCGCGGGCGACGGCTTCAACGCCTTCAATCTCGATCCGCACCCGCGCGACTTCTCCGATCCAGCATTCCTGAAGAAGACCGACGCCGACATTCGCGACGCCATCCGCCGCGGCGGTGCCGGTGTCGGTCTCTCGCCCCTCATGCCGCCCTGGGGACGCACCCTCGGCGATCGGAAGATCGACGACGTCCTCCTCTACCTGAGAACTCTGCGGCGGCCGCCGTCCTGAGCCCGGCTCCCCTGTCGATATTTGAAACCTGGCCACCGGATGCGTCATCATGGAGGAGTCAGGAGGACACACCATGAACACGAAGCCAACGCGCACTTCGCCCGCCACCCCGGCTGCAAGGAGCCGCCCGCGGTCCCCTGAGTCTGTCCCCTCCGACCCGGCGCAGATCGTGGACAAGGTCCGCGAGCGCTACGGGCGCATCGCCACGGGACAGGAAGCCGGCTGCTGCGGCGGGGCGACCGGCTCGACGTGCGGCGACCCGGCCGCCGACGCGGCGGCCGCCATCGGCTACCGGGACAGCGACCTCAAGGCGGTCCCGGAAGGAGCCAACCTCGGCCTCGGCTGCGGCGCGCCCCTCGACTTCCTCGACCTGAGGCCCGGCGAGACGGT
>JBGPLZ010000157.1:0-3803 GCA_041486695.1 Acidobacteriota bacterium | reverse complement strand
CGTCGCTCCAGGCCTCGAGGTAATGGGCCTCGGGGATGTGCCAGGTGCAGAACTCCGAGGTCTCGTCTTCCTCCAGCCCCAGGTGGATCCGCATCGGCACCTTGAGCATGGCCTCGGAGAAGTGCAGGTCGGCCGGAGCGTTGAACACCGGGTTGCCGCCGACGATCGCCAGGAGGTCGACCCGGCCGGAGCGCATGTCGTCGACCAGCTCGGCGAGCGAGGCCGCCTGATCGACCGGCTCCGCCTCCACCGGATCGCTGTGCAGCACGATGCTCCCCGAGGCGCCGAGCGCGTGATTCAGCGCATGCACCAGTGCGTGGGCCTCGGGTGGCAGCGTCTCGCCGGGCACGATGACGGCGCGCCCGCGCTGCCGCTTCAGATCGGCGGCGGTCGCCGCGAGGAAGCGCGCCGCGCGCGGCTCGAGCGACAGTGCGCCCGTCGCTGGCGCGCCTGTCGCCGATGCGTCCATCGCCGGCACGCCCGGCAGGGCGAGATCGGCCGCCAGGGCCAGGAGGAAGGCCGGCAGCCGGCTGGGCGGCAGAGCCAGGCGATGATCGGCGAGCGCGCCGGTGCCGGTCGGGGTGCTCTCGACCGCATACAGCCGGTTCATGCGCGCATCATTATTAGACCGCACCCGCCGGCGACCGATGACATCGCGCGCGTACCTGACGCTTCCCGGCCCCGTGACCAGGAAATCGGCATCGAGCGCCAGGATGACGTCGGCCCGGGTGAAGTCGTAGCGGGTCTCGAGAAACCGGCCGAAGGCGAGGCGGCCGCCGAGCCTGACGTTGTCCCGGCCGGCCGGCTCGTACTGATGCCAGCGGGCCTTCGGGAAGCGCTCGAGAAACACCCGCAGCTGCGCCGCCAGCGTCGGCGAGGTGATCGTCTCGGTCAGGATCCGCAGCCCGGCGCCGCCGAGCGCCTGCTGGGCGCGCCGCCGGTTGGCGAGCCCGGCGACAAACTGTTTCCAAGTGCGGATCTCGCCCAGCTCGGTCAGAAGCTGTGAGCGATCGGGGTCGTAGAGACCGAGGATCGAGGCCTGGGCGAACAGATCCGTGGCGCCGAGGCTGGCGGGGTGATCGGGGTTCCCCTCGATCTTCGTCGGCCGGCCCTCGTGGCTCTCGACCAGAAGCCCGTGCGCGTACCCTCCGAGGGTCATGGCGGTCGCGAAGAACAGCGGCCGTCCGGGGACGAGCTGCTCAGGCTGCTTAACGTACGGGACGATCGTCTCGAGCGGCTGACGGGTGCAGGCGCTCAGGCCGGCGAGGGCCAAAGACGCCCCCGCGAGTTGTAGAAAGCGCCGGCGGTCGAGCCCCTCGGGCCACTCCGAGGCCTGGCGCGGGAACTCGCGCTCGAGCAGATCCTGGAACCCGGCCGTCCCCGCCAGCTCCTCGAGGCTGCGCCAGTACTCCGGCCCGCGCGCCGTCTCGAGACGGCGGCGCACCGCGGCCAGATCGAGCGGCGCCGCGGCGCGCGCCGCGCCCTCCAGCTCTCGGTCTCGCTCGCTCATCGTCGCGCCCTCTCCGGCATCGCTTCCATCTTCGGGCTCCTACCGACCCCGGGCTCCTACCGATGACAGGTCGAGCAGCTGGTCAGATCGCGCGGCGATCGGATCCGATACTCCGCGACCAGCCGCCGGCCGAGGGCTTCCTGGTCGTCCGCGCGCCAGCTCGGGTTGAAGATCTCCGAGCGCGGCCGCACCTGTCGCTCGGGGTGGCGATGGCACTCGAGGCACCACTCCATCTGCAGGGGCGCCGCCTGGAACATCAGCGGCATTTTATCGACCGCGCCGTGGCAGGAGGTGCACCCGACCCCTTTGGCGACATGAATGCTGTGGTCGAAGTAGGCGAAATCAGGCAGGTCGTGCACGCGCGTCCAGGCGATCGGCCGACCGCTCTTGAAGCTGGCCCGGACCGGCTCGAGCATCGGGCTGTCCGACCAGATCTGGCGGTGGCAGTTCATGCAGGTGGCCGTCGGCGGCAGGCCGGCGAACGATGAGCTCTCGACCGCGGTATGGCAGTAGCGGCAGTCGATCCCCAGCCCCGCGACATGATGCTCGTGGCTGAACGGGATCGGCTGCTTCAGCACGACGCCCTGCCCGGTCGTATAGGGAGATCGACCGATCGCCGCCATCACCCAGAGCAAGCCGGCCAGGACGAAGACCGCCGCGTAGATCGATACCCGCGACAGGGTGTTGGTGCTTCTGTGGAAGATCTGCGACATACCGGCGCTGGGCTCGTCTTGGGAGCGGCAAGACTAGTGTCCCGAGTCAGAAGTCCCTTACCTATTGCGGCGGCTCTCCACCCCGCTGGCGGCGTTGGGCCTCCTCGGAATACTCCCGGTATTCCGTCGTCGGCCCGCCTTGCCAGCGACGCGGATCGCTCGCCGGAATAGGCAATGGACTTCTGACTCAGGACACTAGCATCAGACGACGCCGGCCGCAACCGAAGTTCAGGGTGCGGACTGCAACAGGAGGGAGAAGGAGATGCCGAAGCTCGGGGACCCGCGCCCGTTCGAGCGGGCGCGGGTCTCCGGCCCGGCAGGTCGAGCGTTACTTCTTGGCGGCGGCCATCTTCTGCGCGAGGCCGGCGGAGTACTTCTCGTACTGAACGTTGTTCAGGTCGAAGGTGCCGAACATGTAGTTCGTGCCCTGCACGTTCCAGTTCTGGCCCGCGTCGGTGTAGGCGAGCTTGGTCGTCGCCCCCTGCTCGTACTCATGGTGCAACGGGTCGGCCCCGGGAGGGTTGACGATCCGCACCGCGCCGCCGAGACCGCCCTCGATCAGGTGACCCGAGAAGGTCCCGTACGAACCAAGGCCAATCGTGTGCTCCTTGTCGTTGATCGTGCGGGTGATCGGCACGTAGCGGATCTCCCGCTTCGGGGAGCTCTCGAACGGCAGGACCTTCTTGGCGATCGCCAGGAGCGCCTCGCGCTGTTCCGGCTTCGCCTTGTCATCGATGTAGACGTTGTTGAAGTTCCACTTCCCGAACGACTCCATCATCCCCTGGCCGGCCGGGCTCTCGTCCATGGCACCGATCGCGAGGCCGTCCAGCGCGACCGAGCCGTAGGTCCCCTTCTCGATGAACAGGAACTGCCCTCCCCCGCAGGTCATCTTGGTCGGTTTCGATCCGAACCAGCACGGGCAGGCGGCACTGCAGGTGCACGCCTCCTCGAGCTGTCCGACGACCCGCCACGGGGCCGCCGCGGCCTCGGAAGACTTCATCATTTCGGCTCTCGTGGTCCCCACGGTCAAGGCGACAAAGAGCCCGCCGACCGCGAGGACGAGACATGGCAGCAGCAACCCGCTTCGCCTCATGGTGCATCCTCCTCTTGGGTGAATGGTCACGCAGAGATCGACTCCGATCGCTGGAGGGTAGCGCCGGTCGCGCCGGTCCGTCAAGCCACCTGGCGCCTAAGGCATCCCCGGTGTGCAGCGCCGCGCCCTGCAGTCGCCGGGCACGGGTCCGGCTCGCTGCGCGAGCCTCCCCTCGGCTCGCCTCGCTCCCACCCACCGCGCTGAGGAGCGCGCGGCGGGGCCCCGGTCGCTCGGTCTCGCACGACCCGGCGACTGCAGGGCGCGGCGCTGCACGCTGGGCCACCCTCGCCGATGCGGCTGGGCCCGTTCGGCCAACGCAACCACCAGCGTAAGCCGCTCTGGCAGGACATCGGAGCCGGGTAAGGGCGCGCCTTGGAATGTGGCCACGCGAAGATCATCTACGACGCCGGCAAGGTCGCGCCGGTCGCACCGCGCCCCGGCCGCGCCCGCCGTTCGAGGTGCACGGGGCGTGAAGCGTCGCGCACTG
>JBGPLZ010000156.1:0-3826 GCA_041486695.1 Acidobacteriota bacterium | reverse complement strand
GTTCTGCAGCAGCATCTCGCCCGTGACACCCTTCTTCCGGGCTGCGTCCTGGAAGGCCAGGCGGAACTGCTTCTCGAGCAGACCGTAGACGCGCTTGACTTTCTGTTTTTCTCGGAGCTGGATGCCGTAGGCCTGCATCTTAACCCGCCGCTTCCCATGCTGTCCGGGAGCGAAATTGCGCTTCTCGATCGCGCACTTCTCGGTGAAGCAGCGATTCCCTTTCAGGAACAGCTTCATCCCTTCCCGGCGACAAAGCCGGCAGACCGCCCCTCGAATCCTCGCCACGACCTTCCTCCTCCTTAGACCCGCCGGCGCTTTGGCGGACGGCACCCGTTATGCGGGATGGGAGTGACGTCCTTGATCGCCTTGATCTCGAGCCCGAGACCCTGCAGCGCCCGGATCGATGACTCACGGCCCGCCCCTGGACCCGTAACCCGAACCTCCACCTGCCGCACGCCGTGCTCGCGCGCGGCGTTGCCGGCCGCCTGGGCGGCGAGTTGAGCCGCGAAGGGCGTTCCCTTGCGCGACCCCTTGAAACCGACGCAACCGGCCGACGACCACGACAGGACGTTCCCCGTCTGGTCGGTGAAAGTGATCACCGTGTTGTTGAAGCTGGCATGCACGTTGGCGATGGCGAAGGGAACGTTTTTCTTGTCCTTTTTCTTGGCGCCCTTGCTCTCGCCAGCGGCTTCGGCACCGCCGGCCACGCCGTCGCCGCCGGCCTTGGCCGCCTTCGCAGGCTTCTCCGCCTTGTCGCCCTTCGGCTTCGACTCGCTCGCCTCGGCCTCGTCCTTGTCGCTCTTGGTGTCCGCCATCGTCGTCCCTTATCCCTTCTTGCCGACCGGGGCCTTCTTCTTGCCCGCGACGGTCTTGCGCGGTCCCTTGCGGGTGCGCGCGTTGGTGTGGGTGCGCTGACCGCGCACCGGCAGATTGCGCCGATGCCTCATGCCGCGGTAGCAGCCGATGTCGATCAGCCGCTTGATGTCCATCTGCACGTTCTTGCGCAGGTCGCCCTCGACCTGCCCCTCCTCCTGGATCACGTCACGGATCCGGCGCACTTCGTCTTCGGCCAGATCCTTGACCTTGATCTCCTTGCCGACTCCGGCCTTCCCCAGGATACGGGTGCTGCGCGGTCGGCCGATCCCGTAGATGTAGGTCAGCGCGATCTCGATCCGCTTGTTCTGTGGAAGATCCACTCCGGCAATGCGAGCCACCTTCTGCCTCCTATCCCTGGCGCTGCTTGTGCTTGGGGTTGTCGCAGATCACCCGGACGACCCCCTGGCGCTTGATCACCTTGCACTTATCGCAAATCTTCCTGACCGAGGCTCGAACCTTCATGTCGTTTCTCCGCGGACCCGGCGGGGCGCGCTCACTTGAACCGATAGACGATCCGGCCCCGCGACAGATCGTACGGCGATAGCTCGACCAGCACGCGGTCGCCCGTCAGAATCCTGATGAAGTTCTTGCGCATCTTCCCCGATATGTGCGCCAGCACCTGATGCTTGTTGTCCATCTCGACCCGGAACATGGCGTTCGGCAACGGCTCGACGACCACCGCCTCGACCTGAATCGCCTCGTCCTTCGGCACCTAGACCCCCTCCACGTCGCCGCCGAGGATGAACGGGCCATCCGCGGTGATGGCAATCGATCGCTCGAAGTGGGCCGACAGCGATCCGTCGACCGTGCAGGCGGTCCAGCCGTCCGATTCGATGCGCACCTCCGCCGAGCCGACATTGATCATCGGCTCGATCGCCAGGACCAGCCCCTCCTTGAGCACCGGTCCGGACCCCGGAGCGCCGTAGTTCGGCACCTGGGGATCCTCATGCAACGCGGTGCCGATGCCATGGCCGACGAAGTCGCGCACGATCGAATATCCATGACCCTCGGCGTGCGCCTGGATGGCCGCCGACACGTCCGACAGCCTCGCTCCGGGCCGCGCGGCCGCGATACCCCGGTGCAGCGACTCGCGCGTTACCCGCATCAGCGCCTCGGCCTCCCGGGAGACCCGCCCGACCGGCACGGTCACCGCGGCGTCGCCGAAATAACCGTCCAGGACGACGCCGAAATCGAGACCGATGATGTCCCCACCTTTGAGCACCTTGGTGGGCGATGGGATGCCGTGGACCACCTCTTCGTTGACCGAGGTGCAGAGCACCGCAGGATAGCCGCGGTATCCCTTGAACGCGGGGCGCACCCCGGCCTCCTGGCACATCTTCTCGGCGGTCCGGTCCAGGTCCCGGGTGCTCACGCCGGGCTCGACCTGCCGGGCCACTGCCTGCAGGATCTGGGCGACGATCCGGTTGCACCGGTCCATGGTCTCGATTTCATCCCTCGACTTGTAAATAATCATCTCCCCAGCGCCGGAAAGGCGGCCGCGATACGACCGTACACTTCATCCGGCGTTCCCCGCCCATCGATGGTCCGCATCAAGCCGGTCTTCTCGTAGCGGGCAATCAATGGCGACGTCTGCTCGTGATAGACGCGCAGACGCGCTTCGACCGCCTCGCGCGTATCGTCGCTGCGCGCCTGGAGCACCCCGCCGCAGCGATCGCACCCACCCTCGGTGCGCGGGCGGCGATAGCGCGCGTGGTAGACCGTTCCGCAGCTGCCGCAGACCAGTCGCCCGGTGATTCGATCGACGATCTCCGGCTCCGCGACCGCGATGTTGATCACGCCGTCAAGGGCAACGCCCCGTTCCTGCAACAGCCGATCGAGCAGGGCGGCCTGCGCCAGCGTCCTCGGGAACCCGTCGAGCAGGAACCCGTCCCTGGCATCGGGCTCTGCCAGGCGCGCCGCCATGATCTGCCCCACCACCTCGTCAGGCACCAGGTCGCCGCGCTCGACGATGGCGCGCACCTGGTGACCCAGCGGCGATCCGTCCTTCATCGCGGCTCGCAACATGTCGCCCGTGGCGATGTGCGGCACGCCGATCCGCTCCCGGATCGCGACCGCCTGGGTTCCCTTCCCCGCCCCTGGAGGCCCGAACAGCACCAGGCGGAGGCCGCCGCGGAGCGCCATGGCTTCAACCGCGCCGACCGCGAATCCTCGCCCCCTTGAGGAAACCGTCGTAGTGTCTCATGATGAGCTGCGATTCCACCTGCTGGATGGTGTCCATCGCGACTCCGACGACAATCAGGAGCGAGGTGCCGCCGAAAAAGAATTTAACCCCAAGTCCCTGCGTCAGGAAGCCGGGCAGAATCCGGTCGAGTGTCGGTCCGATCCCCGGCAGGGCCTGCACGTTGAGCCCGCTGATCAGGATCTGAGGCAGAAGCGCGATCACTCCCAGATAAATCGCCCCGACGAAGGTCAGCCGCGTCAGGATCGTGTCGAGAAACTCCGCGGTCCGCCGCCCCGGCCGGATCCCCGGGACAAAACCGCCGTATTTCTTCATGTTGTCGGCGACGTCCATCGGGTTGAAGATGATCGAGATGTAGAAGTAGCAGAAAAAGATGATCCCGAGAAAATAGAAGAGATTGTGCAGCGGACCATTGTAATCGAGCTGCCGGTAGAGCGAGCTCCATCCCGGCTTCGTCTGGACCCCGCTCCATTGCAGCAGGGTGAGCGGGAAGGCCAGCAGGGAGGAGGCGAAGATCACCGGGATGACGCCCGCGGTATTGAGGCGAAGCGGCATGTGGGTCTGGACTCCGCCGTACATCCTGCGTCCCACGACCCTGCGGGCGTACTGGACCTGGATCTTGCGTTGCGCACGCTCGACCCAGACGATCAGGGCCACCACGCCGGTCATCAGAATCAAGAGGATGAAGAGGGTGATCGGCGACAGGTTACCCGTGGTCACGTCCTCGTAGAGGGTCGCCACGGCCTTCGG
>JBGPLZ010000155.1:0-4031 GCA_041486695.1 Acidobacteriota bacterium | reverse complement strand
GGCCTGCGCTTCGCCATCCGTGAGGGTGGCCGCACCGTCGGCGCAGGCACCGTGACGGAGATCCTCCAGTAGCAAGGATGAGTCGAGGACGATGCTTAACGAGAAGATCCGAATCAGCCTGAAGGCCTACGATCACCGGGTGCTCGACCAGTCGACGACGGAGATCGTGGCGACTGCGAAGCGGACGGGCGCGCGCGTGGCGGGGCCGATCCCGCTGCCGACGTCGATCAACAAGTACACCGTGAACCGCTCGCCGCACGTCGATAAGAAATCGCGCGAGCAGTTCGAGATCCGGACGCATAAGAGGCTCCTGGATATTCTGGAGCCGACCTCCCAGACGGTCGACGCGCTGATGAAGCTCGATCTGCCGGCGGGCGTCGAGGTCGAGATCAAGGCCTTCGAGAAGGAGCGGCGGTAACGGCGATGGTTGAAGGGTTGATGGGGCGCAAGGTCGCCATGACCCAGATCTTCGATGAGGAGGGCTCGGCTCTCCCGTGCACGGTGTTGTCTGTCGGCCCGTGCGTCGTGGTGCAGAAGCGCGAGGTCTCGCGGGACGGTTACGAGGCCGTGCAGCTGGGGCTGGTCGAGGCGGTCAAGGTGAAGAACGTCACCAAGGCGCGCCAGGGCCACTTCGCGAAAGCGAACCTGCCCCCCACCCGCAAGCTGAAGGAGTTCCTTATCCTGAAGGGAAGCGACGCACCGGCAGTCGGTGACAAGGTGCTGGTCTCGCTCTTCAAGGTGAAGGACAAGGTCGATGTGATCGGGATTTCCAAGGGCAAGGGCTTCCAGGGCGTGATGAAGCGCCACCACTTCCGCGGTGGCGGGGGGAGCCATGGGTCGATGTTCCACCGCGCGCCCGGCTCGATCGGGTCGTCGGCCTTCCCCTCCCGGACCTTCCGCGGGATGAGAATGGCGGGTCGAATGGGTGGAGACCGGGTGACGGTGAAGAACCTCGAAGTGCTGCGCGTCGATGAGGAGAACAACCTCCTCCTGGTGCGCGGCTCGGTGCCGGGCGCAGAAGGTGCGCTGCTCGCGGTGCGACGGAGCCGCGCACCGATCCGAATCATCAAGGTCCAGGCGCCGAAGGCCGCCGGAAAGAAGAAGGGGTAAAGGGCATGGCGACGCTTCCGATCCTGACGCTGCAGGGCAAGCCGGCGGGCGATCTCGAGTTGCCGGACGCCGTCTTCGCGACCGCCCTGAATGGCGTGCTGATCCAGGAGGCCGTCTTGGCGTATCGCGCCGCCGGCCGGGCCGGGACGCACGCCACGAAAAACCGCTCCGATGTGCGCGGCGGCGGCAAGAAGCCCTGGCGCCAGAAGAAGACCGGGCGATCCCGTCACGGTTCGATCCGGTCGCCGATCTGGAGAGGGGGCGGCACGGTGTTCGGGCCGCACCCGCACACTTACGGGTACGCCTTTCCCCGCCGCAAGCGCCAGGGGGCGCTGCGTTCGGTGCTGTCGATGAAGCTCAAGGAAGGGAAGCTGGTGGTCGTGAAGTCTTTCGATCTCGAAGGGCCGAAGACGAAGGCCGTCGTCGAGCTCATCGGGCGATTGGGGATCACCGGGTCCGCGCTCCTGGTGGACGAGCCGGTGAGCCGCTCCCTGGAGCTCTCGGCGCGCAATCTGCCCGGGGTCAAAACCAGCCGGGGCACGGCGCTGAGCATCATCGACGTGCTGCAGTACGACACCCTCGTCCTGAGCGCGGCCGCGGCCGGCCGGGTCGCCGAGGTGCTCGAGCCATGATGAACATGCACGAGATCCTGATCGCTCCGGTCGTCACCGAGAAGACCACCCTGCTCAAGGAGAAAACCGGAGCGCTGACCTTTCGCGTCGCCCGGGGAGCGAACAAAGTGCAAATCCGGCGAGCGGTCGAGCACATCTTCAAGGTGAAGGTGGCTGCGGTCCGCACTGAGAATGTTCGTGGCAAAGACAAGCGGGTCGGCCGCTTCGTGGGCCGGCGTCCGGACTGGAAAAAAGCGTACGTGACGCTCAAGGCCGGCGAGAAGCCGATCGAATACTTCGAAGCGGTGTAGGCGAGGAGAGCGATGCCGACACGTAGTTTCAGACCCACGACACCCAGCCGGAGATTCATGTCGGTCATGACGTTCGACGACCTGACCTCGGACCGGCCGCACAAGGGCCTGACGCGCGGCAAGAAGCGCACCGGCGGCCGCAACAACAACGGTCGTATCGCGATTCGCCACCGCGGGGGCGGGCACAAGCGGGCCCTGCGCGACATCGATTTCCGGCGGGACAAGGAGGGCGTCCCCGGCAAGGTCGCGACCATCGAGTACGATCCGAATCGCTCGGCGAGGATCGCCCTGGTCCACTACGCGGACGGCGATAAGCGTTACATCATCGCGCCGTTGGGGCTGGCCGTCGGACAGGCGGTGATAAGCGGACCGACGGCGGACATCCTGCCGGGGAACACCTTGCCCCTGAAGCAGATCCCGCTCGGCACGGCGATCCACAACATCGAGCTGAAACCGGGGCGGGGCGGGCAGCTGGTTCGGAGCGCCGGCAGCTCGGCTCAGCTGCTGGCCAAGGACGCCGGCTGGGTTCAGATCAAGCTCCCTTCGGGCGAGATTCGCAAGGTGCGCGAGATCTGCCGGGCCTCCGTCGGGCAGGTCGGGAACGTCGATCATGAGAAGGTGTCGTTCGGCAAGGCAGGGAGACGCCGCTGGCTCGGCATCCGTCCCACCGTGCGCGGTGTGGCGATGAATCCGGTCGACCATCCGCTGGGCGGAGGAGAGGGCAAGACCTCCGGGGGACGTCATCCTTGCACGCCATGGGGCGTGCGCGAGAAGAAGACGCGCAACAACAAGCGGACGGACAAGTTCATCGTCCGCCACAGGAAGTAGGGAGAGGCCATGCCGCGCAGCATTAAGAAGGGTGCGTTCGTGGACGTCGCTCTAAGGCGACGGATCGACGAGATGAACCGCCGCTTCGAGAAGAAGGTCGTCAAGACCTGGTCGCGGCGCTCGACGATCCTTCCCGAGATGGTCGGCCACACGCTGGCCGTTCACAACGGGAAGAAGTTCATCCCGGTCTATGTCTCGGAGAACATGGTCGGGCACAAGCTTGGCGAGTTCGCCCCGACCCGCTCGTTCCGCGGCCACTCGCGCGCCGATTCGGCGCAGGTGGCGACCGGGGCGGGGACTCCGCCGGTCGGCGCCGCGGTCATGCAGACGACGAAGTAGGGCAGGAGAAATCGTGGCGACTGTTGAAGCGGTGGGGCGGGCTCGGCTGCGCTATCTGGGGACTTCGGCCCAGAAGACGCGCCTCGTGGTCGATTTGATCCGCGGCCAGCGTCTCGCCGAGGCGATCGCGCGGCTGCGGTTCACGAAAAAGGCCGTCGCCCGGGACATGGCCAGGCTGCTGGACTCGGCCGTCGCCAACGCGCAGCACAAGCGCCAGGACCTGGACGTCGATCAGCTTTACGTGAAGCGCGCCTTCGTCGACGGTGGACCCTCCTTGAAGCGGATCCGCCCGGCCCCGATGGGGCGGGCCTTCCGGGTCCTGAAGAGGATGTGCCACGTGACGTTCGAGATTGGCGAGATGACGGCCGGACCGCCGAGCACCCCGAAGACCAGGACGCCGGCCTCGGGAGCCGAGGCGGTCGGTCAGGGCGAGGCGGGCGCCGGGAAACCCGCAGCCCGGCGGAATACCCCCGCCGGTCGCAAGGGGGGGCGGGCCGCGGGAGCGAAAGGGACGAAACGATCGTCCCGGGGGTCGCCGAAGGCGAAGGGGAAGTCAGGGCGCTAGGTATCGGGCGCCGGAGGAGAGAGCGTGGGTCAGAAGGTCCATCCATTCGGGTTCCGGCTCGGGTTCAACAAGACCTGGCAGTCGCGCTGGTACGCCGAGAAGAACTACGCCTTGCTTCTGCACGAGGACATAACCCTGCGCACCGAGCTGAAGAAGCGCCTCGCGCATGCCGGGGTGGCGCGGATCGACATCGAACGTGCGGCGAACAAGCTGAAGATCACGATTCACACCTCCCGGCCGGGGATCATCATCGGGCGGAAGGGGGCC
>JBGPLZ010000154.1:0-4162 GCA_041486695.1 Acidobacteriota bacterium | reverse complement strand
CGCCGCGCCAGGCCAATCGCCGGGTCGTGCGAGAACCAGCGACCCGGGCCCCACCCCGCGCGTAACACCGCGGTGGGTGGGAGCGAGGCGAGCCCAGGGGAGGCTCGCGCAGCGAGCCGGACCCGTGCCCGGCGAGGCCAGGGCACCGCGACGGCGGTCACGCCACGGGCTGCGAGAATTTTCGCGACCAGTGACGAGACCGGGAGCTTGGCCAGGCGGCGGGGGTGGATCCATCGGTAGGAGCTGCCGCGCGGCTCGGCCAGCAGGCGGGCCTGGTGCACCTCCACCTGGAGGCGACGATAGGTGATCGAATGCTTGACGGTCGCGAGCCGCCCCCGGGTGCGAAGCAGGAGCCCCTCCGGAGAGGGCCTGCGGACGGTTCCGAGCGGCGGGAACTCCCACAGGCCATCCATGAGTCCGGTCGCTTCCCGCCGGCGCATCAGCAGCCGTCCACCTTTTTCGACCAGGGCGATTGTTTGCTTCACGAGCACCTCGGCCCGCCGGCGCCGAGGGGGAGGGATGCTTTCTTGAATTCCGGCGGCGCGGGCGCGGCAGCGGCGCGCGAGGGGGCAGCGTGGACAGTCGGGGGCGAGCGGCGTGCAGAGCGTCGCGCCAAGCTCCATCAGCGCCTGGTTCAGGTCGCCCGGCGCGAGGCTCGCCTCGACCAGGGAACGGGCGAGGCTCCAGAGCCGAATCTCATTAGCGCGCGCCCGGGGATCGCCGCGCTCCAGCATGAGCCGGGACAGCACGCGCGCGACGTTCCCGTCGAGGACCGGCTGTCGCTGCCCGAACGCGATGCTGAGGATCGCGCCCGCCGTGTAAGGCCCGATCCCGGGGAGGGCGCGCACGTCCTCCGGGCGTTCTGGAAATTTCCCGGTGCCGGAGGCCACGATGATCCGCGCCGCCTGATGCAGATGACGCGCGCGGCGGTAATAGCCGAGCCCCGACCAGACCGCCAGAACCTCGGGGAGCCGGGCGGATGCCAGGGCGCGCAGCGACGGAAAGCGCCGGAGGAATCGCCGGTAATAGGGGACGACGACGCGGACGGTCGTCTGCTGCAGCATCACCTCGGAGATCCAGATGCGATAGGGATCCCTGCTTCGGCGCCAGGGGAGGTCGCGGCGGTGCCGCCGGTACCAGCGGAGGAGTTGCGAGCCTGCAGCGCGGGCCTCTCGGGGCAGCATGGAGCCGATTATAATGAGTCATGAGCGATTCCAAGGAATCCGGCCGTCCTCCCGCCGCCGATCGGGACGGCGCTCCGGCAGGCGGCTCCGCCCCGGCCTCGGTGGCCCGCCATTCGCGTCTTTACCGCGAGAACCTGTACGTCTATCCGGTTCTGTCGCGGCGGTCCCGCGGCATCTCGATCGGCATCAACCTGAACCCCGACAAAGTCTGCAACTGGGACTGCATCTACTGCCAGGTCGATCGCACCATCCCGCCGGTGATCAGGGAGGTGGACGAGGCGCGATTGCGCGATGAGCTGTGCGCCATGCTTCTCGAGGCCAGGACCGGGGCGCTGCTTCAGCGGCCGGAGTTCCGTGGGCTGCCGGAGGCGCTCCGGACCGTGCGCGACATCACCTTCGCAGGCGACGGAGAGCCGCCCTCCTACCCGAACTTTCTCGAGGTCGTGCGGGAGACGCTGCGCATCAGGGACGAAGCGGGGTTCCCGGGTCTGAAAATTGTATTGCTCACCAACGCGACGCTGCTCGATCGGCCGCGCGTGCAGGAGGCGCTCCGGCTACTCGACGGCGGGCACGGAGAGCTCTGGCTGAAGCTCGATGCCGGGAGCGAAGAGGCGTACCGTCGCATCGATCGATCGACGATTCCGTTCGCCCGCGTTCTCCAGAACATCCTCGAGACGGCGCGGGTTCGGTCGGTGGTCCTCCAGAGCCTGTTCATGAAAGTGGCGGGAGAGAGACCCTCGGCCGCAGAGGTGGCCGCTTACTGTGACCGTGTGCAGGAGGTGCTTCGTGGCGGTGGACATATCCACCTGATCCAGGTCTACACCGTGGCCCGGCCGCCCGCCGAGGCGGACGTGACCCCGCTCTCCGATGCCGAGGTCGATGCGCTGGCCTCCGAGGTGCGCCGCAGGGTTTCCGGCGTGCCGGTCGAGACGTTCTACAGCGGCAGGACTTGAACCGTGGAGCCATCCCTCGCGGTGCGGTGGGGCCGGGGCGGCGCGCGCTTCTGGCGCGCCCTGAACATCTCGTTCGACAACTTCCGCATCTGGCACAAGATCACCTATCGGCGCGGACGGGTCCTGGCGACCGAAGGCGAGTCCTGGCGGTCGCTCGACGACCCCGCCTTCTTCGAGGACCCGGACCGTTTCTACCATGCCGGCCATCGTGTGCCGCGGGTCGCCGCCTTCGTCGTGGGCCGGATCCCCGGCGCGGAGGTGTTGCGCTTCACCTTCCCGACGCTCCATCCGATGAAGTATCCGGAGACCAACGTCGCGGTCGGCCGCTTCTATCGGAACACGCGGGTCCATGGGGCGCCGGTCGTGCTGATCAGCCATGGCTGGGCGCACAAGACGCTCCGGACGATCGAGCATCTCTACGTCCGCCCGTTCGTGCGCGCCGGCTTTTCGGTCCTCTTCGTCGCCCACCCGCTGCACTTCGAGAGGACGCCGCCGGGGGCCTACAGCGGAGAGCTGGTCGTGTCGGCGGATGTGGTGCTGACCGTCGAATCGTTTCGCCAGGGCGTGATCGACATGATCGGAGCGGCGAACTGGCTGCGCACCCTCGGGCATGAGAGGGTCGGTCTCTTCGGCTACTCGCTCGGGGCCTACCTCGCCGGCATCATGACCGCGGTCCGCGGCGACTGGAGCTTCGTCGTCCTCGGCGGCGCCGGCGACTCGCCGGTCTCACCGATTCTCGACACGCCGCTCGGACGCAACATCCGCGAGGATCTGGAGGCGTGCGGCATGCTCGACCGCGCCAGTTTGACCCGGGCCTGGAAGGTGATCTCTCCCGGCGCCTTCCGGCCGAAGGTGCCGGCGGAGCGGATCCTGCTCGTCGCCGGCCGCTACGACCGGATCATGCTGCCGGCGTCGGCCCGCCGCCTGCACAAGGCCTGGGGTCGCCCCAGGCTCGACTGGCTCGAACGGGGTCACTACGGACTCCTCGCCACCAACCGCGGTCTGATGTCGCGGGCGATCCCGTTCATGCAGGCGCACGCGCGGTGAGGCCGCCGGTCAGGTTGCCGGGTCGCCTTCAACGGCGACCCGGGGGCGCGCGCCGAACCAGCCGATCCAGGTGCGCACGCAGTTGCCGATGGTGAGCAGGATGCAGGTCATCATGACGGCGGTCAGGCCGGCGTTGAGGTAGCCTTGGAAGCGCAGCGCGGCGGTGGCATCGGCGTGCCGGGCCATCGGCAGGAAGATGTCGGTGATCGAGAGCCAGCCGGCGGTCAGGGTCGTGGTCGCGACGAAGGCGAGCGGCAGGAGCGTGACCCACGCGTAGCGGGCCTTTCCCGACTTGATGATCACGGTCGTTCCGATCGACAGGGCCATGGCGGCCAGCAGTTGATTGGCGATTCCGAACATCGGCCAAATCGTGCTGATCGAGCCGGTGTGGATGAAGTAGCCCCAGGCTCCCACCACCAGCAACGATGCGGTGACCGATCCGGGGATCCAGTCGGTCCGCTCCATGGGCGGGTAGAATTTCCCCAGGAATTCCTGCAGCAGGAAGCGCGCCACCCGCGTGCCGGCGTCGATCGTCGTCAGGATGAACAGCGCCTCGAACATGATGGCGAAGTGGTACCAGTAGGCCATCAGACCCTGGAGCCCCGGGATGTTGGCGAAGATGTGCGCCATGCCGACCGCCAGCGATACGGCGCCGCCGGTGCGGCCGGCCACCTCTTCGCCGACTTGCCGTGACAACTCCGGCAGGTCGACCACGGTCATGCCGAGCTCGTGGAACCGATCGACCGGGACGTTGATGGCGAAATAATCGGCCGGCGCCAGCGACAGCACCGCGATGAAGGCCATGACCCCGACGAATCCCTCGCACAACATCGCGCCGTAGCCGATCATCCGGGCGTCGGTCTCCCGATCGAGCATCTTGGGAGTGGTCCCCGAGGAGACCAGGGAATGGAACCCGGAAATGGCGCCGCAGGCGATGGTGATGAAGCAGAACGGGAAGACCTTGCCTGGAATGATCGG
>JBGPLZ010000153.1:0-4279 GCA_041486695.1 Acidobacteriota bacterium | reverse complement strand
GTCCCGCCCGACGGTTTCCTCAAGGACGCGCTCGAGGTCTGCCGCCGCCACAAGGTGCTCCTGGTGGCCGACGAGATCCAGACCGGCTTCGGCCGCACCGGCCGGATGTTCTGCGCCGACCACGACGGCGTGAAGCCGGACATCTACATCGTCGGCAAGGCGCTCGGCGGCGGCGTCCTGCCGGTGTCGGGCGTCATCGCCTCGCGCGAGATTCTGGGGCTGTTCCGCCCCGGCGACCATGGCTCGACGTTCGGCGGCAACCCTCTCGCCTGCGCCGTCGGCATCGCTGCGCTCGATGTGATCGTCGACGAGAAGCTCGTCGAGCGCTCGGCGGAGATGGGGGCGTACTTCATGCAGCGCCTCCGGGCCATCGGCTCGCCCAAGGTCAAGGAGGTCCGCGGCAAGGGGCTCCTGATCGGCGTCGAGATCAAGGAGGAGCACGGGACGGCGAGGCCCTATTGCGAGAAGCTGATGGCCGTCGGCATCCTGGCCAAGGAGACCCACCATCAAGTGATCCGTTTCGCGCCGCCCCTGGTGATCACGCGCGAGGATGCCGATTGGGCGCTCGACCGGATCGCCAAGGTCCTCGCCTGAGCCTGGGGATCGCTTCGGACAACCTCCGCAACCACACCCCGGAGAGCCTCACCGCCGCGCGGCCGGATGTCGCTCTCGGGCCCGGCGTGGCCAACCGGATCGTCAGCCGCCTGATCACGCGCGACGGCGATGATCTCGAAGGCGTGCGCGGCCTGTCACGAAACGCCGCTCGCGCCTTGCTGTCGGGCGCCGAACTCACCCGCCTGGAGGTGGTCGACCGGTGCCGCAGCGCCGTCGATCCCTTCGTCAAGTACCTGTTCCGTTCGCGCGGTGAGATGTTCGAGGCGGTGCGCATTCCGCTCGACCGGCCGCGCTGGAGCGTCTGCGTCTCGTCGCAGGCGGGCTGCGCCCTCGGCTGCGCTTTCTGCGCGACCGGCCGGCTCGGCTTCCGGCGCAACCTCGAGCCGTGGGAGATCGTCGACCAGGTGCTGACCGTCCGCCGCGAGGCGCCCGAACGCCCGGTGACCAGCGCCGTCTTCCAGGGTCAGGGAGAGCCGTTCCTGAACTACGACAGCGTCATCCGGGCGGCGCAGATCCTCCAACATCCCTGCGGCGGGCGCATCCGCGGAGAGAACATCACCGTCTCGACCGTCGGCATCCTGCCGATGATCGAGCGGTACACCGCCGAGCGGCATCCCTTCAAGCTGATCCTGTCGCTCACGTCGGCCTTCGATGAGAAACGTGCGCGCCTCATCCCGGTCGGCCAGCGCTACGCCGTGGCCGAGCTCGCGGCCGCCCTGCGCCGCCACGCCGCGGCGCGCCGGGACCGCGTGCACCTCGCCTGGGTGCTGATGTCGGGGATCAATTCCGGAGCGGACGAGGCCGACGAGCTGGCGCGTCTGTTCAGGGGGGCGCCGCTGCGTCTCTCGATCATCGACGTCAACGACCCGACCGGTGCCTTCCGCCGCGCCGACGACGCCGAGCGCTCGTCGTTCTTCACCCACCTCGCCCGCCGCGGCATCGGCTTCGTCCGCCGCTACTCCGGCGGCCCTGACATCCACGCCGCCTGCGGCATGCTGGCGTCGCGCGCGCTGGGCGGCGCTCCTCAGGCTGGCCCGGCGTCGGCCTAGAGGGCGAGAGGGCCGGCCTTCCGGCTGTTTCATCGGGTAGAATGGGGTGCAGACCATCAGGGAGGTCGGCATGGCGATTCGCAAGCTGCGCAATTATGTACGCGGAGAGTGGTATGAGCCCCGCGGCGCCCGCTGGGTCGACGTCGAGAACCCCAGCACCGGCGAGACCATCGCCCAGGTCCCGCTGTCGAGCGCCGAGGACACCAACGCCGCCATCGCGGCGGCCCGCGCGGCCTTCCCCGGCTGGGCCAGAACTCCGGTCGACAAACGCGTCGCGCCGCTCTTCAGGCTGGCGGAGATGATCCGGACCAACCGGGAGGCGCTCGCCCGCAGCATCACGGAGGAGAACGGCAAGTCCCTGACCGACGCGCGCGCCGAAATGGATCGCGCCCTCGAGAACGTCGAGACGGCTTGCGGCATGCCGATCCTGCAGCAGGGCGACAAGCTGATCGGCGCGGCCCCCGGCATCGACGGCGAGGTCCTCCGCCTGCCGATGGGCGTGTTCGCCATGATCGCGCCGTTCAACTTCCCGGCCATGGTGCCGTTCTGGTTCATTCCCTACGCCCTGGCCACCGGCAACACCTATGTCGTCAAGCCGTCCAAGCAGGTTCCCGGCACCATGCAGCTGCTGACCACCTACATCGACGCCTGCGGCTTTCCCAAGGGAGTCTTCAACCTGGTCAACGGCGACCGCGTGGTGGCCGAGGCCTTCATGGCCCACCCCGACGTGCAGGGCGTGTCGGTCGTCGGCTCGACGCCCACGGCCCGTATCGTCGCCGAGACCTGCGCCAGGAACAACAAGCGCTTCCAGGCGATGGGCGGCGCCAAGAACCACCTCGTGGTGATGCCCGACGCCAAGATGGACGACGTGGTGCGCAACATGATCACCTCCGGCTATGGCTGCGCCGGACAGCGCTGCATGGCCTCCTCCGCCATCGTCTGCGTCGGCGACGCCGTCTACAAAGACGTGTCCGCCCGCTTCGTCGAGGCGTCAAGGAGAGTGATCGTTGCCAACCCGCTCGACCCAAGGGTCAAAGACGAGCCGATGGTGATGGGGCCGGTGATCTCCGCCAAAGCGAAGGAGTTCGTTCTCAAGATGATCGAGGCCGGCGTGAAGGAGGGCGCGACGCTGGCCCTCGACGGGCGGGGCGTGAAAGTGCCCGGCTGCGACAAGGGGCACTTCATCGGCACGACGGTGTTCACCGACGTGAAGCCGGGCATGCAGATTCACACCACGGAAATCTTCGGGCCGGTCCAGGTGATCCTCAAGGCCGGCACGCTGGACGAGGCGATCGCCATCGTCAACGGCCACGACTACGGCAACGGCGCGTCGATCTACACCCAGAATGGCTATTACGCCCGCAAGTTCAAGCTCGAGGCGCAGGTGGGCATGGTCGGGGTGAACGTCGGCATCCCCGCCCCGGTCGCCTATCTGCCGTTCGGCGGAATGAAATCGTCACAGTTCGCCGACATCAAGGCCCAGGGCAAGGCGATCGTGAACTTCTTCACGCAGGACAAGATCGTTACCGAGCGTTATTGGCCCGAGGCCTAGGAGCCTTTCCGAGTATTCGCAGGCGTCGCGCCGCCAGGCCCGGGCTCAGCCGCGGTCGAAGATCTCCTTGGCGATGATGACGCGCTGGATCTGCGACGTGCCCTCGTAGATCTGGAAGATCTTCGCGTCGCGCATCAGCTTCTCGACCGGGTACTCGCGCGAGTAACCGTAGCCGCCGAAGATCTGCACCGCGTTCTGGGCCGTCTCCATCGCCGTGTCGGCGGCGAACGCCTTGGCGAAGGCGGCTTCCTTCGTATTCCGCTCGCCGCGGTCGATCTTCCAGGCCGACTGCCAGACCAAGAGGCGCGCCGCGTCGATCTTCATGGCCATCTCGGCGACCATGAAGGCGATCACCTCGTGCTTGGCGATCGGCACGCCGAAGGCGGTGCGCTCCTTGGCGTAGCGGATGGCGTGGTCCATTGCCGAGCGAGCCAGCCCGACCGCCGCCGCCGAGACCACCGGCCGGCTGTGATCGAAGGCCGCCATCGCCAGCATGAAGCCCTTGCCCTCCTGTCCGACCAGGTTCGCCTTCGGGACGACGACGTCGTTGAAATCGATCGCCCGCGTGTCGCTGGCCCGTTGCCCGAGGTTCTGTTCTTTTTTCCCGACCACGATGCCCGGCGCGTCGCGCGGGACGAGAAAGGCGCTCATCCCCTTGTAGCGCTGCGCCGCATCGGTGTAGGCGACCACGAAGTACCAGTCGGCGACGCTGCCGTTGGTGATCCACATCTTCGATCCCTTCAGCACGTAGTCGTCGCCGACTTTGCGCGCCGTCGTCTTGATCCCCTGGACGTCGGAGCCGGCCTGCGGCTCGGTCACGCAGTAGGCGGCGAACTTGAACTCCCTGGTCATCGGCGTCAGGAAGCGCTTCTTCTGCTCCTCCGAGCCGCCGACGATGACCGGCGCCTCGGCGAGGGTGTTCGCCTCCATCGCCGTGCCGATGCCGGTGCAGCCCGAGGCGATCTCCTCGGCGATCAGGCACCCCTCGGTCACCCCCAGCCCGGGGCCGCCGCACGCTTCCGGGATGTGGGTGTTCATCAGCCCCAGCTCCCACGCCTTGCGG
>JBGPLZ010000152.1:0-4511 GCA_041486695.1 Acidobacteriota bacterium | reverse complement strand
AGGCGATGGCCAAGGTGACCAACGGCGGCAAGGTGCGCGGCGGGCTTGTCGAGGCGCTGCGGGAGCGCGACGTCTTCATCGGCCTCTCGGGTCCGAACCTGGTCACGCCGGCGATGGTGCGCGGCATGGGACCGCGGCCGATCATCTTCGCCCTCGCCAACCCGACCCCGGAGATCTCTCCCGAGGCCGCTCTCGAGGCGGGAGCGGGAGTGGTGGCCACCGGCCGCTCCGACTACCAGAACCAGATCAACAACGCCATCGCCTTCCCCGGCATCTTCCGCGGGGCCCTCGACGTGGCGGCGCGCAACATCAATCATGCGATGGAGATCGCCGCCGCGCACGCGCTCGCCGACCTGGTGCCCGACTACGAGCTGTCGCCCAGCTACATTCTCCCGAAGGCGCTCGATTTCCGGGGGGCGCCCGAGGTGGCGGCGGCGGTCGCCCGGGCCGCGATCGAGACGGGCGAGGCCCGCCGCCGCGTCGACCCCCGCCTCATTCTGGAGAACACCCGCGACTACCTCTACGGCGGGACGCTCCGCGCCCTGCCCGGTGAGCCGATCGCGCGGTCGGGCGATCCGCCGGAGGGGCAGAAGTCATAGCTCTGAGGCAAGCCCCTCGGAGCGCGGCAGGGTCCGAACCGGCTCTCCCGGTGGCTTTCCGGAGGTCCTTGTGGTAAAACAAACAGCTCCAAGGAGGCACAGGCACCATGGGCAATGCCGCGGTAAAAGAGATCCTCAACCCGTTCCAGATTGCGCAGGCGCAGTTCGACAACGCCGCTGAGCAGCTCAAGCTCGACCCGTGGCTCCGGAACGTCCTGCGCAAGCCGAAGCGACAGTTGATCGTCGCCATCCCGACCAAGATGGACGACGGCACGATCAATGTCTTCGAGGGGTACCGGGTGCAGCACAACCTGGCCCGCGGTCCCGCCAAGGGGGGCATCCGCTACCATCCCGACGTCACTCTCGACGAGGTGAAGGCGCTGGCCTCCTGGATGACCTGGAAGTGCGCCACCGTCAACATCCCCTTCGGTGGCGGCAAGGGGGGGGTGATCTGCGATCCGAAGAAGATGTCCCAGCGCGAGCTGGAGGGGATGACCAGGCGCTACGCCTCCGAGATCAGCATCATCATCGGCCCCGAGCGCGACATCCCCGCTCCCGATGTCTATACGAACGCGCAGACGATGGCCTGGATCATGGACACCTACTCCATGACCGTCGGCTCGACCCAGCTCGGCGTCGTGACCGGCAAGCCGCTCCAGATCGGCGGCTCGCAGGGGCGGCATGAAGCGACGGCCCGCGGCTGCCAGTTCGTCATTCGCGAGGCCTGCAAGGAGAAGAAGATCGCGCTCCGGGGCGCCAGGGTGGTCGTTCAGGGGTTCGGCAACGCCGGCAGCATCGCCGCGCGCCTCCTGAGCGAGGACGGCGCGACGATCATCGCCGTCTCCGACAGCAGCGGGGGCATCCACAACCCGAAGGGCCTCGACATCAAGGCGGTCTTGGCGCACAAGGAGCGGACCGGAACGCTGCGAGGCTTCCCCGAGGCCGAGGCGATCAGCAACGAGCGGCTCCTGGAGCTCGAGTGCGAGGCGCTGGTGCCGGCGGCGCTCGAGAACCAGATCACCCTCGAGAACGCCTCCCGGATCAAGGCGAAGATCGTCGCCGAGGCGGCCAACGGACCGACCACCCCGGGCGCCGACGAAGTGATGTACCGCAACGGCATTTTCGTCATCCCCGACATCCTGGCGAACGCCGGCGGCGTCACCGTCTCCTACTTCGAGTGGGTGCAGTCACTGCAGGCGTTCTTCTGGGAGGAGGCCCAGGTCAACCAGCACCTCGAGAAGGTGATGACCCGCGCCTTCCAGGAAGTGCTGGCGATCGCCAGGAAGTACAACGTTCACATGCGCAGCGCCGCCTACATCCTGGCGGTCGGCCGCGTGGCCGAGGCGACCCGCATCCGCGGCATCTATCCTTGACGCATTCCGTCCGCGCCGCGATCCCGTCCGTGCGCGTCGCGGGTCTGGCCGTTTTCGGTGCCATCGCCCTGGTCACCCTCTTCGGAGGGGCGGCCAGGGCGGCCCCTCCGGCTCCATCCATCGAATCGCCCCATGGCGGCGGCGTCAAGGTCCGCCTCGAGATGCAGATCGGGTCCGGGGAGGTCACCGCCTGGCTCTACGTGCCTCCCGCGCCGGAAGGAACCTCCGCCGCGGCGTCGGGCGTCGTGTCGACCGCCGGGTCCGCCGCTTCCGGGAACCAGGGCACACCGCTCCCGGTCCTGTTCTATTCGGGAGAATGGGGCTGGACCCAGATCCACGAGGAGACGGCGGCGCGCTTGGCCCGGCAAGGGCGGTACGTCCTCGGGTTGGACACGACGACCTATTTCCAGAACAACGCCGAAGCGCCGGTGCTGGCCGCCGATTTCGAGACCTTCCGCGCGACCTTGAACTCCAAGGCGGGCCGGGCCAAGGATGCGCCGTTGCTGCTCGTCGGCTTCGGCTATGGCGCCGAGATGATCCCTTACGTGCTGAACCGGGCCGGCCTCCGGGGGGTGCAGGGCGCGCTCCTGATGGCGCCCGATCAGGAGGGCGCCAAGATGTTCCGAGTCTCGATCCAGCTCAAGATACCGAGCTCCCCGGCCGAGGCCTTCAACGTCGGCGAGGAGATTCGCCGCATGCCCCCGATCCCGGTCGCCTTCCTCGACGGCGGCAACGACGATCGCGCCCAGGGGCGCACCTTCTTCAAGCTGGTGAAAGGACCCCGCAAGTACGTGCCGATTCCCGGGGCCGACCATCAGTTCCACGACGCCCGGGATATCTACCTCGAACAGGTCGCCAACTGCCTGCGCTGGCTGGAGACCCAGACGATCGGCGCCCGCCCCCTCGAGCCAGGCGGCGGCCCGTCGTAGCGGCCGGCTCGCCCCGGATCACGATCTCGATGGCAGCCGTTGACGTCATGCGGTCTTTTTGATTAACTCCATGCACCTACGGGAGGGACTCTCCATGCGCAACCGACTTCGCTCGAGCTCGTTTCGGATCCGGCTCGCCTCTGGACTGGTGTTCGCCGTCCTCTGCATGCTCGCACGACCGGTTCACGCGGCCCCCACGCCGAAGCCGGGATATCAATCGTTCATCGTCGGCAACCCTGCGGATGCTCCGCAGTCGCCGAGCCTGAGCGCCGGGCTGGTGCTGATGGGTGGCGGACTCGACGTGGACGCCGCGTACCAATGGATGTGCCAGCGCGCGGGCGGGGGAGATTTCGTGGTGATCCGCACCACCGGAACCGATGCCTACAACCCTTATATCCAGCAGCTCTGTCCGCAGATGGACTCGGTCGAAACGATCATCATCACCACGGTCACCGGCGCGAACTCGCAATATGTCGCCGACCAAATCTACCATGCCGAGGCGCTCTGGATCGCGGGTGGGGACCAGTCGACCTACCTGGCCCTGTGGCGCGGCACGGCGGTGCAAAGAGAAGTCAACGACCTGATCAATAACAAGCGGGCGCCGGTCGGCGGGACCAGCGCGGGACTGGCGGTGCTGAGCCAGTTCATCTACACCGGCGCGGTGGGCTCGGTGACCTCGAGCCAGGCGCTGGCGAACCCGTTCCATCGGTACGTGACGCTCGACCGCGACCTGTTCGATTCGCCGCTGGGGATCGACAAGCTCTACGATTCGCATTTCGTGACCCGCGATCGGATGGGACGATCGCTGGTCTTTCTGGCGCGCATCGTGAATAACACCTGGTCGGCGCAGCCGCGCGGCATCGGCATCGACGAGAACACGGCGGTCCTGGTGACGCCCGACGGAGCGGGGACGATGGTCGGTTCGAGCGCCGCCTACTTCCTGCAGGCGCCCGGTCCGGCGCAGGTGCTCGCCCTGAAGACCCCCCTGACCTATCACAACATCGACGTCTACAAGGTCCCGCAGGGCGGGGCATTCAACCTCTCGACCTGGACCGGCACGAGAGGGGTGGCCTACACGCTGAATGTGGATGCGGGCGCCCTGACGTCGACGCAAGCGGGCGGCAATATCTACTGAGAGGGCGGCCGGCGCGGCCCTTCGGCGCGGCGCCTGCGACGAGAGGGCGCAACGCTCTGCCCGCTTGCCCGCAGGCCGCGCCAAATGCTATATTCACGCCTGCGGCCACACAGTCATAAGGATGGGGGCGAAACGGTTTCGACGGGACTGTTGAGGCTGGGATCGCGTGCCGAGGCCCACTCTCGTAAAACTGTGGATCAAACAGAAGCGCCAACTCTCAGTTAGCGCTGGCTGCTTAGGCAGCCCGTTCACCGGATCCTTCTCCCGCGGGGGTTCGGATGGGCGTCGCACTGCGGGATAGCCTGACGGTCCGCCCGAGACCCGAAGGCGAAATCGACCGGGCTGGCCGGCCGTTCATCTGCCCCTTCGGGGGGCGGCCGGTAAGAGCAGCTTCGAAGGGGCTACGCACGTAGACGTCCCACGCTGATCTTTCTCGGACGCGGGTTCGACTCCCGCCGCCTCCACCATCTATCCT
>JBGPLZ010000151.1:0-4534 GCA_041486695.1 Acidobacteriota bacterium | reverse complement strand
CAGGCGCGGGGCGGTGCGAGCCCGCGCCACCGGGGCCCCCCCGCGGGCTTCAGTGGGGGGGGGGTGGCGGCTTGGCGGCCGGCGGGTTGGGGCGCGCTGCGACCGGGACCGGTGCCCGGCGAGGGCTGGGCGCGGCGCTTCACGTCGAGGGTCACCTCTCAGCGGGGGGGGCCGGTTGACGCGGGGGCCGTCCGCCGTTACGATCTCGGTGCACGTGATGCGGGCGAGGATGATCTCATCCGGATCGCCACAGGGGGGGAGCGCGAGCATGGATGTCGACCAGAAGATCGAACGCGCCGTGCAGATGATGCAGACGGCCTACGAGCGACAACGGGCCGGCGACCTCGAGGAGGCGATCCAGCTCTACAAGGCCTCCATCGAGCAGCACCCGACGGCGGAGGCCCACACCTACCTCGGCTGGACCTATTCCCACCAGGGGCGGTACGATGACGCGATCGAGCAGTGCAAGCTCGCCATCACCGTCGATCCGCAGTTCGGAAACCCCTACAACGACATCGGGTCCTACCTGATCCAGAAGGGGCAGTTCGATCAGGCGATCCCGTGGCTCGAGATGGCGAAGAAGGCGCCGCGCTATGAGCCGCGCCACTTCCCCTATCTCAATCTGTTCCGGGTCTACATGAAGCTGGGACGGGTCGATGCGGCGCAGCGCGAGCTCGAGCAGGCGCGCTTCATCCAGCAGAGCATCGAGGTGTCGGCCGGCGTGGCCGAGGATGAAGGTCCCGGCACCTTGCACTGACCAACCTCGGGTGCGGGTTGCTCTCTCCCATCATCGGGCGGACCATCCGACGCCAACTGCCGAGGAAGCCCGGCACTTCCTGCCTCGCCGCAGAAGTGCATTGCGGTAGAATACAAAATAGAGAGGCGAACCCATGATCCGGGAAATCGAGGAACGGCGGGAAGCGATCGAAGGACTATGTCGGCGCTTCCGCGTCCATCGACTGGAGCTGTTTGGCTCCGCCTCCACAGGCAGGTTCAATCCCAAATCCAGTGATCTCGACTTCCTGGTGGAATTCGAGGAGCTTCGAGCCAATGAGTATGCCAACGCTTACTTCGGACTCCTTGAGGAGTTGGAGAGGCTTTTCCACCGCGCTGTGGATTTGGTTGTAGCCCAATCCGTCAAGAATCCCTACCTCATCGAGAGTATTCGGCGGTCCAGGACGCTTTTGTATGCGGCTTGAATCCAAGAAATACCTCTTTGACATCCAGCAGGCCGCCAGGAGGATTGCGGAGTTCATCACGAACAAGGACTCCTCGGACTATGCCGCTGATCCGATGCTCCGTGCGGCGGTTGAGCGCCAGTTCGAAATCATCGGCGAAGCACTTCGTCGGCTTTTGAAAGAAGACGCTCCGACGGCTGCACGCATCAGCGAACACACTCGGATCATTGCATTCCGCAACATTCTGGTGCACGGCTACGCAGACATCGACGATCGAATCGTGTGGGACATTGTGGAATCGAAATTGCCCGCGCTCACCGTGGAAGTCGAGTCTCTTCTGAAGTGAGGGCGCCGCGCCGCCGGACTACATGTTGGCGAGGTACCATAAAGAGTAAGGGCCCTGCTAAGGGAAGACGCCCAGCTCGGCGTAGGCGCGCGCGACCTTCTTGATGGCGACCGCGAAGGCGGCGGTGCGCAGGTCGCCCAGGCGGGGGTCGCCCGCCAGCGCCTCGCGGATCTCCCGGTAGGCGTTTTGCATCGTCCCCTCGAGCCCCGAGTTGACCAGGTCGATCTCGTCGGCCCCCTTCAACAGGTCCCGCCGCTGCCTTTCGGGAACCTTCATTTTTGTGGTCTGCTCGATCGTCTCGACCAGCTTCTCGCGGTGGATCTCATCGAGCCGCTTCTCCATCCGGCCATAACGGATGTGGGACAGATTCTTCGTCCACTCGAAATACGACACCGTCACTCCGCCGGCGTTCAGGTAGATGTCGGGGATGATCATCACCCCGCGTTTGACGAGCTTCTCGTCCGCTCCGGTCGTCGTCGGCCCATTGGCCGCCTCGGCGATCAGCTTGGTCCGGACCCGATCGACGTTCTCGAGGGTGATCTGGTTCTCGAGCGCCGCCGGGATCAGGATGTCGCAATCGATCTCGAGAACATCTCCCGGGCCTTTAAGGTCCCGGGCCCCCGGGAATCCGAGGAGCGACCCGGTCCGTGCCCGGTGCTCCGCCATCTGCTCGACGTGGAGGCCATCGGGGTTCATGATGCCGCCGTGGACGTCGCCGACGGCGATGATGAGGCAGCCGTCGTCCTCGGAGAGGAACTTGGCGGCGTGGTAGCCGACGTTGCCGAAGCCCTGGATCGCGACCCGCTTTCCTTCCAGGCCTCCGGAGAGGCCGAACTTCTTCATATCCTCTTTATGCTTGAAGGCTTCGTGGATGCCGTACTGCACGCCGCGGCCGGTCGCTTCCTTCCGGCCACGGATGCCGCCCTGCGACACCGGCTTGCCGGTGACGCAGGCGAGCGAGTCGATGTGCCCCGGCGAGAGCGCCTCGTAGGTATCGGCGATCCAGGCCATCTCCTGCTCGCCCGTGCCGATGTCGGGGGCCGGGACGTTGATGCCGGGGCCGATGAAGTTCTTGCGGATCAGCTCGGCCGTGAAACGGCGGGTGATCCGCTCGACCTGCTCCCGCGTGTAGTTTTTCGGGCTGAAGCAGATGCCGCCCTTCGAGCCTCCGAACGGCGCGTCCACGATGGCGCACTTGTAGGTCATGAGCGCCGCCAGCGCCATGACCTCCTCCTGCGTCACCATCTCGCTGTAGCGGATGCCGCCCTTGGTCGGCTTGCGGTGCTGCGAGTGCTCGGCCCGCCACCCCTGGAAGATCTCGTACCGATCGCCGATCTTCACCGGGAACTGCACGTAATACACGGCGTTGCACGCCTTGATCTGGCGCAACAACCCTTCCGGCACGTCGAGCGTCGCCGCCGCCTTGTCGAACTGGTGGCTGACGATGTTCCAGAGATTCAGGTCCTCGCGGGGGCCGGGGACCGCGCCCTTCGCCCGGGTGTTTTGCATGTCAGGAGGCCTCCACGGCCGCGTATCCTGACACAGACCGCCCCCGGGCTCAAGCGTGGCCCCGGGAGGTATAATGCCGCGACCACCGCGGGCCCATAGCTCAGCCTGGTTAAGAGCAGCTGACTCATAATCAGCCGGTCCCTGGTTCGAATCCAGGTGGGCCCATCTTCCCCTCTTCGAGTGCGGAATCGTCACCGAAACCAGGCCCGCGGAAGACCATTCCGTCAGGCGCGATCACATTGACGCGCAGCCCGGAATTTGACGGCCGCCTGAGCAGGAAGCGGACATTGGAACCCCCCGTTTTCCAGTGAGTTGGACACACGCGCGCCGTCTCTTTCAAGATTGAATCCGGCGCCTGAATTGCACTCCTCCTCTGTGCCTGCCGTTCGATTGCAGTTTCGTGCGGCGGGCGGGGGAGGGGACCTCCGGTGCATCGATCGCGCGGCCTCGGGAAAATGTGCAGCTCCATCGGGCTCGGTTTGATCCTGGCGCTCTTGACGGTGGCGCAGGTTCAGGCCGCCTCCGGCGTCCGGCTGGCCTGGGACGCCAACCCGGAGCCGGACCTCGCCGGATATCGAATCCGTTACGGCACGGCACCGGGCAGCCCCACTCAGATGGTCGACGTCGGCAATGTCACCTCGTACACCTTGTCGGGGCTCACGACGGGGACGACCTACTATTTCGCCGTCCACGCCTACGACTCGTCCGGGAACGAGAGCCTTGCCTCGAACGAGGTCGCCGCGACGCCGGTGGTGCTGGCGCCGGCGCTCGCGCTGACGGGGGCGGGTTCGCCCGACCCGGTCGCCGCCGGAGCGAACCTGACCTACACCCTCTCCTACGCCAACAGCGGCAGCGGCGATGCCACGGGCCTCATCGTCAGCGACGCCGTGCCTGCCAACACGATCTTCGTGTCGGCGACCAATGGCGGAACGCTCGCGGGAAGTGTGGTGACCTGGAGCGTCGGCACGCTCAACGCCTCGGCCTCGGGTTCGGTGCAGATGGTGGTGCGCGTGGCGAGCCCGCTGGCGAACGGCACGACGATCACCAACGGGTCCTACAGCATCGACAGCAACGAGACGGCGGCGGTGGCGGGCGCGGTCATCACGACGACGGTCACATCGTCGCCGGTCCTGAGCCTGGCGGCGACCGACGCCCCCGATCCGGTGAGCGCCGGAGCGAACCTGACATACACGCTGAGCTATGGGAACAGCGGCACGGCGAACGCGAGCGGCATGATCGTGACCGACACGGTGCCGGCGAACACGAGCTTTGTGTCGGCGACGGGGGGGGGGACGTTGGCGAGCGGGGTGGTGAGCTGGAGCGTTGGGACGTTGAATGCCGGAGCCTCAGGCTCGGTGCAGATGGTGGTGCGCATCGCGAGCCCCCTGGCGAACGGCACGACGATCAGCAACGGCTCGTACGGCATCGACAGCAAAGAGACGGAGGACGTTGCAGCAAGCGAGATCACTACAACGGACTCAACGTCGCCAATAATGAGACT
>JBGPLZ010000150.1:0-4663 GCA_041486695.1 Acidobacteriota bacterium | reverse complement strand
TATCCGGTCGTGGTGGTCGCGCCGTCGATGGCCCCGGGAACCAGATGATCTCCCTGGTAGAAGGCCCCGGCGATTCGGTCGGTGGTTCGCGCCAGATCGAACCCGGCGGAGAGCGCGTGGCGCGTCCCCAGCAAGTGCAGGATCGAGGCCCGGACGTCATCCCGCCATTGCTCCTGCCTGTAATGCGCTCCGGCGCCGATCACCGACACCGATTCGAGGCTCCCATGGCCGCCCAGGAATTTGAAGTAGGTTCGTGCGTCAATCGGCACCTCCAGCCGCAGGCGCGCCCCGTGCTCGGCGTCCCGATGCGAGGCACGGTCATTCAACCCGAATTCCTGCGCGAAGCCGCTCCCCCCATCCTGCAGTGTCACCCCCAGACGCCCGGCGCCCGACAGCGCCAGGTCGGCCCCGGCCATGAGATCGTGGAACGAAACACCTTTGATAGTCCCGTCTCCGACCCGATCCGCATAGAGCCCGAGATCGCTGGCCCTGCCGGCGACGCTCCAGCCGCCCGCCCCCAGGGGGCCGCGGAGGGTCGCGTGCGCCAGCGTGGTCCCGACGCCCGCCTCGCCGGCGAGCCTGGCCGGCATCTCCTCCCGGCTGGTGACCTCCACGACGCCCGCCAGGGTGTCGCCATACTCGGCCGAGAAGCCGCCGCTCCAGACGTCCATCTGCTGGATGAGATCATTATTGAGCGTCGAGCTGGACCCGGCGCTTCCCGAGAAGTGATAGGCGTTCGGGATCGGCAGGCCATCCGCCAGAATGGTGGTGTCGGCGGCGTCGCCGCCGCGGATGCGGAGATCGGCCTTGAAATCGTTCTGCGTGACGATCCCCACCGCTCCCGCGAGAGCGCGCAGGGGGTCCTGGAGCGAGGCCGCATGATCATCGAGAGCCGCGTGCGTGAGACGGAGGTGCGAGAGGCCGAATGCCCCGGCCGCCTCCGGCGAGGCCCGCACGGTGATCCGCTCGCTCCAGTCGCTCACAACCAGCGGCTCGAGGCGGGTGGTCTCCCCTGCCTCGACCTGAATGCCGGTGATCGATTCTGACGCGATGCCGGCTGCTTCGATCTCGAGGCGATAGATCCCCGGCTCGAGTTCTCCGAACCGGAAGTCGCCGTCGTCATCAGGGGCGGCGATGTGGGGCGGCTGGGCGGTCTTGGACGGCTCCACGAGGCCGACCGGCGTCAGCCTCACGCGCAGCATCCCCGCCGCCCGGCCGGTCGAGGTTTCCCGCACGGAGCCGACGATCGAGCCGGTCGGGAGATGGCCTCCGGCGATGGTGCGCGTGGCGGCCAGCAGCAGAGTCAGGCGGACGAGGGCGCGCACGACGAGCCACCGCGCCCGCGACTGACTCCTGTGCATCGACCTCCCCTCCCCGCGACCTCGATCGGATGCCGCAAGGAATATAGGTTCGGTCGCAACGGGAGCCAGCGGAGCGAGCCATTCGGAGAAAGAAGCGATCGAAGCGCTTACAGCCCTGCAACCGGCCGCAGCGTGATCACGATCGCGTCACCGCTCCAGGCGGCCGCCCACCATTCGCAGGAAAGCATTGAGGGAGGGACAGGCGAGAAACGGGTTCGAGACCTTCTGCTCGCCGAGCGTCGCGGTAGGGACCGGCGCGTAGTTGTGTCCCGGCAGGAGGATGGTTCGATCGTCGAGCTTGCGGAGCGTCCCGCTCAGGCTGCGATAAAGCTGCTCGGCATCACCCCCGGGCAGATCGGTCCGTCCGCAGGCATCGATGAACAGCGTGTCCCCCGACACCAGGCGTTCCCGGACGAGGAAGCACTGGCTGCCGGGAGTGTGCCCGGGGGTATGCAGGAACTGCACCTTGAGGTCGCCCAGCGGCAGCTCGTCCCCCGGATGGGCCGCTTTGAGATTGCCCACCGGCGAAGGCAGCCAGGGGACGTCAAGGGCGTTGACGTAAACCGCGGCGTCGGTCTTGTCGACCAGGTCCGCAATGCCACCGGTGTGGTCCGGGTGCCAGTGGGTGATGAGCGCCGCGACGATGCGCCGTCCATCATTTGCGGCGGCTTCGACGATCGCATCGACGTCCCAGGCGGGATCGACGACGGCCGTCTCCGCCGACCCGGCCGGCCCGATCAGGTAGACGAAATTCGCCATCGGGCCGATTTCCATCTGCTTCAGATACAGATCCCGGCTGGACATTCCCCTGACCTCCACCGCCGCGCGGGGCGCATGCGCGGCTCATGCTATTACTCGGACACGCTCCTGGCAACCGGCGCGGTCTCCGGCAAGGCCGCAACGGAGCCTGTGGTACGATGGTCACGCCATGGCGAGTCCTCGCCTTTCCACCTTCGACGACTGGATCGAGGCCTTCAAGGTCTGGCAGCGGGAGATCGATCTCGATCCCGCGATCACCACCGCCTATCAGCCCGAAGCCAAGTACGGCGATCTGCACAGCGCCGCGATCGAGTTCGGCGACTACCGGGGCGAGCCCAAGTGGGAGACCCTCCTCGAGGTTCCGGATCAGCGGATCCGCGACGCCCTGCTCCACTTGATCACCTATCAGGGCGACACCGAATTCGGCTCGGTGGAGCAGCAGCGCCACCTCGCGGCGACCGCCCCGAGCCAGCACGACCTGGAATCGCTGGTTCGGATCATGCGCGAGGAAATGCGGCACGGCTGGCAGATGGCTCACGTGCTCATGACCCATTTCGGATCCTCCGGGAAGGTCGAGGCGCAGAAACTTCTCGAACGCCGCTCGTTCAAAAACCAGCGCCTGCTGGGCTCGTTCAACGTGAACGTCGACAACTGGATCGATTTCTTCACCTACACCCAGTTCATCGACCGCGACGGGAAGTTCCAGCTCGGCATGCTTTCGCACTCCGCCTTTGCGCCGCTGGCCCGCAGCATGGGACCGATGCTCAAGGAGGAATCGTTCCACCTCGGCACCGGCAACAACGGCTTGAAGCGGATCCTCATGGCGGGGCGCGTGCCGGTGTCGCGCATCCAGAAGTATTTCAATAAGTGGATCCCCACCGCCTACGACTTGTTCGGGACCGACGGCTCTTCCTCGGCCCACTGGTCCTACGTCTGGGGGCTGAAGGGGCGCTTCAACGAAGATCAGAACGCCGAGCCCGCCGACCGCGACCACCTCAACGAATATGCCCGGGAGCTCTACGTGACCGAGGTGCAGGGTCTCCTCGATCTCCTCAACCGCGAGCTCCCGGCCGGGAGCCCCGGGCTCATCCTTCCGGACGTCCGTTTCAACCGCCGCATCGGCGAGTTCGCCGGGCTTCGTCACGCGGTCGATGGCCGCCTCCTCGATGAGGCGGCCTATGCGCGGCATCTCTCCGATGCGCTGCCGGGAGATGCCGATCGCGACGCCATCGATTCGCTCTGCAAGGACCCGGGATGGATCCTGCCCCGCTGAAACGCGCATGAGCGCCCTGCCGATCCTGATCTTCGCGCTCTGCGCCATGTCGATCGGCTATCGCTACTACTCCGCCTTCCTCGCGGCGAAGGTGCTGGCTCTCGACGATACGAGGGTGACGCCGGCGCACCGGCTGTACGACGGTCACAACTATCACCCGATGAACCGCTGGGTGCTGTTCGGGCATCATTTCGCGGCCATCGCGGGAGCCGGGCCGCTGATCGGGCCGGTGCTGGCGGCTCAGTTCGGCTGGGCGCCGGGGCTTCTCTGGCTGGTCGTCGGAGTGGTCATGGGCGGCGCGGTGCACGACTTCGTCATCCTGGCCGCCTCCGTCCGGCGGGACGGCAAGTCTCTGGCCGAGATCGCCCGGGCCGAAATCAATCCGTTCGCCGGCTTCACCGCCATGGTGGCGATCCTGTTCATCGTGGTCATCGCGCTCGCCGGGCTGGGGCTGGCCGTGGTGAACGCCCTGCAGCAATCGCCCTGGGGCACCTTCACCATCGCGGTGACCATCCCGCTCGCCCTCTTCATGGGCTTCTACATGTACCGCTGGCGTCCCGGGGCCTACATCAGCGGCACGATCCTCGGCGTCACGGGCCTCGTCCTGGCGGTGATCCTGGGGCGTTTCATCCCCGGCTCGGTCGTCGGGCCGTGGTTCACCTTCTCGAAGGTGGAGCTCACCTGGCTCCTCGCCGGCTACGGCTTCGTCGCCTCGGTGCTGCCGGTCTGGATGCTGCTGGCGCCGCGCGATTACCTGTCGTCCTACATGAAGATCGGCACGATCGCGGCGCTCGCTCTCGGAGTCTTCTTCGTCGCCCCGCACATCCAGATGCCGGCCATGACGCGCTTCGTTTCCGGAGGCGGCCCGATCATCCCCGGGAAGGTCTTCCCGTTCTGTTTCATCACCATCGCCTGCGGCGCCATTTCCGGGTTTCACGCCCTGGTCTCCTCGGGGACCACTCCCAAGATGCTCGATCGGGAGACCGACGCGCGGATGATCGGCTACGGCGCCATGCTGTGCGAGGGATTCGTCGGGGTCATGGCCTTCATCGCGGTGCTGTCGCTGGCGCCGGCCGACTATTTCGCCATCAACGTCCCGGTCGATCGATTCCGCGAGCTCGGCATGACCGTGGTCAACCTGCCGGAGTTGTCACGCCAGGTCGGCGAAGAGGTGGCCGGCCGCACCGGCGGCGCCGTGTCTCTGGCGGTCGGCATGGCGCACATCTTCGCCAACATCCCGGGGCTCCAGGGACTGATGGCCTACTGGTAC
>JBGPLZ010000149.1:0-4696 GCA_041486695.1 Acidobacteriota bacterium | reverse complement strand
TCTCTGGATGGTTCACGGTGATGCTGTTGGCGATCGCTTGCAGCAGCATGGTCTTCCCGGTGCGCGGCGCCGCGACGATCAGGCCGCGCTGTCCCTTGCCGATCGGGCAGAGGATGTCCAGAACGCGCGACGACACGTTTTCCCGGGTCGTCTCGAGCCTGATGCGCGAATTGGGATAGAGGGGCGTCAGGTTGTCGAAGAAGATTTTCTCGCGCGCCTGGTCGGGATGCTCGAAGTTCACCGCCTCGACCTTGATCAGGGCGAAGTAGCGCTCCCCTTCCTTGGGCGGCCGCACCTGCCCGGAGATGGTGTCGCCGGTGTGCAGATCGAACTTGCGGATCTGCGACGGGGAGACGTAGATATCGTCCGGCCCCGGCAGGTAGTTGTACTCGGGGGCGCGCAGAAAGCCGAAGCCGTCCGGCAGGGTCTCGAGGACACCCTCGGCGAAGATCAGCCCCGACTTCTCGGTCTGGGCCCGCAGGATCTCGAAGATCAGCTCCTGCTTCCGCAGCGAGGTCGCGTTGACCACGTCCAGCGCCTTGGCGATGCCGGTCAGCTCGCCGACCGACTTTTCCTTCAGCGATCGGATATCCAGCTTCTCGCCGGTCAGCTCGGCGCGCGGGATCTCCTCGCGCTCGATCTCATCCTCGTCCGGCGGCATCACCGGGGCGACGGGCACCATCTCGGGGGGGGCGGCATCGGCCATCGGCGCGTCCATTACGGGGGCACGCCGGGGAGGCCGGGCGATCGGGTCGCGCCCGGGTTGCCGCGGGGCTCTCGGCTCTCGCGCCGGTCGGGGTTCTCGGTCGATCTTGTCTCCGTTCACTTTGGGTCTGTCTCCTTTCATTGAAAACCAGCCAGGGGAGCCGCCACCGGCGCGGGCCTGCAGGCCGCGTCGATGACGCGCCAGAGGACGGGGATCCCGTCCCCGGTGATCGCCGACACGGCGATCGGTGCGGTCTCCGGCGTCAGATCGAGCCTCCGGGCGGCCGCGGCAAGCGCCCGGGCCTTCTGGTGCCCCGAGAGCTTGTCGGATTTCGTCAGGACCACCTGCCGGCGCACCGCACGGCTGCGCAGCCAGGTTTCCAGCTCGAGGTCGAGCTCCGTCGGTTCATGCCGGGCGTCGACCAGCTGAATCGCCAGGTCGGGCCGCCCCGGCCGGCCGAGGTAGGCCTCGACCAAACCCTTCCACTCCTCGCGCATCGGCCGCGCCACCCGGGCGTAGCCGTAGCCGGGCAAATCGACGAAGTAGATCTTCCCGTTGACCCGGTAAAAGTGGATCGCCCGGGTCCGCCCGGGCGTCTTGCTGGTGCGCGCCATCCCTCGCATTCCCAGCAGTCGGTTGAGCAGGCTCGACTTGCCGACGTTGGAGCGGCCCATGAAGGCGATCTCGGGCGCCCCGTCGCGCGGAAAGTCGCCGGCCCGGGAGGCGTTGATCTGCATGTGACACGTGCTGACGATCATCGACGATGTTCCATTGGGGGTCTCGCGGCCGGGTCACTGCCAGGGCGATTGCGCCGGGCTCGACGAAACACGACCGTGATGCCGGGGAAAATCCCCGCGGGATGCTCCCCGCGGAGCCGCTCTGACCAGGGTGATGGGGAGCCTGCGCGAAGCCTCGAACCGACTCCTAGTGGGTCACCGATCCGGGGATCCCTTTGTTGAGATCCTTATCGTACTCCTTGTCGACCTTCCCCGGAGTCTCGCGCTCCAGGGCGATCTGAAGGACATCGTCCATCGTATCAACCAGACGGAACTCCATCAGCTTCTGGATGTCGTCCGGCACGTCGGCGAGGTCCTTCTCGTTGTCGCGCGGCAGGATGATGGTCCGTATCCCGAGACGGTGCGCCGCGAGGACTTTTTCCTTGACACCGCCGATCGCCAGCACCTTGCCGCGCAGCGTGATCTCGCCGGTCATCGCCAGGTCGCCGCGCACCGGCGTCTTGGTCAGCAGAGAGGCGAGCGCCGTGGCCAGGGTGATGCCGGCCGACGGGCCATCCTTGGGGATCGCCCCTTCGGGAACGTGGATGTGGATGTCGTACTTGCGGTAGAACTCCTCGTCGATCCCGAGAAGCGCCGAGCGGGACCGGATGTAAGAGAGGGCGGCCTGCGCCGACTCCTGCATGACGTCGCCCAGCTTTCCGGTGAGGGTGAGCTTGCCTCGGCCCTTCATCAGAGAGGCCTCGGTCATCAGGATCTCTCCGCCCACCTCGGTCCAGGCAAGGCCCGTTGCCACACCGACCTCGCTCTTCTTGTCGCTCATGAAGGGCCGGTATCGCGGCACGCCCAGCAGCTCGGCCAGGTGCTCGGCCTTCACGGTGAAGGAGTAGTCCTTGCCCTGGGTCACCACGCGGCGCGCCAGCTTGCGGCAGATCGACGCCACCTCGCGCTCGAGGCTGCGCACGCCCGCTTCGCGGGTGTATTTCTCGACCACGTCGCGCACCGCATCGTCCTCGAACACGAACCTGGCCGGATCAAGGCCGTGGCTCTTGAGCTGCTTCTGGATCAGGAACCGCTTGGCGATGTTGATTTTCTCGAACAGCGTGTAACCCGCGAGGCGGAGCACCTCCATCCGGTCCTTGAGGGCCGCCGGGATCGGATGCAGGACGTTCGCGGTGCAGATGAACATCACCTGCGAGAGATCGAACTCGGTGTCGAGGTAATGATCGAGGAACGTCGAGTTCTGCTCCTGATCGAGGACCTCGAGGAGCGCGGAGGATGGGTCGCCCCGGAAGTCCATGCTCATCTTGTCGACCTCGTCCAGCAGGAAGACCGGGTTCTTCGTGCCGGCCTTTTTCATCATCTGGATGATCTGGCCCGGGAAGGCGCCGATGTACGTCCGGCGATGTCCGCGAACCTCGGCCTCGTCGCGCACGCCGCCGAGCGAGACGCGCACGAACTTGCGGCCGGTCGCCTTGGCGATCGATTGCGCCAGGGAGGTCTTGCCGACGCCCGGAGGGCCGGCGAAGCAGAGGATCGACCCCTTGATGCTCTTGTTCTTCACCAGACGCCGCACGGCCAGGAACTCGAGGATCCGCTCTTTGATCTTCTCGAGCCCGTGGTGGTCGTCGTTCAGCACCTTCTCGGCATAGGCCAGGTCTTTGATCTCCTTGGAGCGCTTGGTCCAGGGGACGGAGATCAGCCAGTCGAGATAGTTGCGCGACACGGTGGCTTCGGCCGAGACCGGCGGCATGACCTCCAGCCGCTTCAGCTCCTGCATCGCCTTCTCGTGCGCTTCCTTCGGCATGCGGGCCGCTTCGATCTTCTGCTTGAGCTCCTCGACCTCGTTGAGCTTCTCGTCCTTGCGCCCCAGCTCCTGCTGGATCGCCTTCATCTTCTCGTTGAGGTAGTACTCCTTCTGCGCCTTCTCCATCTGCTTCTTGACGCGCTGGTGGATGCGGCGGTCGACCCGCAGCTTCTCGATCTCGGCGTCGAGAAGGTTGGCGAGGATCGACAGCCGCTCGGCGGGGTTGAAGGTCTCGAGAAGGTTCTGCTTCTCCTCCATGCCGACCTGGACGTGCGCCGCGATGGTGTCGGTCAACCGCCCCGGCTCGGAGACACGGATGGTCGAGATCATCGTCTCGTACGGCAGATTGGGCGAGAGCTTGACGTACTTCTCGAACAGCGAGACCACCTTGCCCATCTCGGTCTCGATCTCCGGGGTCTGGTCGACTTTGCCGTCGATCGGCTCGAGCACGGCGATCAGGCAGCCGTCCTCGTCCTTGATCTCCACCACCTTGCCGCGGGAGGAGCCCTCGACCAGGAGCTTGATGTTGCCGTTGGGAAGCTTCAGGCTCTGCACGATGTTGGAGATCGTCCCGATGGCGTTGATCTCGTCGGCCTTCGGATCGTCGATCTTCGCGTCGCGCTGGGTCGCCAGGAAGATCCGCTTGTCACCCTGGAGCGCCTTCTCGACCGCGGTCAGGGACGACTTGCGCCCCACCACGAACGGGATCATCGTATAGGGGAACACCACGACGTCCCGCAGCGGGACGAGGGGCAGTCTCTCGAACTTGTCGGTCGTTCCGGGCGCAGCGTTGTCCATCGACGGTTAGCCTGCTTTCTCCATCAGGATGATGGGCGCCACCTTGTTCTCCACCACTTCCTTGGTGATGACGCACTCGGTGATGTCGGTGCGGGACGGGAGCTGGTACATCAGATCCAGCATCAGATCCTCGAGGATCAGCCTCAGCCCGCGCGCCCCGATCTTGCGGGCGAGCGTCTGAGTCGCGATCATCTCGAGCGCGTCCTTGGTGAAGGTCAGTGTGACGTTCTCAAACTCGAAGATTCTTTGATATTGCTTGATCAGGGCGTTGCGCGGCTCGGTCAGGATCTTGACCAGCGCGTCCTTGTCCAGCTCGCCGAGCACGCCGATGACCGGCAGCCGCCCGACGAACTCGGGGATCAGCCCGTACTTGATCAGATCGGCCGGCTGCACCAGCTCCAGGATCTCCTGAATGTTCTTTTCGGACTTCTTCTTGACGTCGGCCTTGAAGCCCATCGATTTCTTGCCGACGCGCTGCTCGATGATGCCGTCGAGCCCGACGAACGCCCCGCCGCAGATGAACAGGATGTTGGTCGTGTCCATCGGGATGAAGTCCTGGTGCGGATGCTTGCGCCCGCCCTGCGGCGGCACGATCGCGACCGTCCCCTCCAGGATCTTCAAGAGCGCCTGCTGCACGCCCTCGCCGGAGAC
>JBGPLZ010000148.1:0-4710 GCA_041486695.1 Acidobacteriota bacterium | reverse complement strand
CTCCTCGGGCTCGCTCCGACACGGCCCCGCGATCCGAAAGCGCCGCCCCACCGCTCCGATAACTTCTCGCCACTTGGGATCGGCCCCCCCCGCGCGGCAGATGGCCTGAGACCGCCACTTTACCCGCGGCGCCGACGGGGGAAGCTCCCACGGTGACGGGCGGCCCGCCTGCGACTCGCGGGGCCGTGTCGGAGCGAGCCCGAGGAGCGCGCCCTTGCGCGACCAGGCGAGTGAGACCCGAGCCGCGCCGCGCGCGTAGGCCCCGTAGTGGTGAGAGTGAGCTTCCAGCCACCTGGCCGTACGCGCGCGCGGCGACGGCGTGCCCCGCGAGTCGCAGGCGGGCCGCCCAGTAACCGGGGGGGATCTTTCAGCGATCGCGAGCCCCGGTGAGGAGCGTTCGCAGTTCCTCGGCCGAGGTGACCGGAGGCTTGCAGGCGCCGCGCTCACACACGTAGGCCGCCGGGCGGCCGTCGACGAGGCCCTTCCCCTCCACGAGCGGCAGCGCCGGCGTCCCGCGGTCGGGATCGGCCAGCGCGGTGATCGCCTGCGGCAGCGCGATCTCACGCAGCACCTGCATGAAGGGACGCAGGGCCGGATCGCCGGGGCGGGCCGCCAGCACCACCTCGCGTGGGCCCGCCAGATGCTGGTCGATGGCGCACAGCATCATCCCGAAGGCAGCCGGGGAGCGCTCCACATGGTCGCGGTAGAGGCGCAGGATCTCCTCGGCCTTGCGCCGCGGCGCCTCGTCACCGGTGAGCGCGGCGAGACGCGGCAGCGCCAGGGCGGCGACCGAGACCCCGGCGGGGGTTGCGCCGTCGTTGTTCTCGCGGGTGCGGGCGATCAGCCGTTCGTGATCGCGGGCGGTCAGGAAGAGGCCTGGGTCGCGCTCGTCCGAGAAGAGATCGAGCATCGACGTCGCCAGGGCGCGGGCCTCCGACACCCAGGCGGCGTCGAAGGTCGCCTCGTAGAGCTCGAGAAGCGCCGCCACCATGTTGGCGTAGTCGGTCAGGTAGGCCGGGTGACGGGCGTCGCCATCCTTGTAAGAATGAAGCAGCCGGCCGTCGCGGCGCATCCGGTCGAGCACGAGACGCGCCGCGCGGCTCGCGGCGTCGCGGTAACGCGGCTCGTCGAGGACCCGCCCGGCGAACGCCATCGCGGCGATCATCAGCCCGTTCCAATCAGCCAGGATCTTGTCGTCGCGGCCGGGGCGGACCCGGCGCTCGCGGGCCTGGAGGAGCTTGGCCCGGGCCGAGGCGAGGCGCAGGCGAAGGTCCGCCTCGTCCGTTCGCCAGGCGGCCGCCGCCTCGTCGATCGTCGTCTCGAGGTGGAGAATGCTGCGGCCGCCCTCGAAGTTGCCGCCCGCCGTGACCCCGTAAAAACCGCCGATGAGAGCCGCCTCCTGGCGCCCGACGGCCGCCTCGATCTCCTGTGCCGTCCAGACGTAGAACTTCCCTTCCTCGCCCTCGCTGTCGGCGTCGAGGCTGCTGGTGAAACCACCCTCGCTCGAGGTCATCTCGCGCAGCGTCCAATCGAGCGTGTCTTTGGCCACGCCGCGGAAGAAGGCGGCCGTCGTCGCGCCTCCCTTCGGCAGCGCGCTCGAGGCCGGGAGGGGGGCGACGACCTGCGCCGCCTCCAGGTACGCCCGCACCAGGAGCGCGTTGTCGTACAACATCTTCTCGAAGTGCGGCACGAGCCAGCGCTCGTCGACCGAATAGCGATGGAAGCCGCCGCCGATCTGGTCGTAGATCCCGCCCCGCGCCATCTTCTCGAGGCTGTGCACCGCCATCCGCAGCGCCTCCGGGTTCCCGGTCCGGCCGTGATAGCGCAGCAGGAAGACGATCTCCATGCTGTGCGGGAATTTCGGCGCGGCTCCGAAGCCGCCCTCGGTGTTGTCGAAGCGCCCCCCCATTTCGCCAAAGGCGCGCTGCAGGAGCGCCGGCGCCACCGCCTTCGAGGAGGAACCCGGGGCGGCCATCTGACGGATCCGCTCCGTCACCTCGCCGGCCACCTTGGTGATCTCCTCGCGCTTCTGGCGGTAGGCCTCGGAGACGGCGGTCAGCACGTCCGGGAAGCCGGGGCGGCCGAAGCGCGCCTCGGGCGGGAAATAGGTCCCGGCATAGAACGGCTGCAGATCCGGAGTCAGGAAAACCGAGTTCGGCCACCCTCCCTGGCCCGACAGGAGCTGCGTCGCGCTCATGTAGATCTCGTCGAGATCCGGGCGCTCCTCGCGATCGACCTTGATGTTCACGAAGCGCTCGTTCATGAGTTTGGCGATCGTCTCGTTCTCGAATGACTCGCGCTCCATCACGTGGCACCAGTGGCAGGCCGAGTAGCCGATCGACAGGAAGATCGGCCGGTCCTCGGCGCGGGCGCGCGCCAGCGCCTCCTCGCCCCAGGGATACCAGTCGACCGGGTTATGGGCGTGCTGCTTCAGATAGGGGCTGGTCTCGCCGGCCAGCCGGTTGGCGCGGGTCTTTTCGGTCATGGGAGGAGGGCGTCCACGCTCTCGGTGAAGACCCGGGTATGGAGGTCGACGTCGGCGCGCGTGACCGTGGGCGCGAACAGGGCCATGTTGTGGAATGGGGTCATGAGGATGCCGCGATTGAGGGCGGCGAGGTGCATGTAGCGATCCAGATCGGCATCGACCGCGTCGGCCGCCTCGGCCCCGTTGCGCGGCGGCGTGGCGCGGAACCAGTACTCGGCGCGGTTGCCGAGCTGCGTGACGTGCCACGGCAGGCCCCTCTTCTTGATGACCGATGCGACCCCTTCCGCGAACCGCGCCGCCAGCGGGATCGTCGTGTCGTAGGACTCTTTGGTCAGGACCGACTGCAGGGTCGCCTTCATCGCGGCCAGCGTCAGGGCGTTGCCGGCAAGCGTGCCGCCGATCCCTCCCGAGTCGGCATGCAGGAGATCGCCATGGGTCCGGATCCGCTCCGCCACCTCGGCGCTCATTCCGTAGACCGCGGCCGGGAGGCCGCTGGCGATCGGCTTGCCGAGGGTCAAGAGATCCGGTTGCAGACCGTGGGCCCGCGTGTAGCCCCCAGGCCCGGCGCAGATCGTGTGGGTCTCGTCGATGATCAGCAGCGTGCCGGTGCGCCGGGTCAGATCGCGCAGGGCTTCATGAAAGCCGGGATCGGGAAGGACGATGCCGATGTTGGTCATCGCCGGCTCGGCCAGGACGCAGGCGACGTCGCCCTGGCTGAGCGCCGCCTGCAGCGCCGGGAGGTCGTTGAACTCGACCACCCGCGTGGTCACCGCCGGGTTCACCGGAGGCCCGATGTTCCCATCGCGCGGCCCCGCCACGCCGTTGCGCAGGGTGATGAAGGTCTCGTCGACCGTGCCGTGATAGCACCAGTTAAAGACCAGGATCCGCGGACGCCCGGTGATCTCGCGCGCCAGGCGGATGGCGAAGCGGTTGGCGTCGGTCGCGCTGACCGCCACCTGCCAGTACGGCAGCCCGAAGCGGCGCGCCATCTCCTCGCCCACCCAGATGGCATCCTCGGTCGGCAGCATCAGCGTGATGCCGCGCCGCGCCTGCGCCGCGATCGCCTCGACCGCCGCCGGCGGCGAGTGCCCCGTCATCGCCCCGGTGTCCCCCAGACACAGGTCGAGATACTCGTTGCCATCGACGTCGGTGAACCGCGCCCCCGACGCCTCGCGCACAAAGACCGGGTACGCCCCCGCCCACCGGATCATCCAGTTCATCGGCACGCCGCCGAGCAGGCTCTTCTTGGCCCGCTCGAACAACTCCCCCGACCGCGGGTGGGCCGCCGTGAAGCGCTGCAACTCAGACCCCAGCGCCCTCTGCAGTCGCTGCCGATCGATGACGGCCATGGACACCTCGAACACCTGTGTAGGACGCGGGTTTAAGCCGGACAGCCCACAGTTTAGGGACCCTGGAAGGGAAGTGTCAAGAGCAGAAGTCCGGAAAAGTTGGCGCGCAAGAAACGGATATCGTCACCACGAGAGTCGTTTTATGTTGGGTGGCGAGAGCAGCAGAGGCTGCCGAGCCGATAACGAGCTCCTGAACCGGAGGACCCATGCCGACCTATCGAATCATCGCCATTCCGGACGCGATCGCCGCCACCGTCCGCGCCAACCGCACATCGCCTTTTGCCGCCCATCCGGCCCACGTCGAGGTCGCGACGGGGCATGGACCCTGCCGACTCTGCCTGCGCACCTTCGTCGTAGGTGGTGAGCGACGCATCCTGTTCACTTACGACCCTTTCGCGGGAACGGAGCCGCTGCCATTGCCCGGCCCGGTGTTCATCCACGAGGCTGCGTGCACGCGCTACCCGGAGAACGCCGGCTTCCCGGACGAGCTCCGGTCCCATCCACTGACCCTCAACGCGTATGGGCGCGGTCGCCGGCTGCACGCCCAGGAGTACGTCATCGACGGGAACGTCGAGCCGGTGATCGAGCGGCTCTTCGCACGCGGTGATGTGGATTATATCCACGTCCGCGACACCGATGCGGGCTGCTACGACCTCCGTGTCGAACGCGCGGATGCCAAGACCGCCCGGCCGGCGTCGAGAGGTCCCGGTGGTCTGACCCATGATTTGGTAGACAGAGGTGTCGAGGGCGGGGAACCCTGAGGCATCCTCGGTGTGAAGCGCCGCGCCAGCCAAGTCGCCGGGCGCGCCGCTTCACATCGGGGTTCCCTCTAGCGCCGCAGATCACTACCCGTCTGGGGTTCATCGAAACTCGATG
>JBGPLZ010000147.1:0-4824 GCA_041486695.1 Acidobacteriota bacterium | reverse complement strand
CTCGCTGAGCTCGTCCGGGCGGATGCAGCCGGCGATGGCACGGGCGGCGGCGAGTTTCATCGGCTCGCTGATGGCTCTGGCGCGGGCATCGAGGGCGCCACGGAAGATGCCGGGAAACGCGAGAACGTTGTTGATTTGATTCGCGTAGTCGCTGCGACCCGTGGCGATAATGCGCGCATAAGGCTCGGCCTGCTCGGGCATGATCTCAGGAGTCGGGTTGGCGAGGGCGAAGATGATCGGCCGCGGTCCCATGCCGCGCACCATCGCCGGCGTGACCAGGTTCGGTCCGGAGAGGCCGATGAAGACGTCGCGCCCCCGCAGCGCCTCGGTCAGCGCCCCGCGCACCTGGCCGCGGTTGGTCACCTTGGCCATCGCCTCCTTCTCGGAGTTCATCTGCTCGCGCCCCTCGTACAGCGTGCCGCGCCGGTCGCACAGGATGACGTCCTTCACGCCCGCCTGCATCAGCAGCTTGGTCACCGAGATGCCGGCGGCCCCGGCGCCGTTGATCGTCACCTTGACTTTGCCTATTTCCCGGCCGGTCAGCCGCAGGGCGTTCAGGAGCCCCGTGAGGACGACGACGGCGGTGCCGTGCTGGTCGTCGTGAAAAATCGGAATACCGGTCTCCAGCCGCAGGCGCCGCTCGATCTCGAAGCAGCGCGGCGCCGCGATGTCCTCGAGATTGACGCCGCCGAGCGACGGCTCGAGCGCCTTGACGATGGCGATGATCTCCTCGGTGTCCTGCGTCCCGAGGCAGATCGGGATCGCCTCGACCCCGGCGAAGGTCTTGAACAGGACGCACTTCCCTTCCATCACCGGGAGGGCCGCCTCGGGTCCGATGTTGCCGAGGCCCAGGACCGCGGAGCCGTCGGATACGACCGCGACCAGGTTCCCCTTGGTGGTGTATTCCCAGACCTTGAGCGGATCGCGGATGATCTCGCGCACCGGGCAGGCGACGCCCGGCGAGGCGATGATCAGCAGCGTGTGCTCGTCCTTGAGCGGGATCTTGCTCCTCACCTCGATGGCGCCGCGATAGCGCCGGTGCAACTCCAGCGCCTCGTCGCCGAGCGTCCGCCGCTCGCTGATCACGGCGTGATCGGCCAGCGCCGACTCGCCCTCGTACACCAGGTGCTTGGTGCGCTCGCCGATGTACTCGGGGTCGATATCCGCCCGCGCCACGCCCAGGGCCACGGCGGCGCCGGCGACGGCGGCGGCGACGGCCGGACCGGTGCGCAGATCCAGGACCCGCGGGATGATCCGCTCCGGAGCGAGATCCTTCTCGGGGACGAGCGCGGCGATGGCGTCGGCGGCGGCGATCAGCATCTCATCGTAGATGCGGGTGGCGCGCGCGTCCATGGCGCCGCGCAGGATGCCGGGGAAGGCGAGGGCGACGTTCAGGCCGTGCCGGTAGTCGGTGCCGCCCGTCAGCGCGATCGCGGCGCCCGCCTCACGGGCTTCGTCGGCGCCGATCTCGGGCTCGGGCGTCGCGAGCGCGAAGACGATCGGATCCTTGGCCATGGTGCGAACCATCCGCGGTAGGACGTTGCGCGCGCCCGAGAGGCCGACGAACAGGTCGGCCCCTTTCAAGGCGTCGGCGATCGAACCGGTGCGGCGCTTCGGATTGAGCTCCCGAGCCGCCGCTTCCTTGAAGCGGTTCATCCCCTCCCCGCGGCCCTCCCAGACGATGCCGTGGCGGTCGCACAGGGTGATCTCCGGCAGCCCGGCCTTGCGCAGGAAGCGCGCCACGCTGATGCCCGCCCCTCCGGCCCCGGTGATCACGGCGCGCATCGCCCCGATGTTCTTGCCGGTGATCTTGAGGGCGTTGCGCAGCGCCGCCAGGACGATCGAGCAGGGTCCCTGCATGTCATTGAAGAAAAAGGGCACCGGCAGATCGGCGTCGCTCATCCCGTCGAGGATCTCGTAGAGCTCGAACGAGCGCGGCGAGGCGATGTCCTCGATGGAGAAGCCGCCGAAGGTCGGGGTCAGGCACTGGATCATCCGCGCCAGGCGGACCGGGTCTCTCTCGCTCGTGCAGAGCGGGAAGGCGTCGAGACCCGCGAGCGTCTTGAACAGGACCGACTTCCCCTCCATGACCGGCAGGGCGGCCTTCGGCCCGACATCGCCGTACGACAGCACCGACGACCCGTCGCTGATGATGGCGACCGCGTTGCCGCGCATCGTGTAGGTGAACGAGGACTCGACATCCTGCTGGATGGCGAGACACGGCTCGGCCACGCCCGGCGTATAGACCAGGCTGAGGATGTACTCGTCCTTGATCGGGATCTTGCTGTCTATCGAGAGGAGGCCGCGGCTGCGCCGGAAGTGCTGCAGCACCTCCTCCGGATCGATCTGCGCGTCGCGGGGGCGGGTCACGAGCGGGCCTGTGTTCCGCTCGGGAGGCTCACGCTCTCTCCTGTCGCGCCAGGTGGAAGGAGAGGTTTTCGAGCTGGATCTTCAAGTCGACTCCCTTGATGGTGATTCCGGGCCGCGTCTTGATGCGGGCGGGGGCGAAGTTCAGGACCGCCTTGATGCCGGCCCGCGCCGCCAGATCGAACGCCCTCTGCGCCGCGTCGGCCGGCACAGCCAGGACCGCGATGCTCACATTTTCCCGCCGGGCCACCGCCGGCATCCGCCGGACATCGACGACCGGGACGCCGCCCCTGGAGACCGTCCCGATCTTGCGGCGGTCGCGGTCGAACAGGGCCACGATCCGGAAGCCCTCCCGGTTGAACCCGCCGTAGTCGGCGAGCGCCATTCCTAGATTACCAGCCCCGACGATGATCACCCCGCGGTTACGGGTCAGGCCGAGGATCCGGGTCAGGTTCCGCCGCAGGTCTTCGACCAGGTAGCCGATGCCGCGGATGCCGAACTCGCCGAAGCGGGCCAGATCCTTGCGGATCTGCGCCGACTTGAGGTGGAACCGGTCGGCCAGAGCCTGGGAGGAGACCGTCCGGGCGCCTTCCCTCTGCAGATCGTCGAGACAGCGCAGATAGATCGACAATCTCTGAGCCGTCAGGTCGGAAATCGCGGTCCCACGCCCGCGCGGATCCTGCCGCCGCCACCTTGTGCCTCGTTTCACAAGACCGTCATCGTACCGACCGCTCGCCGGGAAGTCAATGCGGGCAAGCGTTCCCGACAACCCGGCGCCCCGCTGCCCGGCGTTCAGAGGAGACGCCGCGCCAGCTCGAAGAGCCCGTTCGGGAACAGGCCGAGCCCGACCGTCCCGAGGGCGGCGGCGATGAGCGCCGCCCGTTCCGCCGCGGACGCCGGCACGGCCGCAACCGACGGGCCGGAGTCACGCAAATACACCTGCACGACCACGCGCAGGTAGACGAAGGCCCCGATCACCGAGGCCAAAAGCCCGACCGCCGCGGGCCCGTACATCCCCGCATGCACCGCATCCTGGAAGATGTAGAGCTTCCCCATGAAGCCCGCCGTCGGCGGGATTCCGGTGAGCGACAGCATGAAGACCGTCATCGCCGCCGCCAGCCCCGGCCGCCTTCGCCCGAGCCCCGCGTACGAGGCGATGGCGTATCCTTGATCCCCCTCGCCCGATCGCCCCACCAGCGTGGCCACGGCGAAGGCTCCGGAGGTCATCAGGACGTAGGCCGCGAGATAGAAGAACACGGTCGCCGTGCCGCTGCCGGTCCGCCCGCCGGCGGCCACCGCGAGCAGCAGATAGCCGGCGTTGGCGATGCTCGAATAGGCGAGCATCCTCTTGATGTTCTGCTGCGCTAGGGCGGCCACGTTGCCGAGCACCATCGTCAGGAGCGACAGGATCGAGATGACCGCCATCCAGTGTTCCTTGACTGCTGTTTCCTGAAGCCCGACCGTCACCACTCGGAGCAGGGCCGCGAAGGCGGCCGCCTTGGTCCCGGTCGCCATGAAACCGGCTACCGGCGCCAGCGCGCCCTGGTAGACGTCGGGGGCCCAGAAATGAAACGGCACCGCGGCCACCTTGAACGCCAGCCCGATCAACAGCAGCGCCGCCGCGACCATCACCAGAGGATCGGCCGGGCCGCCGCGCCCGACTTGGAGATATGCGGCGATCCCCCGCAGATCGATCCGCCCGGTGCTGCCGTAGAACAGGGCGATGCCGTACAGCACGAAGCCGGTCGAGAAGGCGCCCAGGAGAAAGTATTTCACGGCGCCCTCGATTGCGAAGTTCTGATCGCGGCTGAAGCCTGCCAGCACGTAGAGGCTGATCGACAGGATCTCCAGCCCCAGGAAGAGGGTCAGGAGGCTCTCCGTGGAGGCCATCATCGTCATGCCCGAGACGGCGAACAGCAGGAGCGCGTAGAACTCTCCGTGCGCCGCGGTCGCGTCGCGCAGCGCCTGCACGGAGGTCAGGACCGCCAGCGCCGCCGCCGTGACGAAGATCAGGTGGAAGGCGAGCGCCCGGACGTCGACCCGCAGCGCCCCGTCCAGCAGATCCTCGCGGACGCCCTGCGCCATGAGGAAGAGCGCCGAGACCGCCGAGAGCGCCAGGATTGACAGAGTCGCCGTGGCTTCGAGCCCCAGGCCGCGGTCGCGCCCCATGGCGACCAGCAGCAGGATCAAGATCCCGCCGAGCGCCGGCAGCAGAATCGGCAAAAGCGCCGCGATCACGTGGCTCACCGGCATCATCCCCTCAGCGCGTAGTAAAGGATCACCACGGTCCCGATCAGGAAGGCCAGCGCGTAGTTTCGCACGTAGCCGGTCTGCACGAGCCGCAGCATCGCTCCGCCGAGATCGGCGGCGCCTCCGACGGCGTTCACCAGGCCGTCGATCACCGTCTCGTCGAAGGTTTTCGCCGCGCGACAGAGGGCCCGGTACGGATCGAGGACG
>JBGPLZ010000146.1:0-4856 GCA_041486695.1 Acidobacteriota bacterium | reverse complement strand
TGCCCGCCAACACGGCGTTCGTGTCGGCGACGCTCGGCGGGACGCTCGCGGGAAGTGTGGTGACCTGGAGCCTCGGCACGCTCAATGCCTCGGCCTCGGGAACGGTGCAGATGGTGGTGCGCGTGGCGAGCCCGCTGGCGAGCGGCACGGCGATCAGCAACGGGTCCTGCAGCATCGACAGCAACGAGACGCCGGCCGTCAGCGGTGCGCCGGTGACGACCACGGTCATCGCCGCCTCGCCGGTCGTCTCCGCGGCGACCGAGGCCGCCACGAACTCGATTTACATTCTGCGCTCGGGAATCCACGACATCCGGGTGACCGGCGCCAATTTCCAGACGGGGGCGGTCGTGAACCTGAGCGCCGACATCACGGCTGGAACCACGACTCTCACGAGCAGCGCCGCGCTCGACTTCACCATCCAGGTGGCCGCGGCGGCGACACTCGGTCCGCGCACCCTGACCCTCACCAACCCGGACGGCGGGACGGCGCGGCTGACGTCGGCCCTGACCGTCGTCAAGTCGCCCGATCTGAATGGCGATTGCCTGGTCGACGGCACCGACCTGAACCTGATCGCCCGGGCCTGGAACACCACGAGCGGCCAGGCGGCCTATAATGCGGCCGCCGATCTGGATGGAGACAATTACGTTGGTCCGATCGACCTCGCCATCTTCACGAAATACTTCGGCCGCCGCCTCGCGGGCTGCCCGTAAGCCGGGGGCGGCCGTCCGCGCCGCGCGGGCGGATGCCCCCGGCGGGGCGGGCTTCGTCGCCGCGGTCGTCGTGTTCGTTTTCCGCGACGATCGTCTTCTCGCCATGCGGCGGTCGATGAACAAGGATGCCGCGCCGGGGGTCTGGGAGGCCCTGTCGGGCCGGGTGGAGCCGGGCGAGCAACCGCTCGCGGCGGCGGCGCGCGAGGCGCGCGAAGAGTCGGGGCTCGAGGTGGGGATCGAGCCGCGCCCGGTGATCGCCTATCTCGCCAAACGCAACCGCGATGACATGCTGGTCGTCGCCTATCGAAGCATGGCGACGTCGGGTAACGTGGTCCTGTCGGCGGAGCACGACGACTTCGCGTGGATGACGCTCGAGGAGTTCGCCGCCGCCTGTCCTTTTCCGCCCCTGGTCGAGGCGGCGCGGCTCGCCGCCAGCAACCGGTCGTAGACCCAGACCCTGGCACGGGCCCACGCGGGGCGCGTGCTATAATCGGGCCTTCCGCGGACTCGTCCGTCGACCTGCCCGGAGACGCGCATGCAACCGCCCCACCCATCTCATCGCCGGATCTGCCGGCCGCGCCCCGCGGTATGAACGAAGATCTGAAGCGGCTGGTCAGGCTTCAGAACCTGATGCAGTCCGCGGAGGGTCTGGACGAGAAGATCGCCGCCGTTCCCAAAGAGATCGCGCGCTTCGAGAAAAGCCTCCTGGCGTTGCAGGACGACCTCGAGAAGCAGCGCGCCCATCTCGGCGATGTCCAGAAGGATCGGCGCAAGCTCGAGATGGATCTGATGTCGGTCGAAGGGAAGATCGGCAAGTACCAGGGGCAGCTCCTGGGGGTCAAGACGAACAAGGAGTATCAGACGATGCTCCACGAGATCGAGACCTGCCGCGCCGAGCGGGCTGCCCTGGACGAGAAGATCCTCTACGAGATGGAGGAGGCCGAAAAGCGCCATGCCGGTCTCCGGGTCCTCGAGGAGCGGCTGAAGGAACAGCGGCGGGCCACAGAGGAGGGCAAGAAGCGCCTCGACGAATCCCTCCAAGGCTTCAAGCGGGAGAAGGCCGGTGTCCTCGAGGAGCAGCGGACGCTCTCCGGGACGATCACGCCCCGCTATCTCGAGCCCTTCTTGAAAGTGGCGCGCCAGCGGAAGGGCCTGGCGCTGGTCGCCGTCCGCGACGAGTTGTGCGGCGGCTGCCATGTGCGCGTCATGCCGAAGCTGATCCAGGAGGTTCGCCGGGCGACCGGCCTCATCGCCTGTGATACCTGCAAGCGCTTCCTGTACGTTCATGACGATCCGAACCCCGCGGGGGCCGGTGCCGTGCCGGGGGCGTCCGGGGTTGACCCCGCGGCGGGCTCTCCCACACAGTGAGCCGAAAGCAATCGGCGGCCGGCTCGGGGCCGTCTCTGGTCGCCCACATCGACGGCGGCGCGCGCGGCAACCCCGGCCCGGCCGGGTACGGCGCCCACGTTGTGTCCGAGCCGGGCGGCGAGACGGTGGCGGAGATCTACGGCTTCCTCGGAACGACCACCAACAACATCGCCGAATATGCGGCGCTCCTCGCCCTGCTCGAATATGTTCGACGCTCCGGCGCGGATTCGCTTCTGGTCCGATCCGATTCGGAGCTCCTGGTCCGGCAGATCAACGGCCAGTACCGCGTCAAGGACCCCAGGCTGAAGATCCTGCACGCCGAGGCGAGGCGTCTCATGGCCGGCCTGTCGCGCTTCGCGATCGAGCATGTTCGCCGCGAAGCGAACCGGGAGGCCGACGCGCTGGCCAACCGGGCGATGGACCTGCGGCAGAGCTCCGGCGCGCTGCCGGCGGCGCTGCGCGATCTCCCCGGGACCCCGATCCAGAAATCGCTTCTCTGATCGGAGTGAAGCGGCCCCGGCCGGCTCTCAGGGGCTGCCGATCCGCGCCAGGACGGAGCGGGCGCGGGCGTTGCCGGGATCGATCCGCAGGGCGCGACGCGCCTCGAGCATGGCGGGCCCCGGCAAGCCGCTGGCGAGAGCAAGAGCCGCCAGCCGGCCGTGGGCGTCCGCGTCCCCGGTGATGTCGTAGACCAGATAGGCGTACCCCGGCATGGCGACGATCGGTTTTCTCTCCAGCCAGTCGTAGAGGGTCTCGCCGTCCGCTCCCGTGAAGTGCAACGACATGGCGCTGACCGCGAACAGCTCACGCGGCAGGTCGTCCGGCACGACCTCCCGCCGCTCCCGGGAGGAATCGAAGTTCCCGAGACCGGGGACATACTCATAGCGGACGCCGGCGTACCACGGATCGGAATTGCCCGCGAAGCTGCAGTAGACCACCGGAACGCCGGCCTGGGTCATGAAGCGGCGCAGCGCCTTTCCGGCCTGACCCCAGTCGAGGTTGGAGTCGAGAAGACAGAGATGGCCCTTCGTCGGGCCTCCCACGAGGCGGTTGAAATAAGCCAGGTTGTCAGGAGTGATGGAGGCCGCCTCCAGGCCGTTCCAGGCGAGGCAGACCAGAACCAGCGCGCTCACCGCGAGGCGCTTCGGCCGGTCGCGGGCGGCGCCGCCCGGCGCGGCGGACCATGCAAGTCTTCCCGCCGATATATAGAGGAAGGGATAGAGCGGCAGAAGGTGCCGCAATCCGATGTTGACCCTCCAGAAGCAGGTGATGATGGCGATCAGAAGGATCGGAATCCACAGCAGCGCCTCCTCCATCCGCGAGCGCCGTCGGGCGAACAGCGCGGCGACCGTCGAGGCCAGGACGATCAGAAGCGTGCCGGGAGGTGTTTTCACCAGGAAGGAGAAGAGGAAGTAGTACCACCAGCCGCTCCGCGACGACGCGCCCATCAAGTAGGCGGTATACCCCCCCTCCGATCGCCGCAGACCGTAATCGAGCCCGGCAAAGTAGGCCGGCAGGCCGCGAACGCCGTAGCACAGAGTCAGCACCAGGAAGGCGAGGGCGGCGGCCGTCAGCGCGCCCAGCACCAGCCGGGTACGGCGGCCGGGGCCGAGCTCTCCCGTGAGCAGCAGAGTGAGCGCGAGGGCGCCGAGGATCGGCAGCAACCAGAGGCTCGAGTACTTGGCCGCGAGCGCGCCGCCGAGAGCGGCGCCGAAGCCCAGAAGCGATCGAGGCGTCGGCCGCCTCACCCAGGATCCAAAGGCCTGGACCGTGAGCAGGAAGAAGAGAGCCGTGCCGATGTCGGTCGTGGCCAGACCGGAATGCGCCACCACGTTCGGGTCCAGGGAGTAGAGCGCCAGGGCCAGGAGCGCGCCTCGCGGCCCGAAGAGACGGCGCCCCCAGATGAACATCAGCCCTCCGAGCAGGAGCGACAGGGCGAGCGTCGGCAGCCGCGCCAGAAACAGGATCGTAGCGCTCGCCACCCGGTTGCGGTAGAGAAAGGGCTCGCCCAGCCTGTAGGCCCCGGCCCGGCCCTGGCCCGCCACGGGCGGGACCGAATCGGTCCGGGGAAAATCGAGGTTGAGAAACAGCAGCGGGAGAGCCGCCAGCTCCTTGAGGAGCGGCGGCTGCACGATGTCGAGACGGAAATCGCCGCGGGTGAGATAGGCGTACCCCCCGATGATCCGGGCCGCCTCGTCGTTCGTCTGCGACGACTCACCTATGAAGGCCAGCCCCTGAAGGGCCAGCACGGCGAGCAGGAGCAAGGCCAAAGGCGTCGCCCGCCGTGCCCAGGGGTCGATCAGCAAAGGTGGATCGCGGAAACCTTCGCCGTCAGGCTGGTGCGACATGCCCGATGCTACGGCGGCACCGGCAAACGGGTCAACCGGGATCGGAACTCGTCGGCGATTTGACAGCGCCTTCCTGCAACCTATATTTATGTCGCATGGTGATCTCCCCGGTCGCCCGCAATCTCGTGGCGCTCCGGCGGCGCATTGCACAGGCTGCCGGTCGGGCCGGGCGCGATCCGGGGTCGGTCACCCTGGTCGGCATCGGCAAGACGATGCCGGTCGAGACGATCCGCGCGGCCGTCGAGGCGGGCCTGACCGATCTCGGCGAGAATCGGGTCCAGGAGGCGCGCGACAAGGCGCCGCACCTGCCCGGTTCGGTCCGCTGGCACCTGGTGGGTCATCTGCAGACCAACAAGGCGATCCATGCGGCGCGGCTGTTTCAGGTGATCCACTCGATCGATTCGGCAGAGCTGTTGCGCCGGGTCGATCA
>JBGPLZ010000145.1:0-4999 GCA_041486695.1 Acidobacteriota bacterium | reverse complement strand
GCGGGTGGTACGACCCGAACCGGATGAAAAAGCCCGCGATGGGGTGTTGATGAAACCCGCAGCTGAGATAGGGACAGCGAGCCGGCACGAACATGGTCACCTCCACGAGACTGTGGAGGCGTAAGGAAGAAGCGTGCCGGAACGGGACGAAGAGAACATCGGCGCAGATGCGCCGGTTCAAGACGCTCGGCAAAATAATCAAGACGACATCGCGGCCGCAGAGGAACTCCGGTCACAAGCCCCATCTCACCCGCGAACATCCAACAACACTTTCCTCGGGCATTTTCTAGCGCATCACCGCGACGTCGGAAAAGTATTTGACGAACGTCTTGATCCCCCCCGACGCCTGCCCCCAGTCGTAGTTCTCGTTCGGGGCGTGATAGCCGTGCTCCGGCAGGCTCAGCCCGATGCACAGGATCGGCGCCTTGAGATGCTGGGCCATGGTGATCACCGCGCCGATCGATCCGCCCTCGCGGATGAAGGCGGGCGTCGCCCCGAAGCCGAAGCGGAGCGCCTCGCGGGCGGCGTCGGGGTAGGGGCCGGTGAACGGGCCGAGGTAGGGGCCGAGGCCCGACTCCTCGTGCACCTCGACGTCTTTGTTGAGCTTCTTCACCGCCTTCTTCAACAGGCCGAAGATCTTCTCGGGGTTCTGCTTCGGCACGAGCCGCATGCTGATTTTCGCTTCGGCCCAGGGTGGGACGACCGTCTTCACGCCGGGACCGGTGTAGCCGCCGGCGATGCCGTGCACCTCGAAGGTCGGGCTGGCCCAGATGCGCAGCATCACCTCGCGCGGATTCCTGGTGCGCAGCGATTTCAGCTCGTGCGCCGCCTGGAAGGTCTTCAAATTGAATCCCGAGGCGAAGAAGCTCTTCTTCTCCTTCGCGGACGGCGGGACGACGTCTTTGTAGAAGCCGGGGATCTTGACCTTGCCGGTCCGGGCGTCGTAGAGACCGCTGAGCACCTGGGCCAGCTCGCCGATCGGGTTTCTGGCGGCGCCGCCGGTGAGGCCCGAGTGGGCGTCCTTCCCGCCGGTGCGCAGCATCAGGCGCGCCGGCTTCAGGCCGCGCAGTCCGTACGGGATCGCCGGCTTGCCGCGCGCCAGCCAGATGGTGTCCGACACCAGGACCGAATCGGTGCCGAGCGCCGGCAGGCGGCTCTTGAGGAACTCCTCGAAGTGCGGGCTGCCGATCTCCTCTTCGAGCTCCCAGATGAAACGGATGTTGAGAGGCACGCGGTTCTCGGCGGCGTACTTGGCGGCGAACAGGGCCGTGAGGGCCGGGCCCTTGTCGTCGGTGGTGCCGCGGCCGAAGTAGCGATCGCCATCCTTGCGGAAGACGAACGGCGGCTGCGTCCACTCCGGCTCCTGGGCCGGCTGCACGTCGATGTGGTTGTAGATCGTCAGCGTCCGCGCGCCGGGCGCGCCGGTCCGGAATTCGCCCAGCACCACCGGATTGCCGCTCGTCGGCACCACCTCGGCGGTCCCGCCGCACTCGCGGATCAGATCGGCCGCCGCCAGGGCGCCGCGCTGGATGTCGGCCTGATGGGCCGGGTCCATGCTGATGGTCGGGATCTCGACGAGATGCGCGAAGCGATCCTCGAACCGTGGGCGCGCGCTTCTCAGGAACGAGTCGATCTTCTGCGGGTCGGTGGCGCCGTTCATCGAGCGATCTCCTGCGTGAGGGTTTTCTTGAGCGATCGGATTCGCCGGCAGGCCTCCTCGAGGTCCGGCATCTTCTTGGCGTAGCAAATGCGCACCTGGTGCCGGCCGTCCCGCGGGTCGGCGTAGAACGAGCCGCCGGGGATCACCGCGACGCCGCCGCGCGACAGGAACAGCTCCGCCGCCTGCTTGTCATCCTTGAGCCCGAGGGATCGCACATCGACCAGCATGTAGTAGGCCCCCTGGGGGACGTACGGCTCGAGCCCGGCGGCGCGGCAGGCGGCGGCCGTCATGTCGCGCTTAATTTCGTAGTCGGCGCGCATCGTGGTGAAATACGACTCCGGCAGATCGAAGGCGGCCAGGACGCCGTACTGCAGCGGCGACGGGGCGCAGACGTTGATCAGGTCGTTGAGGACGGCCATCGTCTCGGCGAGCTTGCGGCGCGCCACGGTGTAGCCGAGGCGCCAGCCGGTCATGGCGTAGGTCTTCGAGAATCCGCTGATGGTGATCGTCCGGTCCTCCATGCCGGGGAGCGACCCGGGGCTGACATGCTCGCGGCCGTCGTAGAGGATGTACTCGTAGATCTCGTCGGTGACGCAGAGAGCGTCGTGCTTCTGGCAGAGACGGGCGATCTGCCCCAGCTCGTCGCGGCTGAAGACCTTGCCGCAGGGGTTGCTCGGCGTGTTGACCAGGATGAACTTGGTGCGCGGCGAGAAGGCGGCCTCGAGCTCTTTCGAGTCGAACGACCAATCGGGCGGTTTGAGCGTCACGTACTTCAGGACGGCGCCGCAGATCTTGAGGATGTGAAGATGATAGCCGTAGAACGGCGAGAACAGGATCACCTCGTCGCCGGGGTTGATGAACGACAGGCAGGCGGTGACGAACGACCCGGTCGAGCCGACGTTGACGATCACCTCGCCGTCGGGGTCGCAGGGGATGCGGTTGTAGTCGCGCATCTTCCTGGCGATCCGCTCCCGCAGATCATCGATGCCGTCCAGCCGGGTGTAGGTCGAGCGGTCGTCGCGGATCGCCTTGATCGCCGCCTCCTTGATCAGCGGCTCGATGGGTTGGTCGCAGATCCCCTGGCCCAGGTTGATCCCCTGGACGCGGGCGCACTCGACCGACATCTTGCGGATGTCCGACTGCGCCAATCCCTCGACCCGGTCCGCGAACAACTGCTTCATGATGACGCTCGCTCTCGCTGGCCCCGGGTCATGGCCTGACCCCCGTGTGGATGCAGACGATGCCGCCATGCATGGAGCGCACCTCGACCCGCGCGAAGCCGGCCTTCTCGAGGTCGGCCTTGAACTCCGCCGCCGCGGGGAAACGGGACACCGAGTCGGTCAGGTAGCGGTAGGCCTCCTGGTGCCCCGTCAGCCAGCCGCCGATGTGCGGTAGGACATGAAAGAAGTAGTAATTGTAGACCCTCCAGAGAAGTTTCGAAGGAGGGGTCGAGAATTCCAGGATCACCACGCGGCCGCCCGGCCGCAGCACGCGCAGCATCTCCCGCAGCCCGAGCCGGTAGTCGGGGACGTTGCGGATGCCGAAGCCGATGGTGACGGCGTCGAACGAGCCATCCCGAAACGGCAGCGCCTCCGCGGGAGCGTTCACCAGCCGGATGGGGTCGTGCGCCAGCTTCCTCCGCGCCAGGCCGAGCATCGCCCGGCTCAAATCGGCGCCCACCACCCGCGCATCCGGGCGCTGGCGAAGGAGCTCCAGCGCCAGGTCGCAGGTGCCGCAGGCGAGATCGAGCACCCGTCCCCGCGGCGGCAGATCCGCGAGCGCGCCGATGGCGAACCTCCGCCAGCGCAGGTCAATCCCGAAGCTGATCACCCGGTTGGTCAGGTCGTAGCGCGGCGCGATGGCGTCGAAGTTGTCGCGGATCTCGAGGTTCCGCGGTGTGAGGGCGCTCCGCGTCATCGCCGGACGGGCTCCTGCCGCTCGGCGCTCCAGATCACCCGGCCGCCGGCGATGGTCATCGCCACCTTGGCGTCCTTGATGGCGCGCGGGTCGATGGTGAAGATGTCGTCGCGCAGGATCACCAGATCGGCCAGCTTTCCGGCGGTGATCGACCCCTTGTCGTTCTCCTGGAACTCGGCGTACGCCGAGCCGAGGGTGTAGGCCTCGACCGTCTCGGCCACCGTCAGCTTCTCGGCCGGCACCCAGCCGTCCGGGTGCTTGCCATCGAGCGTGGCGCGGGTGACGGCGGCATAGATCGTCTGCATCGGGTCGAGAGGCGCGACGCTCCAGTCGGTGCCGAAGGCCAGCCGGACGCCGTGGTTCAGGAAGGTGCGGAAGGCGTAGGTCCGGCTGGCCCGATCGGGACCGATGCGGCTTTCCGCCCAGCGGCCGTCATCGATGGCATGGTACGGCTGCATCGAGGCGATGACGTGCAGCGCCGCGAAGCGATCGAAGTCCTTGGCCGCCATGTGCTGCGCATGTTCGATCCGGAAGCGCCGGTCGCGCTCGCCGTTGGTCCTGGCGACCTCCGTATAGAGATCGAGGATCATCGAGATCCCCTGGTCGCCGATGGCGTGGATGCAGATCTGCAGCCCCGCCGCGTCCGCCTTCTGAATCCGCTCGCGCATCGCCTCGGGCGGCTGCATCTCGTCCGACAACAGGCCGCGCTGGCCGGGCGTGTCGAGGAACGGCTCGAAGAAGTAGGCGGTCCGCGAACCGAGCGAGCCGTCGGCGTAACCCTTGAGCGCCCCGAGGCGCAGCCACGATGACCCGAAGCCGCGGCGCAGGCCGATCTTCGCCAGGTCCTCCCAATGCGGCTCGAGCGGCGCTGCGGAGATGCGGGTGGTCAGCTCGCCCCGCTCGAGAAGCTCGGCGTAGACCGCGATGTCGGGGTAGTCCGGGTTCATGTCCTGGGCGCTCGTCACCCCGAGCATGGCGGCATGCTGCAGCGCCCGCCGGACGGCGCGCAGACGGCGCTCGTGGGTCATCGGCGGAACCACTTTCGCGATGTACGCCATCGCCGCGTCGGTGAACAGGCCCGATAGATTCCCCTGCGCGTCGCGCAGGATCTGGCCGCCCGGGATCTCGGGTGTTGTGGCCGTCACGCCCGCGAGCTTGAGCGCGGCGCTGTTGGCGAGCGCCATGTGTCCATCGTAGCGGTTCAGGAAGACCGGCGTGCCGGGCGTGACGCCGTCGATGAGAGTCCGGTCGGGAAGGGTCGCCGGCGTCCAGAGGGTCTCATCCCAGTCGCCCCCCTCGATCCACTCTCCCTTGGGGGTGGAGGCGGCCCGGGCGGCGATCGCCTTGACGAACTCGTCCTTCGATCGGGCATGCTTGAGATCGAGGCTGTCGAGCTCGAACCCGCCGCTGACGAAGTGCAGG
>JBGPLZ010000144.1:0-5250 GCA_041486695.1 Acidobacteriota bacterium | reverse complement strand
GCTGTTGCGCGACCAGGCGAGTGAGACCCGAGCCGCGCCGCGCGCGTAGGCCCCGTGGTGCCGAGACTGACCTCCCAGCCACCTGGCCGTACCCGCGCGCGGCGACGGCGTGCCCCGCGACCCGCATGCGCCGCCCCCCAGACCCCGGGACGATCGGCGAGCGCGATACGCCCTGTCACGCTCTTGACTCTCGGTTGAAATACAACTAGTCTGGTTACCGTTATGGCTGCCAACAGTAGATTCCCCGTTGCCGTCCACATCATGACGGCGCTCGGCTATCGCGATGGGGAGTACCTGAGCTCGCCGCGGCTCGCCCAGAGCGTGAACACCAACCCCGTGGTCATCCGCCGCCTGCTCGGCCAGCTCCGGAAGGCGGGGCTGGTGCGGGCGCACGCCGGCACGTCGGGCGGCTCCAGGCTGGCGCGACGCCCCGAGGCGATCTCTCTGATGGATATCTACCGGGCGGTCGGCAGCGACGGCCCCTTTTCGATTCCCGACAAGCCGGAGAACAAGGCCTGCGCGGTCAGTTGCCGCATCAGAAGGATCCTCTGCTCGGTCCTGGCGGAGACGGAACGATCGATCGCCATCTCTCTCGACAAGGTCCGCCTGTCGGACCTGGTTCGGGACATCGATAGCGCAGTCTCGCCCTCTTAACCCGAGTCCGTTTTCTCAAATGAGACAGTAACGGAGCTGGATACATATCAGGAGACACCCGATGGCGCACCACGATCTTCATTCCAAGCTTCAACTGGGGCCGCTGCGGCTTCCGAACCGACTGGTGATGGCTCCGATGACCAGGAACCGCGCCGGTGCGGGGCTCGTCCCGACGGAGCTGATGGCCCTTTACTATGCGCAGCGATCGTCGGCCGGGCTGATCGTGACCGAGGCGACGCAGGTCGCTCCCGAGGGAGTGGGGTATCCGAACACGCCCGGGATCCATGACCGGTCGCAGGTCGAAGGCTGGCGTCGCGTGACGGAGGCGGTGCACAAGGCCGGGGGGCGCATTTTCCTGCAGCTCTGGCATGTCGGCCGGAGTTCGCACCCCCTCTACCAGCCGGGCGGGAAGCTTCCCGTCGCTCCCTCGGCCATCGCGCCGGCGGGCCAGATCTACACGCCCGAGGGGATGAAGGACAATGTGACGCCCCGGGCTCTCGAGATCGGCGAGATTCCCGCCGTGATCGAAGCGTACCGGCAGGGCGCGCGGCATGCGAAAGAAGCCGGGTTCGACGGCGTGGAGCTGCATGGAGCCAACGGCTATCTCATCGACCAGTTCCTCCGGGACGGCACCAACCGCCGCACCGATGCCTACGGCGGGTCCGCCGCCAACCGGGCGCGGTTCCTGCTCGAAGCCACGGCGGCGGCGATCGAGGCATGGGGCCCCGAGCGGGTCGGGGTTCGCCTCTCCCCAAGCGGCACGTTCAACGACATGAAAGACTCCCATCCCGTGGAGACCTTCGGCCACGCCATCCGGGAGCTCGATGAGATGGGGATCGTTTATCTGCACCTGGTGGAGGGCGGGGATGCCGACTCGCGGCATGGAGGCACGGTCGTGCCGACCGAGGTGTTCCGGCCGCTCTTCCGCCGGGCGCTCATCGTCAACGGCGGCTACGACCGGGAGCGCGCAGAGCTGGTGATCCGTGAAGGGCGGGCGGACCTGGTGTCCTTCGGAGCGAGGTTCCTCGCCAATCCCGATCTTCCGGAGCGGTTCCGAATCGGCGCGCCGCTCAATGCCCCCGACCAGAGCACCTTCTACGGAGGCGGCGAGAAGGGGTACACCGATTACCCGGCGTTGCGGACCCAGATGGCCGGGCATGTGAGAATCTGACATTTTTCCCGCTGTCCGGGCGGCAGGACGCAGACGCCTGGAAGCGATGGGAGGTTAGTGCCGATGGCAAAACGAATGGTCATCATGTTGATCTCGATGGCCGCCTTCATCGGGCTCATCGGATTCACGAAGTTTCAGCGCATCCAGGCCTCGACGAAGCAGGCGGCGGCGTTCCAGCCTCCTCCCGAGGCGGTCACCACGATCATCGCCCGGGAGGAGTTGTGGCAGGGAACCATCGGCGGGATCGGCACGGTGGCGGCCGTCAACGGCGTCGTCATCAGCGCCGATCTGCCGGGCATCGTCCAGAAGGTCGCGTTCCAGTCGGGGGAGCGGGTCGAATCGGGCGACCTGCTGGTGCAGATCGATACCCGCCAGGAGCAGGCGCAGCTGGCCGCCGCGGAAGCCAGGCTCGAGTTGGCCCGCCTGAACCTCGAGCGCTCCCGGGGGCTCCGGGAGCAGGGCATCAGCGCCCAGGCGGACTATGACACCGCCGAAGCGGGGCAGAAGCAGGCGGAGGGTCAGGTCGGCGAGATCCGGGCCGGCATCGAGCGCAAGACCATCCGGGCGCCATTCGCCGGGATTCTCGGCATCCGCCAGGCCAATCTCGGGCAATATCTGAAGAGCGGCGACCCCGTCGTGCCCCTCCAATCGCTGGACCCGATTTACGTGAACTTCGGCGTCCCGCAGCAGGAGCTCGGACGGCTGCGGGTCGGCGGGGAGCTGACCGTGGCGGCCGAGGGCATCCCCGGCGCCGGATTCCCCGGCCGGATCACCGCCATCGACACGATCGTCGACGAATCGACCCGCAACGTGCGCGTCCAGGCAACGTTCGCGAACCCCAAAGGACGGCTGCGGCCCGGCATGTTCGTCACCGTGCGCGCCCTTCTCGACGCCCGGGAGCGGGTCCTCGTGCTCCCCGCGTCCGCGATCAGCTACGCGCCGTACGGTGATTCGGTGTTCATCGTCGAGGACATGAAGGGACCGGACGGCGGGACCTACCGAGGGGTGCGCCAGCAGGTCGTGAAGCTCGGCAGCGCGCGCGGCGATCAGGTCGGTATCCTGTCCGGGATCGCCGCCGGGGCCGAGGTCGTGACCTCGGGCGTCTTCAAGCTGCGCAACGGCGCGGCCATCATGGTGAACAACGACACTCAGCCCGGCAACGATCCCGCGCCAAAGCCCGACGACAACTGATGAAGCTCACCGATCTCTTCATCAAGCGCCCCGTCCTCGCGGTCGTCGTCAACCTGATCATCCTGATCGCGGGCTTGCAATCGATCCGCACCCTGGCGGTGCGGCAGTACCCGCGCAGCGACATCGCCGTGATCAAGGTCTCGACGGTCTATGTGGGCGCCAGCGCCGATCTGGTGCGCGGCTTCATCACCACGCAGCTCGAGCGAGCAATCGCCAGCGCCGACGGCATCGAGTACCTCGAGTCGTCGAGCGCCCAAAGCCTCAGCACGATCACCGTGCACCTGAAGCTGAACTACGACACCAACGCCGCGCTCACCCAGGTCCAGGCCAAGGTCGCGCAGGTCCGCAACGACCTTCCGCCGGAGGCCCAGGCGCCGGTCATCGACATCCAGACGGCCGACAATCAGTTCGCCGCGATGTATATCGGCTTCTCGTCCGACACTCTCGATGAGAACCAGATCACCGACTATCTCACCAGGGTCGTGCAGCCGAAATTGAGCGCCATCAGCGGCGTGCAGCGCGCCGACATCCTGGGCGGCCGCACCTTCGCGATGCGCGTCTGGCTCAAGCCGAACAAGATGGCCGCGCTCGGGATCTCACCCTCCGACGTCCGTGACGCCCTGGCCCGCAACAATTACCTGTCCGCCCTCGGCCAGACGAAAGGCTCGATGGTGTCGGTGAACCTCGTCGCCAACACCGATCTCAAGACGCCGGACGAGTTCCGTCAGCTCGTCGTCAAGCAGGAGAACGGCGTCATCGTCAGGCTCGGCGAGATCGCCGACGTAGTCCTCGGGGCGGAGAACTACGACGTCGACGTCCATTTCAGCGGCCAGACGGCGACCTTCATGGGCCTCTGGGCGCTTCCCAGCGCCAACTCGCTCGAGGTGATCCGGCGGGTGCGCGCCATCATGCCCGAGATCCGGGCGCAGCTGCCCGGGGGGATCAAGGCCGGCATCGCGTACGATTCCACCGCCTACATCGAGAACGCCATCGACGAAGTTCTCAAGACTCTCACCGAGACCCTGATCATCGTCATCGTGGTCATCTTCCTGTTCCTCGGATCGGTGCGCGCCGTGATCATCCCGGTCGTGGCCATTCCGATCTCCCTCATCGGCGCCGTCTTTTTGATGCTGCTGGCGGGCTTCACAATAAATCTATTGACCCTGCTCGCCATCGTGCTCTCGGTGGGTCTGGTCGTCGACGACGCGATCGTGATGGTCGAAAATGTCGAACGGCACCTGCGCATGGGTCAGCGGCCCTTCGATGCGGCCCTGCAGGCCGCCCGCGAGCTCGTCGGCCCGATCATCGCCATGACCATCACGCTCGCGGCCGTCTACACGCCGGTCGGCCTGCAGGGAGGGCTCACGGGCGCCCTGTTCCGCGAGTTCGCATTCACCCTCGCCGGCGCGGTGATCGTGTCCGGCGTCGTGGCGCTGACGCTCTCGCCCATGATGGGGTCGAAGCTTTTGCACGCCGGAGACACCGAGCGCGGCTTCGCCGGCTTCATCGATGGACAGTTCGAAGCCATCCGCCGGTTCTACATCAATCTTCTGTCGCGGACCCTCGCCTACCGGCCGGTCGTCCTGGTCCTGTGGGCCCTGGTCTTGGCGCTCATCGTCCCCTTCTATCTCTTCTCCCAGCAGGAGCTGGCGCCGAACGAGGACCAGGGCGTGGTGTTCGCGATCATCCAGGCGGCCGCCAATTCCACCCTGGACCAGACGAGGCTGTTCGCGTCCAAGGTCGATGCCGTCTTCCGGTCGCTTCCGGAGAGCGACATCACCTTCCAGATCATCACTCCCACCGGGGGCTTCGGCGGAATGGTCACCAAGCCGTGGAAGGCCAGGACCAAGACCGCCGGCCAGCTTCAGGTCGAGTCGGCGGCGGCCCTCGCGAAGATCCCCGGGGTGCGGATCATCCCCCTGACACCGCCACCTTTGCCCGGAGGCGGGGACTTCCCCGTCGAGTTTGTCATCGGCTCGACGGCCGAGCCGGCCCAGCTCGCCGCTCTCGCCGGCCAGATCGTGCAGAAGGCCTACGCAAGCGGGCTGTTCATCTTCGCCGACGCGGACGTGAAGTTCGATCAGCCGCAGGCGGAGGTCGTGTTCAACCGCGATCAGGTCCGCTCTCAAGGCATCGACATGAGCCAGGCCGGCGCCGATCTGTCCACGCTTCTCGGCGGCAACTTCGTCAATCGCTTCAGCCTGCAAGGCCGCAGCTACAAGGTCATCCCCCAG
>JBGPLZ010000143.1:0-5525 GCA_041486695.1 Acidobacteriota bacterium | reverse complement strand
TTAGGCCCCCATCCGGGCCGGTCAGGCTCGCACCGGCCCGCCCCGCTCCGCCGAGATCACTCCCCAGACTTCGAGAGTGGCGACCATGGTCACCATCACCGTGGGGGAAGGCAGAGATCAGCGACCACCCGCATCCCGAGCACCCACCCCGGGCGCGACCTCGATCGGCGAGAGACCCTGGTGACGGGGGGCGGCGCATGCGAGTCGCGGGGCCGTGTCGGAGCGAGCCTGAGGAGCGCGCTGTTGCGCGACCAAGCGAGTGAGACCCGAGCCGCGCCGCGCGCGTAGGCCCCGTGGTGGCGAGAGTGGGCTTCCAGCCACCCGGCCGTATCCGCGCGCGGCGACGGCGTGCCCCGCGACCCGCATGCGCCGCCCCCCAGACCCCGGGACGACCGGAGCGATACGGCGACTTGCATCCCCTCGGCCCGGTCATGTACCCTCCGCGCCGCCATGGGGATCCTGATCATCGCCGTCATCCTCGGTCTGGTCGAGGGAGTCACCGAGTTCATACCGGTTTCCTCCACCGGCCACCTGATCGTCGCGGGCCATCTCCTCGGATTCACGGGGGAGAAGGCCGACACCTTCGAGATCGTCATCCAGATGGGTGCGATCCTGGCCGTGGTGATCCTGGAATGGCGCCGGTTCCTGGGGCTGCTCAGGCCGGCGCCGGCGCGCGGCGGCTTCGCGGGCGGGCGCGGTCTGGGGCTGCTGATGCTGACGACATTGCCCGTGCTGGTGGTCGGGTTCTTCCTGGGGCATCTCATCAAGTCGCATCTTTTCCGGCCGGCGCCGGTGGCGGGCGCCCTGTTCGCCGGCGGGGTCGGCATCCTGCTGGCGGAGCGTTTCCTGCCCGCGCCACGCACGACGGATGTCGATGATCTGACCTGGAAGCAGGCCCTGGTGATCGGGCTCTTTCAGTGCCTCGCGGTGCTGTGGCCCGGAACATCGCGCTCGGCGGCGACGATCATCGGCGGGCTCCTGGTCTCGCTCGACCGCAAGACGGCGGCCGCCTTCTCCTTCCTGGCCGCCGTTCCGGCCCTCACCGCCGCGGTCGCGTACGATCTATTGAAGAGCTGGCACCTGCTGGAGCGCGCCGATCTTCTGCCGTTCGCCGTGGGGTTCGTCGTGGCCTTCCTTTCCGCCTGGGCGACGATCCGGCTGTTCATCGCCCTCCTCGGTCGCTCGACGCTGCGTCCCTTCGCCTGGTATCGCATCGCGATTGCCCCGGTGATTTACTTCCTGGTTCGCTGAGATGAGTTGGAAGCGATGGTTCCTGGGGACGCCCCTCGAGACACAGCGAGCGCAGACCGAGAGGCTCTCCAAGCCGATCGCGCTCGCCGTCTTCGCCAGCGACGCGCTTTCATCCGTTGCGTACGCCACGGAGGAGATCCTGCTGGTCCTCAGCCTCGCGGGCGTGGCGGCCCTCAATCTGTCCCTGCCGATCTCCGGGCTCATCGTTCTGCTTCTGGCGCTCCTGATCGCGTCCTATCGCCAGACCGTCCATGCCTATCCGGACGGGGGCGGGTCCTACATTGTGGCGCGCGACAATCTGGGCACCATGCCCGGGCTGATCGCCGCCGGTGCCCTGCTCATCGATTACATCCTGACCGTCGCGGTCTCGACCGCGGCGGGCGTGGCGGCCGTCACCTCGGCCGTGCCGTCCCTCCTCGAGCACCGGGTCGCTCTGGGGTTGTTCTTCATCGCCGTCGTGATGTTCGGCAACCTCAGGGGATCGCGGGAATCGGGGGCGATCTTCGCGGTGCCGACCTACCTGTTCATCGTGTCGATGTCCCTGCTGATCCTGCTCGGTCTCGGCAGGGTGCTGCTGCATTACCCCCCGTTGGAGCCGCCGGCCGCGGCGCTCCCCCCGATCTCGCACGCCCTGACCGCCTTCCTCCTGATGCGCGCCTTCTCTGCGGGGTGCACCGCCCTCACCGGCATCGAAGCGATCAGCAATGGCGTGCAGGCCTTCCGGCCGCCGGAAGCCCGCAACGCCGCCACCACCCTCGTCATCCTGGCGACGATTCTCGGCTTCTTCTTTCTGGGGACCTCCTACCTGGCGCATGCCTATATCGTCGTGCCCGGCGCCGGCCAGACTGTCATCTCCCAGCTCGGCCGCGCCGTGTTCGGCGGGGGCATCGCCTACTACGTGCTGCAGCTGGCGACGGCGGCGATCCTGATGGTGGCCGCCAACACGGCGTTCGCCGACTTCCCGCGCCTTTCGTCGATCCTGGCGCGCGACCGTTTCCTGCCGCGGCAGCTATCGAGTCTGGGCGATCGCCTCGTCTTCTCCAACGGCATCGTCGTTTTGGCCGGGGCGGCCGGCCTGCTGATCATCCTGTTCGGCGGCGACACCCATGCCTTGATCCCGCTCTATGCCGTGGGCGTGTTCCTCGCCTTCACTCTGTCCCAGTCGGGCATGGTGATGCGCCATCTCCGCCGGAAGGAGGGGCGCTACCGGCTGCACGCCGCGGTCAATGCCGCGGGCGCGACCGCCACCGGCGCCGCGCTTCTGATCATCGCGGTGACACGCTTCACCCACGGCGCCTGGATCGTCATCCTCCTCATCCCGGTCTTCGTGCTCGGCTTTCTCAGGACCCACCGGCATTATTTCTACGTGCGCTCCCAGCTCTCGCTGGTGCAGGTCGAGGACGAGAGGGCGATCCGGCACACCGCGATCGTGCCGATCTCCGCCGTCAATCGCGCCACCATCTACGCGGTGCGCTACGCCAAGTCGATCGCCCACGAGGTGGAAGCGGTCCACATCGCGATCGACCCGAAGCGGGTCGACCTGATTCGCGAGCAGTGGAAGACATGGGGAGGCGGTGTGCCGCTCAGGATCCTCGATTCGCCCTACCGGTCGCTGATCGAGCCTCTGGTCGACCGCATCGATGACCTCATGCACGGCAAGCGCCGGAATGAGATGGTGACCGTGGTGTTGCCAGAGTTCGTGACCGCCCACTGGTGGGAGGGATTGTTCCACAACCAGTCGGCATTCCTGATCAAGGGCGCGCTGCTGTTCAAGCCCGGTGTGGTGGTGACCAGCGTCCCGTTCCACTTCTCGCGCTAGGAGTTCGCATGCACGGCCCGGACAGGATCCCGGGACGCCTTTGCAAGGGCGAGGCGCCGCCCCGCTGTCGAGCGGGCCGGCCGATCCGTGGTACGATCTGGCGCATGGGCCGCGCGGTCTCGCGGCTGAGCGGCCCCAAGGGAGAGTCGCCGTGACCGACCCGTCGGACAAGAGGAAGCACCACCGATCCCTGGCCTTTCTCGAGGTCAAGATCCCCCCGGCCGAACGAGTTCCATCCGACCTCAAGCTGGCGACGATCGACATCGCGGTCGGCGGGGCCCGATGCACTTCCAACCGTGCGCTCGAACAGAACCTCCGCCTGCCGCTTTCTCTGACGCTGGTGGGCGGCCACCTGCCCAAGCCGGTCCCGCTCGATGTCGAAGGACGGGTCCTACGCTGCGTGGAGAAACCCGGCGCGATCGAGAGCCGTCGCTACGAGGTGGCGATCGAGTTCGTCCAGATCGAGCGGCGGGATCGCGACATGTTGCAGGCCTACCTGAACAATCTCTGATCCCTGAACACCCGGACAGGCTCGTGCGCGTCGAGGGTCTTCTTTAGACGTCGAGGGCCTTGAGGAACGCGGCATTGGTCGGGTACTTGGACAGCTTGTCGAGCAGCTTGATCATCGCGTCGTGAGGTTTCATCTCGAACAGGACGCGCCGAAGCCGGTGGATCCGCGGCAGGTCCTCCTTGGGGAAAAGCTTCTCTTCCTTGCGGGTTCCCGATCGGGCGATGTCGAGGGCCGGATAGATCCGCTGCTCGAAGAGGGCGCGGTCGAGCACCAGCTCCATGTTCCCGGTTCCCTTGAACTCCTGGAAGATGACGTCGTCCATGCGCGACCCGGTGTCGACCAGGGCCGTCGCGATGACCGTGAGGCTCCCGCCTTCCTCCGCCTTGCGGGCGGCGCCAAACAGCCGGCGGGGCTGCTCCATGGTGCGGGCGTCGAGACCGCCGGAGAGAGTGCGGCCGGTTCCGGGGGTGGCGGCGTTGTGCGCGCGTGCCAAGCGCGTAAGCGAGTCGAGCAGGATGACGACGTCACGCCCGACCTCGACGAGCCGCCGGGCCCGTTCGAGAACGATGCGGGCCACCGAGACATGATTACGCGCCACGTCGTCCGAAGAGGATGCGATCACTTCGCCTCGCACGCTTCGCTTCATGTCGGTCACCTCCTCGGGACGCTCGTCGACAAGAAGGACGATCAGGTGGATCTCGGGGTGGTTCTGCGTGATCGCCGCCGCCATCCGCTGCAGCAGCGTGGTCTTGCCGGCCCGTGGCGGCGCGACGATGAGACAGCGCTGGCCCTTGCCGATCGGAGCCAGGATGTCGATGACGCGCATCGAAAGCTCCTCCGGGTCGGTCTCCAGGCGGATCCGCTCGAAGGGATCGATCGAGGTGAGCTGGGAGAAGAGACGGCGGCCCGCGAACTCCTGCGGGGGAAGCCCGTTGACCGTGCGCATCTCGACGAGGCGCGCCGAGCTGCCTCCCCGGTCGCCGCCGTGCCCCCGGTGCCCACCGCGCGGGTGCGAGGCGCCAGCCCCTGCCGGCGCCGCCAACCCTTCGATTTCGCATCCCTCGATGCCCGAGCCGTTGCCGCGTGGATCGGGCGCGCCGAGTTTTTGCAGGAGATCGCGTGGCACGAAGACGTCGCTCGAGGAGGAGCGGTAGCTGTGCTGGGGCTGCCGCAGGAAGCCGCCTCCGTCGCCGGCGACCTCGAGCACGCCGCGCGCTTCGAGGCTGGCGGCCGCGTGGTGCGTGGCCGTCGCCGAACCCGGCGCGCCGTCCAAGGTGGCCGTCGGTGCGTCCGAAGGGTCGGGCGGGTGGCCCCGATGCTCGCCGCGGTGCGACCCGGAACCGTGAGCCGTCCCCTGCCCCGTACCGTGCGGAGCCTTGTGGCCGGAGCCCTGGCGCGAGCCGTGGCGGCGGCGCCAGTTACGCCCGTGAGGTCGCTGAGGAGCGTGCCCTCCACCGGATGAATCCGTGTGGCCGTGCCGCGTAACGTGCTCGGGGGCAGACCCGTGGCTTCCCGTACCCGGACCGCCCTGGGGGTCGGTGGGGGCATGACGCTTGCCGGCGTCGGGTGCGTGGCGATGCGATTGTTCCGGCCGGCCCGGCCCGTGATGGGGTGGCCGGCCATGGCCGTGGCGGTGCTCGTCAGTCAAGGGTTAGACCGCTTCTCAAAGGGGGCAGGAGAGACCCCGCATGGCGTGACACCCCAAAGGCTAACCTTTTATTACCCCCCGGGTCAAGCGCGCTGGGGGTTGAGGCATCCTCAGCGCGAAGCGCCGCGCCAGGCAAGTCGCCGGGCACGGGTCCGGGTCGCTGCGCGACCCTCCCCTCGGCTCGCCTCGCGCCCACCCACCGCGCATGAAGCGCGCGGGGGGGCCGTGGGCGCTCGGTCGCCCACGCCCCGGCGAGTTGCCTGGCGCGGCGCTTCACAGCAGCGATTCCTCTGACG
>JBGPLZ010000142.1:0-5879 GCA_041486695.1 Acidobacteriota bacterium | reverse complement strand
GGCGACTTGCCTGGCGCGGCGCTTCACACCGGGGGTCAATCTTGAAGCTGCTAGACTACGACTCGGATCTTGCCGGGGCGCCGGGATGCGCGGTGCTGGTGCCGGGGAGGTGTGGGAGATGACGGATATTTCGATCGGCGCGACGCTCGCACTGGGGCTGGTGCTGGGGCTGCGGCATGCGCTTGATGCCGATCATGTCGCCGCCGTGGCCACTCTGGTCGAAGGGCAGGGTGCGCTGCGCCGCGCGGCTCTGACCGGCTTCGTCTGGGGGGTCGGACATGCCGTGACGCTGGGGATCGTCGGCGGATTGCTCGTGGCGCTGCGCGTGACGGTGCCGGAGCGGATTGCGCTGCTGTTCGAGTTCGCGGTCGGCCTGATGCTGGTCGGCCTGGGCGTCCGGGCGCTGCTCGCGGGGGTGCGCCCGAGCCTGCACGTGCACCCGCACGAACACGATGGTGTCGCGCATGCGCACCTGCACCTGCATGCGGTCCGGCATGACGCGGGTTCCACGGCCGCTCCGCACCACCACCCGCACCCGCTGCGAGGGGGGCTGCGCCCCTTCCTGGTCGGAAGCCTGCACGGACTGGCGGGGACCGGCGCGCTCGTCCTGCTCGTCCTGACGACGCTGCCGACCGTGTTCCTCGGCTGGCTCTACCTCGGGATCTTCGGCCTCGGCTCGATCGCCGGCATGCTGCTGATGAGCCTCGCCCTGGGCGCTCCCCTGGCTCTGGCGCACGCTCGCGCGAACTCGCTCTATGTCCTGCTGCGCCTGGCGGCCGGCGCGGGGAGCGTCGGCCTCGGAGTCCTCCTCTGTGTCCGGATCGGGGCGCGGATCTTCTGATCAGCACGCCCGACACGCCGCCTCAGGCGAGGTCGAAGAGAAAAAGGTCGGCCTCCTCCCGAGCGGTGATCTCGACCCGGGTCTCGCCGCGAATCGCCGCCCCGTCCCCTTCCTTCATTCCGGTGCCGTTGAGGCCGAGCGTGCCGCGGGTCACCTGAAGCCAGGCTCTCCGGCCCGCGCCCGGCGCGTGGACCAGCGAGTGGGCCGGCTGGAGCGTCGAGACGTAGACGCGGGCGCTCTGATGGATCGTCAGCGATCCGTCCCGGCCGTCAGGAGAGACGGCCAGGCAGAGCCGGTTGCGGCGCTCCCCGTCCGGGAAGGTCTTCTGCTCGTATTCCGGCGCGAGGCCGCCCCGCTCCGGGATGATCCAGACCTGCAGGAAGTGGACCGGGGCCCGGGGCGACGGGTTGGACTCGCTGTGGGTCACGCCCGTTCCGGCGCTCATCCGCTGCACGTCGCCGGGGCGGATGACCGAGCCCGTCCCCATGCTGTCCTGGTGCTCGAGCGACCCCGACAGGACGAACGACAGGATCTCCATGTCGCGATGGCCGTGCGTACCGAACCCCTGGCCGGGCTGGACGCGGTCCTCGTTGATCACCCGGAGGTGACCGAAGCCCATCTGATCCGGGTCGCGGTAATCGCCGAACGAGAATGTGTGGTGGCTGTCCAGCCAGCCGAGGTTGGTGTGGCCGCGCTCCGCCGAGCGACGCAGCGTGATCATCGCAGGCTCCTTTCGTCGGATGATGGCGCCGGGGCGACGGGCAAGCCACTGGCGATGAAGTGCGTCACCGCCGGTCCATCCGGGCCGAGATGATAGCGGCGCGCCCGCTCTTCGACGGCGCGGTCGGCGACGGTGAGCCGCTCGTGCTGCCGCAGGTGCTCCACCCAGGACTCGACGATGAACGACTCGAGAAAGCGTCTCTCGTCCTCGAGGTCGTTGAACAGGTCCCAGCGGATGGCGCCGTCGCGCAGCCGGATCCGCCGCACCTCGCGCATCGCCTCGGCAAAGGGGGTGGCGTCGGCCGGGTCGATCCGGTACTCGACCGTGACCAGGACCGGCCCGCGATCATGATCGACCGCCTCAAGGTAGGTCGAGGCCGCCGGCCAGTGCCGCGACGGAGCGACGTCGGGACCCTCCCCGGCCGGCAGACGGTGACGCGCCGTCGTGATCAGTCCGGCGACCACGCCGACGGCCGCGGCGGTGAGGGCCTGGCGGACTCCGAAGCGGGTCGCCACCGCTCCCCACAGCGCGCTCCCCCCGGCCATTCCGCCGAAGAAGACCAGGATGTAGATCGCCAGGGCGCGGCCGCGGACCCAGGCAGGAAGCGTGGCCTGGGCGCTGGTGTTGAACGCGGTCAGGAGCGCGATCCAGAGGCCACCGCCCAGGAGCAGCGCACCGCCGGCGGCCGGGAAGGAGCGCACCCGGCCCAGGAGCAGCAGGACGAGGGCGAACAGCAGGGTCGACCAGACGACCAGCCCGTTTTCGCCGAGGGTCCTGCGCAGCCAGGGCAGGAGCAGCGCTCCGCCCACGGCTCCCGAACCGAACGCAGTGAGCAGCAGGCCGTAGCGGGTCGGGCCGAGGCCGAGCTCGAAGCGTCCCACGATCGGCAGGAGCGCCCAGAGCGCGCTGGCGGAAAGGATGAAGGCGCCGGCGCGCACCATCACGGCGCGCAGCTCCGGTGCGTGGCGGACGTAGCGCATGCCGGCGCGCATCGCGCCGACCAGCCTCTCGGCGGGCAGAACGCTGGTCCGGGTCGCCCGCCTCCATCTGGAAAGCACGAAGATCACGCCGACGAACGACACCGCGTTCAGCAGGAAGGCGGCCCAGGCGCCGGCCGCGGCCACCACCAGCCCCCCCAGGGCGGGGCCGATCGCCCGCGACAGGTTGATGCCGATGCCATTGAGCGCCAGCGCCGCGCCGAGCTCTCCGCGCGGCACCAGCTCGGGGAAGATCGCCTGCCAGGCGGGCGCGTTCAGCGCCGCGCCGATGCCGATGACGAACGTCAGGGCCAGAAGCGTCCAGGGCCCCGTGAGCTCGAGCCGGGTCAAAAGAGCGAGAGTCGAGCACGCCGCCAGCATCCAGGTCTGGGTGACGATCAGGAGACGCCGCCGATCCAGCACGTCGGCGAGCGCTCCGGCCGGCAATGACAGCAGGAAGATCGGCAGCGTGGTCGCGGCCTGCACCAGGGCGACCATGAAGGGCGACGGGGCCAGAGAGGTCATCAGCCAGCCGGAGGCAACGTCCTGGATCCAGGTCCCCATGTACGAGGCGAACGAGGCGATCCAGAGGCTGCGGAACATCGGCTCGGCAAGGGGGCTCCAGGCCGAGACGGTGCGCGCCCCTCGCTCCTGCGTTTCGGCCCCGCCTGCCACGCCGGTCATCTCGTGATCCTACCGCACGACCCGCTCCTTCGGCGATCGGCCGCGGCGGGCGCGCCTCCCGCGCGGCGTCGACTTCGGGGGTAGAATAGAGGGGATGGTTCAATGGTTCTTACCCAGGGAGGACGACGTGCACAAGACCAAGAACAACCTGCCCGAGAAAGTCAGGCATCAGGTGATCGGTTTGCTTCAGGAACGGCTGGCCGACTGTATCGATTTGACCCAGCAGGCGAAGCAGGCTCACTGGAACGTCAAGGGGCCGAGCTTCATCGCGTTGCACGAGCTATTCGACAAGGTCCACGAGAACGCGGGCGACTCCGCCGACCTGCTTGCCGAGAGGATCGTCCAGCTCGGCGGGATCGCCGAGGGAACCGTCCGGGCCGTCGCCAAGCGCTCGTCTCTTCAGGAATATTCCCTGACGATCGCCGCCGGCAAGGACCACGTGGAGGCGCTCGCCCGCGCGCTCGCCTTCACCGGCGAACAGGTCCGCTCGGGGATCAACAAGACCGCGGAGATCGGTGACGCGGGTACCGCCGATATCCTGACCGAGATCTCCCGCGTCCTCGACAAGGATCTGTGGTTCGTGGAGGCGCACGGCCAAGCAGAGCGTTGAGTTAGGAGCCTGTCCGAGTCATAGCATGGGCCGCGTTCGTGGTGCCGCGGGGTCGGCCGGACCGGGGAGTGGCGGAGAGGGTGGGATTCGAACCCACGGTGAGGTTTCCCCCACACACGCTTTCCAAGCGTGCTCCTTCAGCCACTCGGACACCTCTCCGCGGGGCCCGGTGTGCCTGTGCGCGCTGGCCGAGGACGGTCGGGAGGATAGCCCAGCGTGCGAGAAGGAGTCAACGCGCCGCGTGGCGATCGGGTGAAGGGCGCGGCGGGGCGTGATTTACGCATGGAAAAACTTTCTTTCGACCGTGCAGCGCGGGGTTCACGCGCGCCCACAGATTTTCCACAGGCCGTTCCACGTCGTAACTGTCTAAAACACCGCATCTTGTGGAAAATCCCGGCAAGCCCACAACATTTTGGGCCAGACTCTTGACACGCTTCCTGCCGCTCGCTACCCTAGGAAATGCGTCTTCACCGGAGCCGAGTTGCCCCGGAATCGTCACAGAGGGGCGGAATAAGGCGGCTGGCCCCTGGGGCAGCGACCGAGTCGAGCGGGCAGGAGACAACGTTTTCGGGGGGGGGGATGCTGATGAGGAAAGAGTCCGAGCTCAAGCCACGGCGAACCGCCATGTCGCCGAACACGGGCCGCAAGACGCAGCCACACTCCGTATTCTCCGCCCCGCTCACGCTGAGGAAGGCGGCGGACGGGCTGAAGATCGAGCGCACCTTCAGCCGCCCGGGCGTCGACCCCTTCGACGAGGTCGAGTGGGAGACGCGCCACGCCCTCATCGGCAACGAGAAAGGCGAGCTGGTCTTCGAGCAGCGTGACGTCGAGGTGCCGAAATTCTGGTCGCAGACCGCGACCAACGTCGTCGCCTCGAAGTATTTCCGCGGCACCCTCGGCACCCCGGAGCGCGAGCGCAGTGTCCGTGAGCTGATCGGACGGGTGGTGCGCACCATCGGCGGCTGGGGCCGGGCCCAGGGTTACTTCGACAGCGAGCCCGACGCCCAGGCGTTCGAGGCCGAGCTCAAGCACCTTTTGGTCTACCAGAAGATGTCGTTCAACTCCCCGGTCTGGTTCAACGTGGGCGTCGAGCCGAAGCCGCAGTGCTCCGCCTGCTTCATCAACTCCGTCGAGGACACGATGGAGTCGATCCTCACCCTGGCGCGGACCGAGGGAATGCTTTTCAAGTACGGCTCCGGCACCGGCAGCAACCTGTCGCCGATCCGCTCCTCGAAAGAGCTGCTGGCGGGCGGCGGAACGGCTTCGGGGCCGGTCTCCTTCATGAAGGGGTACGACGCCTTCGCCGGCGTCATCAAGAGCGGCGGCAAGACGCGCCGGGCCGCCAAGATGGTGATCTTGAACATCGACCACCCCGACGTCGTCGAGTTCATCAAGTGCAAGCAGGAGGAAGAGAAGAAGGCCTGGGCCCTGGTCGACGCCGGCTACAGCTCGGCGCTCGACGGACCGGCCTACTCCTCGGTCTTCTTCCAGAACTCCAACAACTCGGTCCGGGTGACCGACGAGTTCATGCAGGCGGTGGTCGAGGATCGACCCTGGCAGACCCGCGCCGTTCTCAGCGGCGAGCCGGTCGAGACCTTCAAGGCGCGCCAGCTCATGAAAACGATCGCCGAGGCCACCTGGGCCTGCGGCGATCCCGGCATGCAGTTCGACACCACGATCAACGACTGGCATCCCTGCTCGAACACCGATCGGATCAACGCCAGCAATCCCTGCTCGGAGTACATGTTCCTGGACGACTCGGCCTGCAATCTGGCGTCCCTCAACTTGATGAAGCTCGCGAAGGATGACGGCGAGCTCGACGTCGCCGCCTACCGCAAGGCGATCGACATCACCATCCTGGCGCAGGAGATCATCGTCGACAACGCCTCCTACCCGACGGCGCGCATCGCCAAGAACTCGCATGAGTACCGCCCGCTCGGCCTCGGCTACGCCAACCTCGGCACCGTGCTCATGGTGCAGGGGCTGCCCTACGACAGCGCCGCGGCTCGCGCCTATGCCGCCTGCATCAGCGCCATCATGACCGGC
>JBGPLZ010000141.1:0-6277 GCA_041486695.1 Acidobacteriota bacterium | reverse complement strand
GTTTCGGAGGGCGTGCGCGAGTCCTTCTGGCTCCAGGGGATGATGGCCGGCCTCCCTGCCTCGTACTTCTGCATCAAGGCGTTCTCCGAGACCGATCTCACCGAAGACCTCAAGAAGATCGACGTGCCGGCGCTGGTCCTGCACGGCGACGACGATCAGATCGTCCCGATCGCCGATTCCGCCCTGCTGTCCGCGAAGATCATCAAAAGCGCAAAGCTCAAGGTCGTCAAGGGCGCCCCGCACGGAATGTGCACGACTCACAAGGAGCTGGTGAACGAAGAGCTGGTCACCTTCATCAAGGGTTAAGCGAGGGTTCCATGCCTGATCGACCAAGATCGTCCAGATGCGGTCGCCGTGCCGGTGCGGTCGTCGTCGGTGTTGCATGGCTCGTGACGAGTTCCGCGCTGCAGGCCGCGGGCGGCGCAGCCAACCCACCCGGCTTTTCTGATCGGTTCGCAGAAGTCAACGGCACCCGCCTGCATTACCTCATCGGCGGGAAGGGCAGCCCGGTCGTGCTGCTGCACGATTTCGCCGAGACGGGCCACGTGTGGCTGCCGATCATGCCGCTTGACGACGTCGCTGAAATTCGACCGCGCGGCCATCGTCGGTCACGACATCGGACTGATGGTGGCCTACGCCTACGCCGCCCAGTTTCCCCAGGCGACCGATCGTCTGGTGCTCATGGACGCCTTTCTGCCCGTTCCTGAGCAATCCCCTGAACAATCACCGGGCCGTGCCGCTCACCCCTGAGCAGTTTCATTAAGCCTTCACGAACATGCTCTCGGAAGAGGAGTCGCTGAAGGTCTACCGGAGGTATGCGGTGCCGGGACCGGACCACGTCCTGTTCCAGGCGGCGTTCGCCAACTTCAATCCGCACGCCGCGACCGCTGTGAACGTTCACAACGACTTTCGCGCGCCTCTCCTGTTCATCGCCGGCGGCGAGGACCACATCGCGCCCGAGTCGGTCGTGAAGGCCAATGTCCAACTGTATCGCAAGTCAAAGGCCATCACCGACTACAAGGCGTATCCGGGGCGGACGCACTACATCCTCGGCCAGGACGGGTGGCAGGAGGTGGCGGATTATGCCCTGGACTGGGCGGCTCGCAACGCCAGAAGCGAGTCTCGTCCGATGACTCCTATTCTCACCGCTGGTACGGAGATAAAGCGTGAACAAGAGAAGGCGCCAGGTCTCGAACAGAAGGTGTTCATATGACGAACAGCGACACCCATTGCGGTGTGTCTTCCGAAACCTCCCGCTCGCCGAATCGCATCCGCACGCCGTTCACGCCGCGAGAGCGGCAGGAGGCCCTGGAAGACTCTGACCTGATCCGCTACGCAAGGGCGTTTGGGATTAACGCAGAGCGAGTCAAGGAAGAACTCGCCGCCGGTACTTACGCCAATCGTGTCCGCCAGGATTTCCGTTCGGGCGTCAGGAGCGGAGTCAACGGCACCCCAACCTCATTCATCAACAGCACGCGTCACGATGGGTCCGTGGATCTGGAGCCGTTCCTCGAGGTCCTTGAACGAGCCGCTCAGCAGTGACTCAGAGACGGAGGAGGGCGGTCAGGGATCGCGGGTGGAAGCGGTTGCCACCACATCTTGCCGGTAGCCGCACACTTTCCGAACCGACGTGTTGCTGGTGAAATACTCCCGGGCCTTCATTGCGCCACTGGGAGGGCTCGGCACCCTCGACGAGATCTTCGAGACCGCCACTCTGATCCAGACCGGGAAGATCGGGGGGGTTCCACTCGTCATCGACTGCGATTTCTGGCGGCCGCTGCTCGAGTTCATGCGCGATCGACTGGTTGCCGAGGGGGCGATTGACCCTGCAGACTTCGACCGGTCCGGTTCGCCTCCCGAGCCGCGGCGATCTATGATTTCTGCATGCGGATCACGACCTGCGTCCTTGCGATCCTGATCGGGGTAGGGGTGGTCACGCCGCCAGCCTTTGGAGCGGGCGATCAGGAGCTTTACCGATCGGCCGATCTCCGCATCTACCGCGCCATCGCCCGGGATGGCGGCGCGACCGTCGTCCTGACCAACCCTTGATGAGGAGGGAAATCGCCTTGGTGGTGAGGTGGAGAACAAGGTCCGCCCGTCGCCGGCTCCCGCGCCCGCTCCACCGGAGGTGAAGGAGGTCCCGTCCGTCGCGCCTCGTGACGGCGAGCCCGCCGGCACGACCATCGTGATCAACATCAACGCGCCACCACCGTCCCCGGCCGAGCCCGACGGCTTTGCTCCGGCGTTCTACCCGGTCATCTATCCGGTCGCATCGTTCGCCGCGCTTCCGGTTCCGATCGGCTACCCCCGGAACCATCACTTCCTCGGCTACGGCCTCGACATCTCCTCGCCCGGCCTCTTCGGCGGTCTCGGTCTCAACGCCGGCAACCGGTTCGGCCTCAAGACCGGGTCCGCCTGCGGCCAGGGGTACGACTGCCTGTTCGCTCCGCGGTAAAGACGCCGCCGACGGTGCGCATTGCCGCCGGCGAACCAGATGCCGTCGGCCCGTGCGATACTTCGTAGATGGACATCCTGCCGACTCTCATCCTGATGCTCGTCGTCATCGGGATGATGTCCTTTCTGGCTCAGAAGGTTTCAATTCCGGCGCCGGTGCTGCTCGCGGTCGCCGGCGTGGTCTGGTCGTTGACACCATCGCTTCCCGCGCTCGAGATCGCGCCGGGGGTGGTGCTCGCGGTCTTTTTGCCCCCGCTGCTCTATGCCGACGCCTGGGACGCGTCGTGGGTCGACTTTCGGCGCTGGCTGCGGCCAATTCTGCAACTGGCGATTGGCCTCGTCGCATTCACCATCCTGGTGGTCGGGCTGGTCGCCCACTGGGTGCTGCCGGGTCTGCCCTGGGCCGCCTGCTTCCTGCTGGGCGCGATCGTCTCCCCGACCGACACCGTCGCGGTTCACGCCGTGCTCGAGCGGCTGCGCGTGCCGCGACGCGCCACCGCGATCCTCGGCGGCGAGAGCCTGGTCAACGACGCGACCGGGCTGCTCGGCGCCGGGCTGGCGACCGTGGTGGTGCTCACCGGGGTGTTCGAGGCGGGGCGGATCGGGTTGAGCTTCGCGCGGATCGCAGGGTTCGGCATCATCATCGGGGTCGCGGTCGGGTTGGCCGCCGCCACGATCAACTACTTCCTACGCGGCACTCACGTGCTGTTCGCCCTCTCGCTGGTGGCCCCGTACGCCGCCTTCTTCCTGGCCGAGCGTGCCGGGGCCTCCGGCGTGCTGGCGGTGGTGATCGCCGGGTTCGTCGCGTCGTGGCGGGTGCACTACATCGCGCCGGAGAGCCGCGTCGAGCTGTACTCCTCGTGGGAGCAACTGGCGTTTCTGCTCAACGCGCTGATGTTCCTCTATGTCGGGCTGGAGGCGCCGGGTCGCCTGGTGCGGGCGGTCGAGACGGTGCCGGGAATCATCGGCAGCGCGCTGCTGATCAGCGTGACGGTGATCCTGGCCCGCTTCGTCTGGGTCTTCCCCGGCGCCTACCTGCCGCTCTGGCTCTCGGCGCGGCTGCGCAAGCACGAGGGCGGCTATCCCAGCGTTCGCGCCGTGACCCTGGCGTCATGGTGCGGCGTGCGCGGTGCGGTCTCGCTGGCGGCGGCGCTGTCGGTGCCGGTGACGTTGATGGACGGCACGCCGTTTCCCGGCCGCGCCGCGATCATCGCCTGCACCCTCGTCGTGATCCTGGTGACGCTCGTCGGCCAGGGAGTGACGCTCCTGCCGCTGGTGCACCGGCTCGGCCTGTCCGATGCCGACCCGACCGGGGACGAGGTGCGGCGCGCGCGCGAGGCGATGCTCGCGGCCGGGATCGCGCGGCTCGACGCCTTTTGTTCGGAGGAGAGCTGCCCGATCGGCGTCTATCGCCTGCGCGACGCGATGTCGGATCAACTCGCGTCGCTGCAGGCCGAGGACACGATGGTCCGGACCCAGGCGCTGCAGCGTCTGGCGGTCGCCGGCGACGTGCGCCGGGCCATCTATCAGGCGCAAACCGATGCGCTCCTGGCGCTGCGCGACAATGGGGTCGTCAACGACAGGGTTCACCAGGAGCTGCAGCTCGACCTCGATCGCGCCAGCGCCGACCTGCGGGCCGGATAACCCCGCGCCCGCAGGAAGGCGTCAGGCCTGGGGGAAGTCAGGGTCCGGCGACCGAGGCAATCGCAGGCCGCCTTGCCGAGTCGAAGCAGGCAGGTCCTGCTCCATCCTTTTCACCCCGGTGATTTCGATGAGCACGCCGTACCAGCCGATCGGCGCGCCGGCCGGATCGCGCACCAGCACGGCCTCCTCCCGCATCCAGCGGATCTCGTCGCGGCGATCGAGGATGCGGTACTCGGCGCTGATGAAGCCCTTGGTCCGGACCGTCTTGTCCTCCAGGCCCCTGAGAGGGCGCACGTCGTCAGGGTGGATGATTTTCATCCAGAAGTCGGGGTCGTCGATCCATTTGCTCGATGGGTAGCCGAGCATTGTCTCAGTCTGCGGACTGATGTAGACCGAGCGGTACGGCGGCTCGAAGTCGCAGATGTAGACGATGGCGGGGATATGCTCCACCAGGTTCCTGAACCGGCCCTCCGTCTCCGCCAATCGTTTCAAGAGGCGCGTGTTCTCGAGCGCCACCGACGCGAAGTTGGCGAAATGCTGCGCCAGGTGCACTTCCTCCTTCGTCCAGGCGTGCGGCCGTCGCGTCACGAGGATCAGCAGTCCGAAGCTCTGGGGCCCGCTGAGCAACGGCAGGTAGGTGACCCCGCCGATCGATAACACCTTGCGAGCCTCCTGGTTCACCCGCGCATCGTCCGCGGCGCAATCGATGGAGATCGGCTTCCGGCGCCTCAGGGCCATCTGGGCGGCCGCCGATTGGGAAAGCTTGAGACGAAGGCTGGAAGCATTCGGTCGGTGTCGGCCCGAGCTCGCGACCCCGTAGAGAGTCCGTTCGCGCTTGTCGACCAGGGCAAGGTGGGTCGACTGAACGCCGATCAGAGAGGTGGCCGTGTTGACAATCTTCCGGAGCGTCGCGCGCTCGTCGCCGAGCTTGGCGATTTCGGCCGCCAAGCCGCAGAGACGTAGGAATTTCTCGTGATGAATCCTCAAAATCTTGAGTCTGCGATCCGAGTTGGTACGCAGCATCAGGGGAGTCCTCCTCAAGGAGCGTGATCCGGACCCGACCCTAGACCAATTATCTACTCTACTACAGCGAGCCCTCGCCCCTGTCAACCTTACAAACCTGCCCTCTCGAGTGAGCAGGTTCCACGCCAGGTCGTTCTGCTCGTGCGGGCCCCCTCCCCTTCTCATGACTGGAGATTCCTGCTATTTTCTCACGCGTGTTGCGGGTCGGCGCGACAGGAAGCAGAGGAGATTCCCCTGGGTCGGTTCATGCGGGTGACGGCGCTGGCCGTCGTGATCGGCTCGATGATGGTCGCATACACCGATCGAGTTGCAGGGGCGGCGACCGGCGGTGGCTCACAGGCGACCGACGGCGCGAGGGTGGCGAACTCCGGGCGAAGCCGGCTCGGCGGCCCGGAGCTGAAGTCGAACGTGGCACTGGTGATCGACGCGGCGCGGGGGGAGACGCTGTACGCGAAACACCCCGATCAGGTGGCGCCCATCGCCTCGATCACCAAGCTGATGACCGCCATGGTCGTGCTGGACGCGCAGTGCCCACTCGACGAGGCCATCGAGATCGACCGCGCGGACGTGGACACCCGCAAGCACACCCACTCCCGTCTACCGGTAGGCGCACGCCTCGGGCGCGGTGAGGTGCTCTGGGTGGCATTGATGGCGTCGGAGAACCGGGCGGCCACCGCACTGGCACGGACCTATCCGGGGGGGACCGGGGCGTGCCTCGAGGCCATGAATCGCAAGGCGAAAGAGCTGGGGATGCTTCGGACCCGCTTCACGGACCCGGCCGGCCTCTCCGGCGAGAACGTGTCCAGCGCGGAGGACCTTTCCCGGATGGTTCTGGCCGCGACTGGGTATCCGGCGATTCGCGAGGCCACCACCTCCTCCTTCCACTCGGTGACGCTCTCCGACGGCCGGGTGCTGGAATTCCACAACTCCGATGGACTGGTGAACAACAAGAGCTGGAATATCGGACTATCGAAGACCGGCTACATCAACGAGGCCGGGCGGTGTCTGGTGTTGCAGGCCGAGATCGCGGCCCGGCAGATCGTCATCGTGCTCCTCAATTCCTGGGGCAAGTACACGCGCCTCGGAGACGCCAATCGGGTCCGCAAATGGCTGGAGGCCACCGTCCCTCCCCCGGAGACCGGGCGCGAAGCGATCC
>JBGPLZ010000140.1:0-6318 GCA_041486695.1 Acidobacteriota bacterium | reverse complement strand
GGCACCGTGTCACTGCGCGATATGCGCGAGCAGACGCTCGATGACATGGATCTGGAGCGCTCCCGCGGCATCACGATCAAAGCCCGCGCGGTCGCTATGCGCTATGAGCACCAAGGCGAAACGTATGAGCTCAACCTGATCGACACTCCGGGCCACGTCGATTTCGCCTACGAAGTGTCGCGCTCGCTGTCGGCCTGCGAGGGGGCGGTCCTGGTGGTCGACGCCACGCAGGGGGTCGAGGCGCAGACGCTGGCCAACTCGTACATGGCGGTCGATCATCACCTGACGATCCTGCCCGTGATCAACAAGATCGACCTGCCGTCGGCCGAGCCGGAGAGGATCAAGGAGCAGATCGAGAGCATCATCGGCATCTCGGCCGAGCAGGCGATCCTCTGCTCGGCCAAGGCGGGGACCGGCGTGGCGGAGATCCTCGAAGCGATCGTGCGCGAGGTGCCGCCGCCGCAGGGAGTCACCGACGCGCCGCTCAAGGCGCTGGTCTTCGACTCCTGGTTCGACATCTACCGCGGCGTCCTGGTCCTGGTGCGCATCGTCGACGGGACGCTCAAGCGCAAGATGAAGATCACCCTGATGGCGACCGGCCAGTCGTACGACGCCGATGAAATCGGTCTATTGACGCCGAAGATGGTGCCGGTCGAGGAGCTCTCCGTCGGCGAGGTCGGGGTGCTCATCGCCAACATCAAGAACGCGACCGAGGTGAAGATCGGCGACACGGTCACCGACGCGCGCCACCCGACGCCGCAGGCCTTCCCCGGCTTCCAGGAGATGAAGCCGATGGTCTTCGCCGGCCTCTACCCGACCGGCGAGACCAGCTACGACATGCTGCGCGACGCTCTCGACAAGCTGCGGCTCAACGACGCCTCCTTCTCGGTCGAGCCGGAGACCTCCGACGCCCTCGGCTTCGGTTACCGCTGCGGCTTCCTGGGCCTGCTGCACATGGAGATCGTCCAGCAGCGCCTCGAGCGGCACTTCGAGATGAGCCTCATCACCACGGCCCCCTCGGTGCGCTACCGGGTGACGACGACCGACGGCCAGGTGACCGAGGTCAGCAACCCGGCCAAGCTGCCGCCCCCCCAGAACATCAGGAAGTGGGAGGAGCCGGTCATCACGGCCCTGATCCTGACGCCGCCGGAGTACGTCGGCGGGATCCTGGCCCTCTGCCAGGACAAGCGGGGCATCCAGAAGGAGCTGAAATACGTCACCACGACGCGCGTGCTCGTGACCTACGAGCTGCCGTTCAACGAGGTGGTGATGGATTTCTACGACCGGCTCAAGACGCTGTCGCGCGGCTACGCCTCGCTCGACTACCACCATACCGGCTGGTGGGATTCGAACCTCGTCCGGCTCGACATCCTGGTCAATGGCGACCCGATCGACGCCCTGTCGGTGATCGTCCACCGCGACCGGGCCCAGCTGAAGGGGCGCGCCCTGGCCCAGAAGCTCCGCGAGCTGATCCCGCGCCAGATGTTCGAGGTGGCGATCCAGGCCGCCATCGGCGGCAAGATCGTCGCCCGCGAGAACGTCGCCGCGATGCGCAAGAACGTCCTCGCCAAGTGCTACGGCGGGGACATCACCCGGAAGCGCAAGCTCCTCGAGAAGCAGAAGGAAGGGAAGAAGCGGATGAAGAAGGTCGGCCAGGTCGACATCCCCCAGGAGGCGTTCCTGGCGCTGCTGAAGATCGACTAGGAGCCGGCGGCCGGCGCGGCTGGCGGAGCGACCTTCTTTCATCCATAATTAACAACGCGCCTTGCAGCCGACGCCGTATACGGCGCGGCTGAAGGCGCGGCTGAAGACGCGGGAGATCAGCCCCTTGGAGTATGTTGCGCGGCCGAGACGGTTCCTGTTCGAGTATACTCAGGCGGCGATCATCGCCTTCATCGTGGCGCTGTTCGTGCGGACCTTCCTGTTCCAGCCCTTCCAGATCCCGAGCCCGTCGATGGAGGACACCCTCCTCGTCGGTGACCATATCCTGGTCAACAAGTTCGCCCTCGCGCCGCTGTCTCATCCGGTCGAGCGTCTCTTCCTGCCGCTGAACGAGGTGGCGCGCGGCGACGTGATCGTCTTTCGCTTCCCCGGCGATCCGCGGCAGGATTATGTGAAGCGGGTGATCGGCCTGCCGGGAGAGACGGTCAAGATCGTCAACAAGGTGGTCTACGTGAAGCGCGCGGGCGAGGAAGGGTACATCGCCCTGCTCGAGCCGTACAGCAACCACAAAGACCCCGGCAGCGTCCCGCCGAACCTCGACAACTTCGGACCGGTGGAGATTCCCGTTGGTCACTACTTCGTGATGGGCGACAACCGCGACAACAGCCTCGACAGCCGTGAGTGGGGCTTCGTCCCGCGCGCCAACATCATCGGGCGGGGCCTGGTGATCTACTGGTCCTTCACCACCGACACGGAGGACGGCGCCCAGGCCGCCGCCCGCAACGGCGCCTCGGACGTCGGCCGCATCCTCTCGAACGCGGGAGCGTTCTTCAAGGGGACGCGGTGGGAGCGGACGGGACACTTGATCCATTGATCGCCCCGAGGCGTGGACTCGCCGCCGCGGGCCCCGCTTCGGCCCTCCTGGTCCTGCTGGCGCTGCCCCTGTTCTTTGTCGCCCTCGGCGGCCACGGACTGTCGGACCCGGACGAGCCGTACTACGCCGTGCCGGCCCTCGAGATGCTGCGCGGCGGAACCTGGCTCGTCACCACCCTGCGGGACCAGCCCTGGTTCGACAAGCCGATCCTTTTCTATTGGGTCGTCCTTCTCGCCTATCGCCTGATCGGCGTCTCGGAGACGGCCGCCCGGCTCGGGTCGGCCTGCGCCGCCCTCGCCGGCCTGTTCGCCGTCCGTGCGGTGGGGCGCCGGATCGGCCTCGACGCGAAGGCCTCGTTCGCGGCCGCCCTGATCCTGGCCACCAGCCTCGAGTATGCCTTCCTGGCTCGAGCGGCGGTGACCGACATGACGCTGACGCTGACGGTGACGCTCGCTATGCTCGCCGCGGCGGCCTATCTCGCCTCGGGGTCGAGAGGTTCGGCGTTCCTGTTCGGGGCGGCTCTTGGCCTGGCCGCCCTGACGAAGGGCCCGGTCGGACTGATCCTGCCGGCCGTGGCGCTCGGTGGCTATGCCCTGCTGGCGCGGCGGAGCGAGGTCCTGAGGCCCCGGGGGTGGGTCGCCGGCATCGCGGGAGTCGTCCTGACCGCGGGCCCCTGGTACGCCTACATGGCGATCGAGCATGGCGATTTGCTGATCCGGACCTTCATCGGCGAAGGGAATGTCGGGCGCTTCGTGAACCCCGAGCATCCTTCGTCGCCTTTCTATTACCTGGTGGTCCTGGCGGCCGGCCTGCTGCCATGGTCCGGCGCCTTGCCGGTCGCCCTCGCCGGCCCGGCCCGGCCGTCGTCGTGGCGGGCCGAGACGGGGCCCGGCCGGCCGATCGGGTCCCTCTATGCGCTCTGCTGGTTCGCGGCGCCGATCCTGGTCTTCTCCTTGTCCGCCAGCAAACTCCCGACGTATATCCTGCCGGCCTTTCCGGCCGCGGCCCTGCTTCTGGCCCGGCACTGGAGTTCCTGCTTCGAGGCCCGGCCGGGGGAGGCTCCCGGGTCGGGCCGGAGGGGGGCGTTCGTCTCGCTCGGACTCACCGCCGGCCTTCTCCTGGCGGGGGGAATCGCGGTCATCAGCCTGCTCCGCGAGCGCGACATGGGCGAGGCGGCCGGCGCATCGATCCTGATCCTGGGTCTCTTCCTGGCCGGACTGATTCTGGCGGCGCTGGCGCTGGCGCTCCGGAGTTTTTCCGGGTTGCTCGCCGCCCATGCGGGGGCGGCGGTGCTGGCCCTCCTGAGCCTGGTGCTGTTCGCCGGCCCCCGCCTGGAGCCCTATGATTCGACCCGGCCGCTGGTGCGGCAGCTTCTGAGCGGCGGGTTCGACCGGCAGGTCGCCGGGACGTATCATGTGTGGGACCTGAGTCTGAACTTCTACCTGAACCGCACGCTGGAGGTGGTCACCGAGCGGCCCGATCTGCTGCGCCGGGTCGCCGATTCACCCGGCGGAGTCTGGATCGTCCGCTCCCGCGACCTTCCGGCCCTGGGATCGGACCAGGACCTGTCGTCGGAGACGCTCTATCAGGGGCCCCGGCGCTCGGCGGTGCGCCTCGCTCCGGCCGGGGCGAAGCCGATACAATGAGCGCGGCCGCCAAACCGAAGGACGACGCGTGAGCCTCACCGATCCGAAGACGCCGAGCCGGTCGTTCATCCTGCCGGTCTATAACGCCGAGTCGTTCCTGGCCGGCACGCTGCTGGCCGTGCACGCCTGGCTCGCCTCCCGCCCGGAAGCCTGGGAGCTGATCCTGGTCGACGACGCCTCGAGCGACGGCACGCGGGCGCTCGTCGAGGCCTTTCTCAAGAACCACCCGGGTGAAGCGATCATCCGCGTCCGGTTCACCGCCAATCGCGGCAAGGGGTTCGCGATCCGGGCCGGGCTCGGTCTGGCGCGCGGCGTGTATGCCGTGTTCACCGACTGCGATCTCGCCTATCCCGTCGAGAACACGGCCCGGATCCTGAGGGCGCTCGAGGCCGGCGCCGACGCCGCCATCGCCTGCCGCGTGCTGCCGGCCAGCACTTACATGATGAGCCCGTCGTTTTTCTCGTACCTCTATACCCGGCACCTGATGGGGCGGCTGTTCAACTGGCTCTGTCGGGTGCTGACGGTGCCCCGTATTCTCGATACTCAGGCGGGGCTCAAAGGGTTCCGCAGCGAGGTCGTGCGCCCGCTGCTCGGCCACCTGTCGATGGACGGCTTCTCCTTCGACGTCGAGTTGCTGCGCGCCCTCGTCGATCGCCGGGCCCGGATCACCGAGGTGCCGGTCTCGTTCCGCTATGACAGCGAGCCGACGACCGTGCAGTTCGTCGGTGATTCGCTGCGCATGTTCCGCGATCTGGTCGTCATCCGCCTGCGGTCGCTGCGCGGCGACTACCGGGCGGTCGCGACGGCCCCGGAGCCGGCCGGCCTCATCGTGCACGCCGATGACTATGGTCTGGCGCCCGGGGTGAATCGCGCCATCCAGGAGAGCCTCGAGGCGGGCACGGTGAGCAGTGCATCGATTCTTCTGGGCGGCCCGCACGCCGCCGAGGCGCTGCGCTGGGCGGCGGCTCATCCCCAGTACGACTTCGGCGTCCACCTCAACCTGACGCAGGGGCGGCCGGTGCTGCCGCCGGAGCAGGTGCCGAGCCTGGTCGACGGAGGCGGCGAGTTTCCATCCCTGCGGCGGTTCCTGACCCGCTTCCTGGCGGGCCGCGTGCGGCTGCACGAGATCCGCAAGGAGTGGCGCGCCCAGATCGCCCTGGTGAGGGCGACCGGCGTCCGGATCAGCCATCTCGACAGCCACCAGCACGTTCATCTCCTGCCGCGGATCTTCTCCCGCGCCATGGCGTCCATCGCCCGCCATGAGCGCCTGGCGGTGCGGGTCATGGACGGCCCGGTCGTCGGCGGACGGGGGCGCTGGCCCGACCCAAAGAGCCTCCTCCTGGCGATGGCCACCCGGCGCTCACTGCGCGCCGCCGGGCCCAACGGTCCGGCTGCGGCGCACGGCTTCGGCACCGCTTTCATGCGCCGGCCGACGGCGCGCCTCCTCCAGTCGGTCCTGTCGCGAGCTCGGCCCGGCGCGGTGTACGAGTTCGTCGTCCATCCCGGACAGGTCGACGCCGAGCTGCGGTCATCGGGCGACGGATATCTCGAAGGGCGCGAGCGCGAGGCAGCTTTCCTTGCCTCGGAGGAGTTCCGCGCCGTCGTGCGGCACGCGCGGGTCTCCATCCTCAACGCGGCCCAGGACCCGGTGCCGGCCACCTTGGTTCGGCCGATCACCCCATCGTAATCGCCGGGCGCCGTGCCCTGTCCTCGGCGGCCACGGGTCCGGGTCGCTGCGCGACCCTCCCCTCGGCTCGCCTCGCTCCCACCCACCGCGCTGTGAAGCGCGCGGTGGGACCCTGGTCGCTCGGTCTCGCACGGTCCGCCGAGGACAGGGCACGGCACCCGAAATCCCCCGGATGGCGCTCGGCCGTAGCGAACCAGATCCGTATGTTTCCAGCGTTCTCACGAGCCTGAACTGGACCCCCCCTGGCGGGGAGTGATCTGCGGTTGCGGGTTCTGGTGGGTGGTGGCGTGGGGCGCTTGAGGGAACCGTGGTGTGAAGCGCCGCGGCCTGCAGTCGCCGGGCCGTGCGAGACCGAGCGACCGGGGCCCCACCGCGCGGTCCTCAGCGCGGTGGGTGGGAGCGAGGCGAGCCGAGGGGAGGGTCGCGCAGCGACCCGGACCCGTGCCCGG
>JBGPLZ010000139.1:0-6359 GCA_041486695.1 Acidobacteriota bacterium | reverse complement strand
CCAAGCTGATCCACGAGGCGATCGCCCAGGGCACCTCGCAGTACGGGATGCAGACCTTCGACCAGTCGATCTACAGCCTGTTCAAGAAGGACCTGATCAGCATGGAGGAGGCGCTGCGGCGCGCCAGCAACCCGGACGAGTTCAAGCTCAAGCTGCAGGGAATCGAGTCGACCGCCGACGTCGCCCAGAGGGAGATGGAGAGCACCCTCAAGACGGGGATGGAGCCGGCCCAGGGCGGAGGCGGGGGGTCGGTGTTCGACCTGTCGCGCTCCCACGGCGCGGGCGGTGCGCGCAAGAAGTAGCTCCGCCGCCGCGGCCGAACCTCCCGGTGCGTTCCCCGGCCCGCCCCGCGCGCGGGTTATAATGCCGCTCTTTGCGGAGCGCGCCATGACCAGCACGATTTGGACCGGGGCGAGGATACGCGAGACCTTTCTCGACTTTTTCGCGCGCGCCGGCCACCAGCGTGTCGCCTCCTCGTCCCTGATCCCCGTTCAGGACCCCACGATCCTGTTCACCAATGCCGGGATGAATCAGTTCAAGGACGTGTTCCTGGGACGTGAGACGCGTCCCACCAAACGCGCCGTCACGGCGCAGAAGTGCATGCGGGTCTCCGGCAAGCACAACGACCTCGAGCAGGTGGGCCGCACGCCCCGCCACCACACGTTCTTCGAGATGCTCGGCAACTTCTCCTTCGGCGATTATTTCAAGAAGGACGCGATCGCCTATGCCTGGGAGCTGCTGACCGGGGTCTTCGGCCTGCCGCCGGACCGCCTCGTCGTCACCGTCTTTCGCGAGGATGACGAGGCCTACGATCTCTGGCGCGAAGGGGTCGGCGTCCCCGCGGCGCGGATCGCCCGGCTTGGAGAGAAGGACAATTTCTGGTCGATGGGGGATACCGGCCCCTGCGGGCCGTGCTCCGAGATCCACTTCGATCAAACGGGGGTCTGCGCCAAAGGCTTGAAGGACTGCGACCCGGGCCACGACTGCGGCCGGTTCATGGAGCTCTGGAACCTGGTCTTCATGCAGTTCGATCGGCAGAAAGATGGCACGCTGAAGCCGCTGCAACGACGGGGCGTCGACACGGGCATGGGCCTCGAGCGGATCACCGCGGTCCTCCAGGACGTCAAGAGCAACTACGACACCGACCTGCTCAAGCCGATCGTCCTGGCGGCCCGTGCGACCGCCGTGCGCGAGGGAGGCTGGAAGCCCGCGCCGCAAGGCGAGGCCGAGCCGGACCGGGTCGCCTTTCAGGTGATCGCGGACCATGTGCGCGCCATGACCTTCCTGATGTCCGATGGCGTCGTGCCGAGCAACGACGGGCGAGGCTATGTCCTGCGCCGGATCATGCGCCGCGCCATCCGCTTCGGGCGGGCTCTGGGGATCGACAAGCCGTTCCTCGGCGACCTGAGCGGCACGGTGATCAAGGTGATGGAGAGCGCCTATCCCGAGCTGGTTGCGCATGGCGCGCTGGTCGCCACAATGGCTCGGCGGGAGGAGGAGCGCTTCGCCGAGACTCTGGCGGTCGGGTTGCAGAAAATCGAGGCCCTGGCGCAGCAGCTCACTAGCCTGGGCCGCACCCTCGTCCCCGGTGCGGAGGCGTTCAAGCTCTACGACACCTTCGGCCTGCCAATCGATCTGATCCGCGACGTCGCCCAGGCCTGGAGCCTCGAAGTGGACGAGCCGGGTTTCCAGAGGGCGATGGAGGAACAGCGCGAGCGCTCGCGCAAAGGGATGAAGGAGACCGGCGGGTCGGCGCAGGGAGTGGTCGCGGCGCTGCCGGTGGAGAGCAGCGAATTCCAGGGGTATGAGGCGACGCGCCTCGAAGGGGTCAGCGTGCTGGCCCTGGTCCGGGACGAGCGCCTGGTCGATGCCCTTGGAGCCGGGGACGAGGGACAAGTCCTCCTCGATCGGACCCCGTTCTACGCCGAGGGAGGAGGACAGATGGGGGACACCGGGTTCCTGACCGGCACGGAGGGCGTGGCGGAGGTGCGGGATACCCAGGCGCCGCGGCCCCGCCTGTCGCTCCACGCCGTCGTGATCCGCGAGGGCCACCTGCGCGTCGGAGACCGGGTGGTGGCCGAGGTCGATCGGCCCCGGCGGCTGGCGCTGATGCGCAGCCACGACGCCACCCACCTGCTGCACGCTGCGCTGCGCGACATCCTGGGAACGCACGTCAAGCAGGCCGGTTCCCTCGTGCAGCCCGACCGCTTCCGCTTCGACTTCAGCCACTATGCGGCGCTGTCCGACGAGATCCTCCGGCAGGTCGAGGATGAGGTGAACGATGTGATCCGCCAGGACCTGCCGATTCGCGCCACCGTCCTGCCCTTCGACGAGGCCCTGCGCCGCGGCGCCCTGGCCTTCTTCGGCGACAAGTACGGCGAGGTGGTGCGCGTCGTCGAGGTTCCGGGGTTCAGCATGGAGCTCTGCGGAGGCACCCATGCCGCGAGCACGGGCTCGATCGGGCTTCTGAAACTGACCCAGGAGCGGGGCATCGCGGCGGGGGTGCGGCGGGTCGAGGCCCTGGCGGGGGAAGGGGCGCTACGCGAGCTGCGCGAGGATCGGCGCACGGTCGATCGGTTCCAGACCGCCCTCAACGTCGAGCGCCCGCGGCTGCACGAGACGCTGGCGCGCCTCCTGGATCAGAACCGCGCCTTGCAGCGCGAGCTCGACCGCGTGAAGGTGGCGATGGCCGCGGGCGGCGCCGGAGGAGGCGCCGATGACGAGCTGCGCGACGTCGACGGCATCCAGGTCCTCGTTCGGGGGCCCCAGGAGGGACTCGACAAGGACGCCATCCGGCAGCTCGTCGACAAGAGCCGTGGGCGCCTCCCTTCGGGCGTGATCGTTCAATGGGCCCTGCGCGACGACCGGGTGAGCGTGACCGCGTCGGTGAGCCGCGATCTGATTCCCCGGCTGCACGCCGGCGAGATCGTCAAGGAGATCGCCCGGCTGTTCGACGGCCGGGGCGGTGGGAAGCCCGACCTCGCCGAGGCCGGTGGCAAGAAGCCGGGCGATCTGAAAGCGGCAAGGGAACGCACCTTCGAGGCCGTCGCGAGCGCCATCCGGAGAGCCGGTGCAGCGCCATGAGGGCCGCGGCCCTGCTCCCGGTGCTGGCGGCCTGCGCGATCGGTTCGGCCGAGGCGGGCGAGGAGATGTACTACCGCCGGGATCAGAACGGCGCGCTGGTCCTCACGAACGTGCCCGACCATCGAGATCTGAGGACTTACAGCGGCCGGCGTCCCCTGCCGAACGCCCATTCCGGCGAGGAGTTTCACGATCTCATCTGGAAGACCTCGCTGCAGCACGGCGTGCGTCCGGAGCTCGTCTATGCCGTGGCGGCCGTGGAATCGAATTTCGACCCGCAGGCGCAATCGGCCAAGGGCGCCCTGGGACTGATGCAGTTGATGCCGGAGACCGCGGCGCGCTTCGGGGTGGCCGATCCCTTTGACCCGGTGGAGAACGTCGTCGGCGGCGTGCGCTATCTGCGCTATCTCCTCGACCTCTTCGGAGGCGACCAGCGCCTGGCTCTGGCGGCCTACAACGCCGGTGAGAACGCGGTGCAGGCGACCCGCAGCATCCCTCCCTATCAGGAGACGCGCGCCTATGTGGCGAAGGTGCTGAAGATCTTCGGACACAACCGGACGCCCTACGCGGGCCCCAAGGCCGCCGTCTCGACGGCCAAGCCCGGCGCCCCGATGTTCTCCTTCACCGACGATCAGGGAAACGTGCACTACCTCGATCATCCGCCCTCGGCGAGCGAGCGCACTTCCGGCGTGGCGCCGCGGTCCCAGTAAGATGAACCGGTACGGCGGCCTCCCGAAGGCGGAGATCCATCTGCATCTGGAAGGCTCGGTCGATCTCGACACCGTCTTGCAGATCCGTCGCGGACGGGGTGAGCCGGCGGGGTCCGACGAGCGGTGGCGGCTCGGCGAGCTCTATCGCCACCGCGATTTCCCCCACTTCCTGCGGAACTTCAAGGAGCTGTGCGGCGAACTGCGCGGGCCCGCCGATTTCGGCACCGTGACGGCGGCCCTTTCGACGCGGCTCCGGGGCGAGTCGGTCCGCTATGCCGAGGTGTTCTGCTCGCCGACGATCTTCGCGCGCGCCGGCTTGCCGTTCGGCGAGATCATGGAGGCGATCGCCGCGGCTGCGCGGCGCGGCGAAGCGGAAGGCGGCCCGCGAATGCGGTTTCTGTTCGACGGCGTGCGCCAGCTCGGCGTCGGGCCGCTCGAGTCGATGGTGGAGATGGCCGTCGCATACCGTGGGTATGGAGTCATCGGCATCGGGATGGGCGGGGACGAGCGCTCGCTGCCGGCGAAGGACTGCGCGCCGGTGTTTCGCGAGGCGCGCCGCCTGGGCCTGCGCACCACCGCGCATGCCGGGGAATTCGACGGACCGCGCTCGGTCTGGGAGGCGCTCGAGGTTCTCGAGGTGGAGCGGATCGGTCACGGCATCCGAGCGGTGGAGGACGCGGTGCTGCTGCGCGCCCTGCGCTCCCACGTGGTGCCGCTCGAGTGCTGCCCGACCAGCAACCTGTCCACCGGCGTCGTAACCTCCTGGGAGACCCACCCGATCCGCACCCTGCACGCGGAGGGGTGCGCCGTCACCGTCAACAGTGACGATCCGGCGCTGTTCGAGACCTCGATCGCCGAGGAGTGGCGCCGGCTCGAGACTCGTCTCGGGATGAGCCGGGACGACGTCCTGGCGATTGGCGCGCGGACCATCGAGGCGTCGTTTCTCGAGGCTGCCGGCAAACGAGATCTGCTCGGTGCCTTGCGCGGCGCCGCGGCGGCGGCGGACGAATCGTGAGCCGGCGCCCGCGTGAGCTGCGCGCCAGGAAACGCATGGCCGACCTCGCCCTGCTCGGTCTGGCGGCCTACCTGACCGTCCTCGGCGTTTTTGTCCGCTCCAGCGGCGGGCTCGTGGGGCGCTATGCCATCCAGGCGGCAGGCGGGGAGGAGGTGCCGGTCCGGACCCAGGTCGATCGAAGCCTCGATTTCCCGGTGCCGCAGCGCCTCGACGCCGTCTATATTTTCAACTGGGACCTGAAGCGTCTCCGATTTCCCGAGAACAAGCCGCCGATTGTGGTCCATTGGACCGGGCTGCTGCGCGTGCCGTCGGAAGGAAGCTACGGATTCACCCTCGAAGCGCAGGGAACGGCGGCGCTGCGGGTCGACGGCATGCCGCTCGATCTCGGCCCCGATCTGCTCGCCGAGAGGCCCCTCCGGGCCGGGCTTCATCCGATCGAGGTCGACTACCGCCTCAACGAGGGCGAATCGAAGCTGGTCCTGCGCTGGCAGCCGCCGGGAGGCACGCTCCAGCCGATTCCGGAGCGGTTCCTGGCGCCCGATCGCGACGCGATCGAGACCGGCCGGAGCCGCCGCCTCTACGGCTGGCTCTGGCTGGCGGCCGGAGCGGGGTTTCTCCTGGCCGTCGGCGCCGCGGCGCGCCGCCGGCCTTCGAGCCGGGCGGCGCGTATCCTGGGGCAACTGGCCGCGGAACATCGACGCCTCGCCCTCGGCGCGATCCTGATCCTGGCGGCGGTCCTGCGCTTCAATGATTATGCCTTGGTCCCATTCCATCATGAGACCGCGGACGAGTACCAGCATGCCTGGGAAGGATGGAACCTCCTGCACCACGGAACACCGGCTTCCTGGAGCACCTTTCCGGACCGCTACCCGCTCGACCAAACCCGCGACTTCCGCTGGTTCGGCGATCGCTACGTACTGGTGTGGCCTTACTTCGATCATCCGCCGCTGTTCTCGCTCCTGGTCGGGCTGGTCAGCTCGATCGCCGCGTCATCATCGCCGCCCCTGCCATCCGGATATCCCGATTATCTGCTCTGTTCGCTGCCGGTGATGCGTCTGGTGCCGATCGTGCTGAGCCTGATCGGAATTCTGCTGCTCGTCCGACTGGCCCTGGTCTATGGGGCCTCCGAGGACGCGGCCCTCCTGGCGGCGCTCGTGTACGCCGTCCTTCCGGTCATCGTGCTGGCACACCGATTGGTGAAAGGGGAGAGCCTGCTGGCGCTTCTGTTCATGGGGGCGATTCTGGCGGCGGACCGTCATGCCCGGGATGGAACGATGCGGCAGGTGGCGATCGCCGGGGCCCTCTGCTCCCTCGCGATCTGGACCAAAGCGACCGGCGTGGCCGTGCCGCTCGTCGTGGTGCTGATGCTCGCTTCGCAGGGGAAGCGCCGCGCTGCCTGGCTGGTCTCGGGGATGACCGCGGCGGCGCTCGGTCTCTATCTTCTCTATGCCTGGGCCAACGACTTCCAGATCTTCATCAAGGTGATCCAGGCGCAGGCCACCACCAAGTGGGTCAGCATGGACGCGCTCCAGGATCTGCTCTCCGGGAAGGTG
>JBGPLZ010000138.1:0-6457 GCA_041486695.1 Acidobacteriota bacterium | reverse complement strand
CTTCGGCCATCACGAAGTCCAGGTCGGCCTCGCGGATGCTGATGCGCTGCCTTCGTCGGCTGCGCAGGTGCATCTCGATGCGCGAGCGCTCCTCATTCCACAGCGGGCGATGAGTGAAGCCATCGAGCTCGAGGTTGCCCCGCAACTCGCGATTGATCCGCGCCAGCAGATTCAGGTTGAAGGCTGCCGTGACGCCGAGGGGATCATCATAGGCCATGAGCAGCTTCTGCCCTGGCTTGCGAAGGTCGACGCCAAGGAGGAGAGCGTCGCCCGCGTTGAGCGCCGCTCGCACGGACCTCAGAAAGGCGTCGCGTCCCGGAGGATCGAAATTGCCGATGTTCGATCCGAGGAAAAGCGCCAGCCGGCGTCCCGCGACGGACCTCGCGAGCCTCGATTCCTCGAGGCCGATCTCGTAGGTCGTCCGGTGGGTCACGACTCGGACGTTTTCCAAGCTCTCGAGCGCCTGGCTCGCCTGGGCGAGCGCGCTGCCCGACACATCGACGATGTGCAGATCCAGACGGCCGCGGTCGGATCCGGCCGACGCAATCAACGCGGACAGCTTGGCGCCACTCCCGGAGCCCAGTTCGATGACCGTCGTGACGTCAGCGTTCAGGATTTCGCGGGCGTGCGCCTCGAGCAGGCGCAGCTCGGCACGCGTCAACGGGTACCACGGCAGCCGGCAGATGGCCTCGAAGAGCGCCGAGCCCAGATCATCATAGAGGTAGCGCGACGGGAGCTGTCGCGGATGCTGCGTCAAGAAGTCTCGCACCTCGCTCGCGAATCGGCTTCCCGACCCTGGCGTGGGCGTGGCGTGTCTCGTCAGCGCCGTCGACGTCATGCGAGGTCCTTCACGCACCTGAAGGTTGCATAGGCGTACGGGTACTGCGCCCGGAACCAGTTACGGAATGTCGGACGCAGCAGCTCTCGTGCCGTCGCCGACGAGGCGCCCTTCATGACGAAGTGATCGCCGTCGAAGAAATCGGCCGAGTACTCCGGGTACGACGCCATCGCACGGAACGCCGGAAATGGACCGAATGGCGTACTCGTCCACTCCCATCCATTGCCCACAAGGTCATCGACGCCCCAGGCGCTGCGTCCGTCGGGATGGCTGCCTGCGGGCTCAGGATCCCAGCTCGTGAAGTCGAAGACGCCGTGGCGAACGTCCGAGCGGGCGTCACCCCAGGGATACGGGCGCTCATCCCCCTCGGGTGTGCCGTACGCCGCGCGCTGGAACTCCGCCTCGGTCGGAAGCCTCGCGCCGCGCCAACGCGCATAGGCTTCGGCCTCCGCGTGACTGACGTAGACCGGCCACGCGGGTGGAAGGGAGATCGGCTCGAACATGCCGCGCCATGTCCAGCCTTCCGATTGACGCTCCCAGAACAGCGGGTTCCGGATACCCGCCTGCCGCACCCAGCTCCAGTCGTCCGGACGCCACCAGCGCGGCTCCTGATAGCCGCCGGCGGCGATGAATTCCATGAAGGCCGCGTTGGTCACATTGCCGCGCTCCATCGCGAAGGCGCCCACGGGCTCGGAATGGCGCGGGCACTCGTTGTCCCATGCGAAGCGTGTTGATCCGCGATCGACCCCCATCGTGGCGCGGCCCGGAGGGATCTCGATCCACTCGCGTGACGGCGCCGCGCCTCCGATGCGAGGCCGGTAGCCGGGGGGACATTGCTTCTGATCCCATGGCATTCGATGCAGCATGTAATGCAGCGTTTCCTGGTGCATCGCTTCATGCTCGAGGATCACGAAGACGGCCTCGGCGCGATCGAGCAGCGGATGACCGGGCCGGTCTATTTCGTCATGGGTCAGGGCATCGATCACCCGTGCGTCGGCGGCCCGTGCGAACTGTTCGACGACGGTCCGGCTCGGCCAACGCAGGCGGTTTTGCTCGGGATCGGGCGCGGGCGTTCCCTCGCCCGGAGGGTCGATGCCGCGAGCGAACAGCGCCTCGAGCTCCGGGTCGATGCTGGCCGCTCCGAGGGCGGTCTTTACCAGCGTATTGAAGCTGAACGCGGGCACGTGGCCTTCGTAGAAGACGAAGGGGTGCCGAAGTGCGATCGGCTGGCTGTAGTAGGCATTCTCGTCGATCAGGAGGTCGAACAGGACGCGGGATCGCTCCCGATTGCGGCGGTACCATGCGATGAGATCCGCGCGGTCGATCGAGCTCGATACCTTCGGCCGGAGCACGCGCTCCGGTTGCTCACGACGGAGCATCGGGCAAACCCTCCCGCAGGTGGTTCGCGGATCATGGCAACAGTTCGCTTGGTGTCGTCAGAAGGGTACCATTGAGCGGCTGCGGAGGAAAAGGTGAGCCTCCGGCCGACGGGGCCTTTCGGCTCGAACCAGGCATCACGATTCGGGGCCCAGTCGAAGCCCTTTCGGAATCAGCACCTTACCTAGGCGTTCGAACAACGCCTGAACCATGAGCGCGAGGAGCGCCGCGGGGACCGCGCCTTCGAGAATCAGGTTCAGGTCGTCGAGGCGGATGCCCGTCAGGATCGGCTGACCCAACCCTCCCGCGCCGATCAGGGCGCCGAGGGTCGCGGTGCCGACGTTGATGACGGCCGACGTCTGGACGCCTGCGAGGATCGATGGCGAGGCGAGTGGAAGCTCTACCTTCCACAGCCGCGCGGTGGACGAAAGACCCAGCACGTCGGCCGATTCGAGCAACGATCCGGAGATGCCGGTCAAGCCGGACACCGTGTTCCTGACGATCGGCAGGACGCTATAGAGGAAGAGAGCGGCCACCGCCGGCGCGGTACCAATGCCGAGAAGCGGAATCATGAAGACGAGGAGGGCCAGCGTTGGAATGGTCTGGACGACGCCGGCCACGGCAAGGATGGCCGCGCCCAGACGCCTGCGGCGGGCGGCCGCGATCCCGAGGGGTATCGCGGCCAGGATGGCGGCGATCAGGGAGGCCGCAACCAGCGCCAGGTGCTCGACGACGTAACGGCCGACCCTCCGGCCCCGTCCCTCCGCGGCCGCCTCCCCCTCGATTCCGAGAGTCGATGCGAGAAAGTCGGCAGCCACGACACGCTCGGAGACGCGCTTCAGCTTGACGCGCGCGTTGAGCCGCTGCATGTCTTCCGCCGCGATTCGACCTTCGAGCACCCGCAGCGCCGCCAGCGCCGACGGCGCGCGCTGCAGGAGGTCCATCCTGTAGAGGAGAACAGCGCGATAGCCGGGAAAATAGCCAAGGTCGTCTTCGAGAACCGTGAGATCGTAATAAGGAATCTCGGCGTCCGTCGTGTAAAGGTCCATGACGTCGATGTCGCCGGCCGCCAGCGCGCGGTACGCCACGTCGTGATCGAGCTGTCTCACGTCCGTCTGAGGGAGGCCGTAGCGCTTCTTGAGTTTCGGCCAGCCGTCGCTGCGATGCAGGAACTCTTCGCTGAAGCCGAGCCGGAGCCTCGGGTGGGCGCGCAGGTCGGAGACTCGCGTCACTTTCAACCGGGCGGCGTCTTCCTTTTTCATCCCCAGGGCGTAGCTGTTCTCGAACCCCAGAGAACCGGTCATTCCGATACCCCGCGCGGCGAGCAGGGCGCGAAGGGAGTCGTCGCTTCCGTCAGCCGACGTCCCGTGCACGATGTCCTCGCGGATCGTGCCGGTGTAGTCCGGGTACAGATCGATCTCGCCCGCCAGGAGAGCGTGCCAGAGAACCTGGGTGCCGCCGAGCTGCGCGCGATGCTCGGCCTGCGCGCCGGTGCCGCGCACGATCTGGGTGACGATCTCGCCGAGCACCACCGATTCGGTGAACTTCTTCGAGCCGACGCGCACCTCACCTGGCGCCGCGCGGCAGGAAACGCACACCAGGCCCGCGAGCAGCGAGACGAGCAGACCGCGGCGCAGGCTCGTCATCCGGGCGCACCGGGCCGGCTCTGAGCGCTGATGAACCGGGTCACGAACGGTTCGGCGGGCCGCTCGACGAGTTCGCGCAGGGGACCCTGCTGGACGACGCGTCCATCCCGCAGGAGCACCACCCGGTCAGCGAAGAACTCGGCCTCGGCGAGATCGTGCGTGACCAGCACCACCGTCTGCCGCAGGACCCTGAAGATCGCCACAAGGTCGGCTCGCAGGTCGGCGCGGATCATCGGGTCGAGCGCCCCGAGCGGCTCGTCGAGGAGGAGCAGCTCGGGTCCGAGCATCAGCGCCCGCATCAGGCCGACGCGCTGGCGCTGCCCGCCGGAGAGCTGCACGGGAAAGCGCGCCAGTCCGTCACGCGGGAACCGCGTCAGCGCGGACAGCTCCTCGAGCCGATCCTCGATGCGCCGCTCGTCCCAGCCGAAATACCGCGCCGCGAGCGTGACGTTCGCGCCCGCGGTCAGGTGCGGAAAGAGCCCACCCTCCTGGACCACGTACCCCAGGCGCCGCCGCAGCGGACCGATCGTCCGCGGAGAGAGGACCTGCCCCCACAGCCGAACCTCGCCCGAGCTCGGAAGGGCGAGGCCGGTCAGAAGACGCAGAAGCGTGGATTTGCCGGAGCCGCTGGGACCGAGCAGGACGTTGACGCCGGCGTCCAGCGACAGCGTCGTCGCCTTCAGGGCCTCGACAGCGCCGTAGCGCTTCGCGACCTCGCGCAGCTCGATGACCGGGGCTCCGCCAACGTCAGGATTCACAGCGGCTATTCTAACGCCTTCATCTTCGCCTCTTGACGAGGAGCCTGCAGGCGAATCAGGCCTGCCCAGCGCCAGGGTCGATGAGAGTCGTCTCGACCGCTTGCGCCACTCCTAACGTATCTATAATCGGCGGAGAAGACCGTGCTCCAGACCATTCCCAAGCCGAAGACGTTCCGACGGGGAGCGAAGGGGAAGGTCACGGTCGCCTCCACCCTGCTGCTGGGGTGCGGTTTGGATTTCTTTCGGACTCTCATTCTTTCTGCCGGCGTTCCACTCGAACAGCGGGATGGCAGTTGATCTTTACGGATTGCGCCCCTCATGATATTCGTCCCGCAGATCGAAGCGCGATCGGTGGAGTAATGCGCCTGCTTCGGAATGCCGCTCAGATCCTGGTCACGCCCAAGATCACTTTCGAGCGTGGAAAGAAACGGACCTCGACGATATCGCCCTGATTCACCCTGGCATATGTCACGTCGCTGACCCGGATGCTGCGCCGGGGCATCAGGGCATCCAGATGAAGCCGGTTGATTTGTTGCGCCTTGGTCATTCCGGTCGTCTTGCGGAGCACGTGCGCCCGTCCCTCCCCTACGACCCCCGCGGCGAGATCACGCTTCACCGCAATCCGCAGCCACAGGCCATAGCCGACAGGAATGACTCCTGTGACCACGCAGATCGCCGCCAGGACGAGGCTGACCCGTTGTTTCGCCGGCCGGTCTGATCGATCCCGCAACACCAGCAGGAGCCCCGCGAACACCAGGAGGATCGCCACAAGCAGCACGCCGGCCCTCCATTCACGCCGATAACGAGCGATCAGGCGCGCTCTCTCCTGGTCGGTCATGGGGATCATGGTCACCGCACACTTGTCGCCAACGCTTCGCATTCCGAGCATTCCGTTCACCCCCTGGAATGCCGGTCAGGGAAAACCGGCGATGCCATCCACATGGTCGGGCCCGCCACTCGGGTCTCCCGGGTCTCTCGTCCGGCGCCGGCACTTCACTTCAGGTGCTCGTCGAACCAGGCGGCCGCGCGCCGGAGCATGTCGCGCCGGTGATCAGGGAGCCGGATTCCGTGTCCTTCGTTGGGGTAGATCACCAGTTGTGTCTTGACGTCCAGCGTCGTCAGGGCGTGCCAGAACTCGTACGACTGGGGCGTGGGGCATTCAATGTCGCGGTCGCCCACCATGATGAGCGTGGGGGTGGAGGCGTTCTTGATGAAATTGATCGGCGAGCTGCGGGCGTAGACGTCCGGGTCGTCATAGACCGAGGCACCGAAGTAGGGAATCAGCCACTGGTCGATGCCGTTCTGGCCGTAATAACTCTGCCAGTTGGCGACCCCCGCGCCGGCGATAGCGGCGTGGAAGCGGTCGGTCTGGGTTACGGCCCACATCGTCATGTAACCGCCGTAGCTGTAGCCGCCGATGCCGATGCGGTTCTCATCGATCGGGAACTTCCGGACCACCGCGTCGACTCCCGCCAGGATGTCCCGCAGGTCCCCGTGGCCGAAATCCCTGACGTTGCCGCGGGTGAATTTCTCCCCCTGGCCGAAGCTCCCCCGCGGGTTCGGCAACAGCACGAAGTAGTCCAGGCTAGACAGCACAGCCAGTCCGGCCCCCGGCCAGGAAGGCGTGACGGCCGAGGCGGGACCGCCGTGAACCGAGACCAAGAGCGGGTAGCGCGACTCCGGGGTGTAGTGGCGGGGATAGATCAGCCAGCCCTGGATGGTCCAGCGACCGCTCGGCCAGTGCACGCTCTCGGCCTTGCCCCAGGCCGGGCGGATCCCCTCGTTCGCCCGGGTGATCTGCGTCCAGGATCCGATCGGCCCGGACCAGACCTCCGGTG
>JBGPLZ010000137.1:0-6542 GCA_041486695.1 Acidobacteriota bacterium | reverse complement strand
CGGCATAGTGCGCCGCGCGCACGGCGGTCTTCTGGAGTGGTGGCTCTATGCCCGGGAACTGCTCGTCTCTGATGGCCTGCCGGATCTTCTTCACCGCGAACTCCGACAGCACCCCGATCTCGGAAATCGGGGCCCTCAGGGCGTGGCCGATTTTCTTCAGCTCCTCGCCGAGCCGGTGGACACCCGCCAGGGTCACGAAGAGCCGCAGGATCTCGTTCGTCCCCTCGAAGATCATGTTGATCCGGCAGTCCCTGAGGTACCGCTCGTACGGGTATTCCTTGATGAACCCGTTGCCGCCCGCGATCTGCACGGCGTGGTTGATGACCCGCCAGGCGTTCTCCGATGAGAATATCTTGCAGAGCGCCGACTCGATCGAGGCGTCCACGTCATCGCGCTCCGCCAGCGACGTCGTCAGGTAGACCATGCTCTCGGCCGCGTAGGTGCCGGTCATCATGTCGGCGATCTTGCCGCGGATCATCTCGAACTCGGCGATCGGCCGCTCGAACTGGCGCCGCTCCCGGGCGTAGCGGACCGCCTGATCGATCATCTCCTTGGCGCCGCCGACGCAGCCGGCCGCCAGCGAGACCCGGCCATCGTTCAGGATCTCCATGGCGTACTTGAATCCGCGTCCCGGCTCGCCCAGCAGGTTCGTCTCCGGCACCGGCACGTTCTCGAGGATCAGGTCGGTGGTCGAGGACCCCTTGAGGCCGAGCTTGTCCTCTTCCTTGCCGGTCGACACGCCGGGGAGGTCGCGGGTGACGATGAAGGCGCTGATCTTGTCCTGACCGTTGATCGTGGCGCGCGCGAAGACCGTGAACAGGCCGGCGTGGCCGCCGTTGGTGATGTAGCGCTTGCCGCCGTTGAGCACGAAGACGCGCCGCGCCTCGTCCCAGACGGCGCGGGTCTTGAGCGACGCGGCGTCCGATCCGGCGGCGGGCTCGGTCAGGGCGTACGCGCACAGGAGATCGCCGCGCGCCACGGCCGGAAGGAAGCGCTTCTTCTGCTCCTCGTTCCCATAGAGCACGAGCCCCTTGCTGCCGATGCCGAGATGGGCGCCGACGATGGTGGCGGTGGCGGCGCAGGAGTGGCAGACCTCCTCCATGACCCGGCAGTAGGAGGTGATCGGCAGGCCGGCTCCGCCGTAGGCCTCCGGGATGGTCAGGCCGAACATCCCGAGATCCTTGAGCCCTTTCACCACCTCGTCCGGGAAGACGGCGCGGCGATCGATCGCGCCGCCGTCGAGGTGCTCCCTGGCCCAGCCGCGGAACGACTCGAGGACGAGCCGGAGCGTCTCACGCGCCTCGGCGTCCTGGCGCGGGTAGGGGAAAACCATGCCGGCCTCGAGGTGGCCGCCGAACAGCGATTTCATGAAGCTCTTCATGGATGACCTCCGATGGTCACGACTCGTAGAAATGCCGACCGTCGCGGGCCATCGCCAGCAACAGGTTGGCGGCGACGAAGCGGGTCCCGTGCACCGTGGCGAGAGCCTCGAGCCCGCGGACAACCGTCGTCAGGCCGAGGCTGTCGGCATGTCTCAGGAGCCCGCCGCGAAACGGCGGGAACCCGGTGCCGAGCACCATACCGAGATCGACCTGGGCGGGAGTCTGCACGATCCCGGCCTCGAGGCAGCGGGCCGCTTCGTTGATCATCGGCAGGACGAGGCGGCTCTCGGTGGGACCGGGCTCCGAAGGGCGCCGCTCATGCTCGGAGATCAGACGGTAGACCGCGGCGTTGACCTCGCGCGGGAGCCCGGCCCCCTTCCCCTCCGCTCCGCCGCTCCCGGCCCCATCCGCCTCCCGGTCGCGATAGACGTAGAAGCCGCGACCGGTCTTGTGTCCCAGCCACCCTTTCTCCTTCATCAACGGCAGGGCCCGGGGCCGCGGCGCGCGTTCGCGGAAGGCCTCGCTCAACACCGAGGCGACGTGCGCCGCCACGTCGATGCCGACCTGGTCGAGGACGGCGAGTGGCCCCATCGGCATGCCGAAATCGAGCATCGTCCTGTCGATCTCCTCGATGCGTGCCCCTTCCTCGACCATCAGCAGCGCCTCGCCGAGATAGGCCATGAGGATCCGGTTCACCAGGAATCCGGGCGCGTCGCCCACCACGACCGGCGTCTTCCCCATCCGCTTCGCGAGGGCGACCACCGTCGCCACCGCCTCGTCGGAGGTCCGGGGCCCGCGGATCACCTCGACCAGCGGCATCCGGTGCACGGGGTTGAAGAAGTGCATCCCGACGACGTCCTCGGGATGGCGCGCCTGCGCCGCGATCTGCCCGATCGGCAGCGAGGAGGTGTTGGTCGCGAACAGGAACCGCCCCGGAAGGACCGCCTCCAGGTTGCGCAGTACCTTGCGCTTCACCTCGATCGATTCGATCACCGCCTCGATGACGATGTCGGCGCGCCGCATGCCGCTGTCGCCGAGCGTCGGACGGATGAGCGCCATGCGTCGATCGAACTCGCGCGCGGTGATCCGCTTCTTGCGCAGCTCCGCCCGTCCCAGGTCGTAGGCCGTGCGGACCCCGCGCGCCAGCGCCTGGGCGTCGATGTCCTTCAACCGGACCGGCACGCCGGCGCGGGCCAGAGCCTGGGCGATGCCGCCGCCCATCACCCCGGCGCCGAGCACCGCCGCGGAGCGCACCGGGCGCGGCGTCACCGCCTCATCGTCGACGCCCGACTCGCGCCGGGCCGCCTGCTGCAGGAAGAAGAGCGCCACGAGCCCCTTGCAGGTGCGGCTCGTCGCCAGCGGTCCGAGAAGCTCGGACTCGCGCCGCAACCCCGCCTCCTGCCCGTGCCTCAGGCCATACAGGACCGCCTCGAGCGCGCGGCTCGGCGCGGGATACTGGGACAGGACGATCCGGCGCTTCAGGTTACTTCGGGCGATCCGGCCGGCGATCGCCAGACGGAGCTGGCGCACGGGGTCGAGCGGTCCGAGCAGCGAGTCGCCGGTTCGGTGGCGCGGCCGGCGACGCCCTTCGACCGCCTCCTGGACGACCCGCTCCGCCGCCTCGAGGAGATACTCGGGAGGGGCCACCTCGTCGATCAGGCCGACTTTCAAACCGCGGCGGGCATCGAGCGTCTTGCCGGCCAGGATCATGTCGAGGGCGGGAACGAGACCGATGAGACGCGGCAGCCGCTGCGTACCACCCCACCCCGGCAGGATGCCGAGGCGCACCTCGGGCAGGCCGATCTCCACCCGCGAATCGTCCGCCGCCACCCGGAAATGGCAGGCGAGGGCCAGCTCGGTTCCGCCGCCGAGGCAGGTGCCATTGATCGCGGCGACGACCGGAAACGGCAACCGTTCGAGCAGGTCGAACAGGCGTTGCCCGCGGCGCGAGGCATTCTGCGCGTCCTCCGCCGTCCGCAGCGCCTGGATCTCGCGCACGTCGGCGCCGGCGATGAACGAGCCCGGCTTGGCGCTGGCCACGACCAGGCCGCGCAGCCGCCGGTCGCGGGTCGCCTGGTCGAGGAGCACTTCGAGAACCGCCACGATCGCGCCGTTGAGGACGTTCACCTTCTCGTGCGGCCGATCGAAGATCAGCATGGCGAGCCCGTCCTGGCGGGTCTCGAGCACGACTCCCGGGCCCTCCAGAGGCACCGTCATCGGGCTCGCTTCGCCCGCGCCCTCGCGCTCCGTCATGATCGCTCCAAAAGCAGGGCGGCCCCCTGGCCGCCCCCGATGCACAGCGTCGCCAGTCCGAGCGTCAGATCGCGGCGGGCCATCTCCTTGAGCAGGGTCAGCGACAGCCGGACGCCGGTGCAGCCGACCGGATGGCCCAGGGCGATGGCGCCTCCGTTCACGTTGACGCGCTCCGGGTCGAGCTCGCCGAGCGGCGCAGGGAGGCCCAGCTCGTCGCGCGCGAAGTCCGGTGAGGCGCAGGCGCGTCGCACCGCCAGGACCTGGGCGGCGAACGCTTCATTGATCTCGAACAGCTGCACGTCGCGCATGCCGACTCCCGCCCGCTCCAGGGCGACCGCCGTCGCGTAGACCGGCCCGAGACCCATCACGGCCGGATCGAGGCCGGCGAAGCCGTAGGATCGGATCCGTCCCAGGTAGGGCGTCCCGATGTCGCGCGCCCGATCCTCCGAAGCCACGACCAAGGCCGCGGCCCCGTCGGTGAGCATGCAGGAGTTGCCGGCGGTCACCGTGCCGTAGCGCCGATCGAAGGCCGGCCGGAGCCTCGCGAGCTGCTCCATCGACTGGTCCTCTCGGGGACCGACGTCGTCCTGGATCGGATCGAGACGCGGCGGCGGGAAAATCGGCACGATCTCCTCGCGCAGTCGCGGCCGCGCCGCCACCGCGCGGCGATGGCTCTGGAGGGCATAAGCGTCCTGCTCCTCCCGGCCGATGTGGAAGCGACGCGCCAGCACCTCGGCGGTCTCCCCCATGTTCAGCCCGCAGAGGGCATCGGTCAGGCCGAGCTCGAGGGCGGAGATCGGCTTCAGGTCCCGCGCCCGGAAGCTGAGCAGGGCCGCGAGGCGCGCTCCGGCGCCCTTGGCGCGCTGCAGAACGAGAACCTTGTCCGTGAACGTCTGCCCGAGCTGGAAGGGGATGCGGGACATCGACTCGACGCCTCCGACCAGGATCAGGTCGGCGAGCCCCGATTCGATCCTGTGATAGGCCGTGGCGATCGCCTGCAGCCCGGAGCCGCAGTTCTGATTGATGGTGAAGGCGGGAACGCGGCGCGGCACGCCGGCACGCAGGGCGGCGACGCGCGCCAGGGTCGTCGACTCGGCCGGCTGGGCGATGTTGCCGACGATCACCTCGTCGACGGTCTCCGGGTCGAGATCGATGCGCGCCATCGCCTCGGCGAGGACGATCCGGCAGAGCTCATCGGCCGGCACGCCGCGCAGCGCGCCCCAGGACTTGCAGAACGGGGTCCGCACGCCGTCCACGATGACGACGCCGCGCCGCGGGCTCATTCCTCGACCCGATCCCGCGAGATGCCGTACTGATCCAGTTTCTTGTAAAGATTGCTGCGCGGCGTGTCGATCGCTTTCGCGGTGCGGGCGATGTTCCAGCGGAACTCCTTCAGCTTTCTCAGGATGAAGACCTTCTCCGCCTCGTCCCTGTACTCCTGCAAGGTCCGGAAGGAGGCGGGATCGGGGGCTCCGGCCGCCGCCGGTCGGGCCGCCGGCGCCGGACCCGACGACGCGGCCGGCGCTGAGACCGAGGCACCAACCCCCGCCAGACCCCCGGGGTCGAGCTCGAGCGCCTCGATGTTTTTCGCCTCGATCGTGTCGCGCTCCACCAGGATCATCAGCCGTTCGACGGCGTTGCGCAGCTCACGGATGTTGCCGCGCCATTCGCGCTCGACCAGAAGCTCGATCGCGCCCGGGTCGAAACGCTTGACATGGTAGTTGTTCTCGCGGCTGAAGGCATCCACGAAGTGCTCGATCAGGAGCGGGATGTCCGCCCGCCGGTCGCGAAGCGCCGGACAGTGAATGGCCACCACATTCAAGCGATGAAAGAGATCCTCGCGGAAACGACCGGCGCGCACCTCCGACTGGAGATCCTTGTTGGTGGCGGCCAGCACCCGCACGTCGACCCTGAGCGTCTTCGCCAGGCCGACCGGCTCGACCTCCCCGCCCTCCAGGACGCGCAGCACCTTGGCCTGGGTGCGCGGGCTCATGTCGCCGATCTCATCCAGGAAGATCGTGCCGCCGTCGGCCTGGACGAATTTGCCGACCTGGCGGGCGGTGGCGCCGGTGAAGGAGCCGCGTTCGTGGCCGAACAGCTCCGACTCGATCAGCTCCTCGGGGATGGCGGCGCAGTTCACCTTGATGAACGGCTTGCTGGCGCGCGGGCTGCGGTGATGGACCTCCCAGGCGATCAATTCCTTCCCGGTGCCGCTCTCGCCGGTGATCAGGACCGTGGCGTGGCTCGGGGCCGCCCGCGCGATCGTCTCCCGCACCGCCGCCAGGGCGGCCGAGCGGCCGACCAGCTCGTAGCGGGTCTCGACCTGGTGCCTGAGCCGGACGTTCTCCGCGCGCAGGCGATTGCGCTCGATGGCGTTGCGCAACGCCGTAAGCACGCGCTCCGACTCGAGCGGCTTCTCGAGAAAATCCCAGGCGCCCTTCTGGATCGCCTCGACCGCGATCGGGATGTCGCCATGGCCCGAAATCATCAGGATCGGCGTGTGCGGATCCTTGGCGCGGGCCGCCTCCAGGACCTCGATCCCGTCCATGCCGCGCATCTTGATGTCGAGCAGGACGGCGTCCGGCGCTTCGCGCCGCAGCGCTTCGATCCCTTCCGAGCCGGTCCCCGCCTCGAGGCACGCATACCCCTCGTACTCGAGGACCATGCGGAGCGACTTCCGGATCGCCTCTTCATCGTCGATGACGAGAATCTTGCCGCCCATCGGGCACCCCGGGTCCGCGCCAGCGCGGTCGACCGCCGATGATAGCAGAAACGGAAGGCAGGGCCGGGGAGGCCCGCCGCGTCGGCCGGACGCCGACGGCCGGCTAGGAGCCTGTCCGAGTAATAGCATGGGTCGCGCACGTGGGGCTTGCGAGTCCCAGGCGAGGCGCGAGGAGGAAACGATGT
>JBGPLZ010000136.1:0-6718 GCA_041486695.1 Acidobacteriota bacterium | reverse complement strand
GCGGGTGGTACGACCCGAACCGGATGAAAAAGCCCGCGATGGGGTGTTGATGAAACCCGCAGCTGAGATAGGGACAGCGAGCCGGCACGAACATGGTCACCTCCACGAGACTGTGGAGGCGTAAGGAAGAAGCGTGCCGGACGAGCGGTGCCCTGAAAGAGAGCCGAAAGGGCCGGTTCGAGGCCCTCGGCGAAATCATCAGGACGACGTCGTGGCCACGTGGGAACTCTGATCAGGAGACCCGTCTCACCCGCGAACATCCAACAACACTTTCCTAGGGCATTTTCCCAACACTTTCCTGGGGCATTTTCCACGCCCCCAGAAGTGCCAGGTATCCCTCGACCGCCACGTCCTCCGGTCTGCAGCCGGGATCGAGCCCGGCCTGCAGGATCAGTTGCCCGGCCCGTTCCAGTCCGAGGGCGGCCTGAGACGACCCATCGGAGCTGGTGGGGAGATGGCGGAGGTTGTTGAGCAGAGTCTTGCGGCGGTGGGCGAAGGCGAGGCGGACCAGCAGGCTCAGGGCGGAGGGGTCGTCAGTCGTGACGGAGCTGCCGGGCTGGTGCGGGAGCAGCCGGATCGCTTCCGAATCAACCTTTGGTTTCGGGCGGAAGGAGCCGGGCCTCAAGCGAAGGACGCTTGAAGTTCGGGCGATGGCCTGGGTCAGGACGCTCAGCCCGCCGTAGCTGGCGCTGCCCGGCCGGGCCATGATCCGGGCAGCCACCTCCCGTTGGACCATGACCAGGAGATCGCGGATGAGATCGCGCTCCTCGAGGAGACGCAGGATCACCGCCGTGGCGATGTTGTAAGGGAGGTTGGCGATCACCCGCGCCGGATGGGCCCGGGTCGCGCCCATCTCCACCAGTACCGAGCGCAGGTCGAGTCGAAGCACGTCCGCCTCGATCAGGCGAGGCGCCGGAAGGCCGGCCTGATCCCGGGGCAGCGCTTCACTCAGGAACGCTATGAGATCCCGATCGACCTCGACCGCGGTGAGCCGGGCGACCCGGCCGAGAAGCCTGCGGGTGAGGGCGCCGCGCCCGGGGCCGATCTCGAGGACGAGGTCGGCGGGCGCCGGCTTGAAGGCGGCGATCAGGGTGTCGATCGCCCCTTCGTTGACCAGAAAATTCTGTCCGAAGCGGCGTCGAGGCTTGAATCGCGCGGCGGGTTCGCGCATCTCAAGATCGCCGGGGGACGCTGGCATGGGTCACCTGCGTATGGTATAAGAATTGGCCTGCCCCGGGCGCCTGCGCCCGGCCGGTCTTAAGGGAAACGGAGAGACGATGAGCAACAACATCTTGACCCTGACTCAAACCAACTTCGACTCCGAGGTGAAGAAGCCGGAGGGTCCGATCCTGGTCGATTTCTGGGCCGAGTGGTGCGGCCCATGCAAGATGGTGGCGCCGGTCCTGGAGAAGCTGGCCGACGACTACCAGGGGAAGGCGCGCATCGGCAAGGTCAATGTGGACGAGCAGGGCGGCCTGGCGACGAAGTTCGGCGTGCAGAGCATCCCGACCCTGCTGGTCTTCAAAGGGGGAAAAGTCGTCGACCAGTACGTTGGGGCGACCTCCCGAGACGTCCTCGCCAAGCTCCTCGACAAGCACATCTAGGAGCGTGTCCGAGTCATAGCATGGGCCGCGTTCGCGGCGCCGCCCGGTTCAGATCTTCCTGGGGGTGCCCCGCACGGTTCTTATCGTGAGGCCTCCGTCCGCCAGGTCGGCTTCGACCGTCCGCCCGTAATCGCCGCCCACGTCGGTGGCGACGACGGCGATCCGGGCCTGCTCCAGCGCCTGGAGCGCCGCCTCGATGTTGCGCTGGCCGATGGCGGGCCGCGCGGTGTCGCCGTCGAGGTTGAACATGCTTGATCCCCCCGTCACCTTGGCGAGCAGGGCGGCGCGGCGGGCGCCGAGCCGGAGTGTTTCGTCGAGCAGCGTCGCGACCGCGGTCGGGGCATAGCGGCCGGGCCGATCCGGGGGTTCCGAGGGAGCCGTCGGCAGGAGGATATGCGCCAGGCCTCCGATGCGGGTGCCGGGGTCGTAGACGAAGACCGCTACGCACGACCCGAGACCGTGGATGACCAGGCGTCCCGGTGCTTCCGCGGCTCGCAACTCACCCGCCCGCAGCGCGTGGCTGCGGCTCACCGGCCCTCCCTCGATGACGCTCGGGCGCCGCCCGGAATCGGCAGGGTCTGCGGATCGGGCAGAAAAAAGAATTCGCCGCACAGGCCGCTGCGCGGCTCGCGCACCTGGCTTGCCAGCACCAGCGCCGTGTCGGAGACCGGCGCCTGCTCGATCAGCAGGAAATCGGTGACCGCGCCCACCATGTCGATCGCCAGCGCGGGGATCGATGGGAGGAGGCTCACGCGCAGGAGGTGGCTGACCGCATTCAAGTAGGCGGCGGCCAGGATATTGCCGACCTCCTTGAGGGCCGAGTGCTCCACCTCGGAAAGAGCCAAGGAGGAGCCACGCCGGGGGTCGCGCGCCTTGGGGGTCAGAAATTCCAGGAGGGTCGGCACCTGCTCCGCGCTGAACACGAGCAGAAGATTGCCGCGCACCTCGCCGAACACCCGGAGGCTGAGCGCGCAGACGACCCGGCGCGCCCCTCCCGCGATCGCGGCGACCTCTTCGAGGGGGATCGGCCTGGCCCAGGGGACGTCAAGATGGACCGGGCGGCCGATGAGCTGCGACAGGGCGGTGGCGGCGTTGCGCGCGCCGGCTTCGCTGATCTCCTGGAACCGGCTCAGATCGGGGCCCGGCCTTCGCCCCTCGGCCGTCTTCGAGGGGCGTTCCGGCCGCCTGGCCCGGGCTCCGGAGGGCCGTTTCCCGCGCCGGGCCGTCACCCGGCCCTCGCGCTGCGCGCCAGGTTCACCGGGTCCAGGATCAGCGCGATCTCACCGTCGTTCAGGATCGCCGCGCCGGCATACTGCGGCAGGAGCTCCAGAGGACGCTTGAGCGGCTTCACCACGATCTCCTGCTCTCCCAGGATCTCCTCCACGGCCAGGGCATAGGAGCGCGTCCCCTCGCGGTACAGGAAGGCCGGGAAGGTCGCCGGCAGCAGCGCCTCCGTGTCGCCTTGCAAAAGCCCGTGCAGCGGCAGCACGGTCAGGACTTCGTCACCCTGCCGCACCAGTTGATCGCCATGGCGTCCCTGCAGCCCCTCGCGCTTCAGCTCGAGAGTGTTCTGCACCACCGAGACGGGCAGCGCGTAGATCTCCCCGCCGGCGCGGCACAGGAAGGCGCGCGTCACGGTCACCGTCGGCGGGAGGTCCATCTCGAAGCGCGTGCCGGCCCCGACCCGCGATTTCACGGTGAGGCGGCCCCCCAGCTTGCGGACCTGCGTCAGGACGACGTCCATGCCCACCCCACGACCGGAAATGTCGGTGGTGCGGGCCGCCGTCGAGAAACCGGGGAGGGTGATCAGCATCAGGCTCTCGTCGTCGGTCAGGCGCTCGGCCTGATCGCGCGTCAGGAACCGGCGCTCGATCGCGACCCGGCGCAGCGCGGCGGGATCGATGCCGCGGCCGTCATCCTCGACCGCCAGGATCACCCGGCCCTCGCGCGCGGCCAGGACGATCTCGATGCGGCCGGACATGGGCTTGGCGCCCGCCCGCCTGCCGGCGGCATCCTCGAGGCCGTGATCGATGCTGTTGCGCAGGATGTGCTCGAGCGGGGCCATCATCTCCTCGAGGATCGAGCGGTCGAGCGCCACGTCGGCTCCGCGCACCTCCATCTCGAGCGGCTTGGCGAGGCGGCGCGACAGCTCGCGCACCATCCGCTGCAGACGCGGCACCAGAGACGAAAAGGGGATCATCCGGATCGCCACGATCTCGACATGCAACGCGTCGATCGTGCGGCCGAGGCTTTCGAGCATCGCCAGGCCGGGCGTCTCGGGGGTGGTCCCGAGCGCGCGCTTCAGGCGCTCGCGCTGCAGGATCAGCTCGCCGATTCCGTCCAGGAGCCGGTCGATCCGCTCGGTCGCGACGCGCACGGTTCCCACCGCCTCCAGGCGCGGCGCAGCGGGCTCCGGCCCCGGGTCACCGCCAGGGGAGGCCTCGTCGGTGGCGACAGGCGCCCTCTGGTCCGAGCGCCGGCGCTCGCCCGGGCGGCGCATCACCTGGCAGTCCTCGACGTCCGGCAAGCCGAGGATGAAGGTGCGCACGCGGTCGGAGTCGGTGCGGCTGGTCAGGGTGACGCGCAGACGGCCGTCGAAGGGCGAGCCGCTCCCGAGGGTGGCGACGGACGGAAGACTCGAAAGGATCTGGCCCATCCCGGCGAGATTCTTCAGAAGCACCAGGGCGCGCGCCGCCGGCAGCGGCGTCCCTTCCCGCAAAGCGATCCGCAGCTCGATGGGCGGCGTGTCCGGCGCAGCTCCGGAAGCGCCCGCCGGCGGCGCGGGCGGTGCGTTGGGGGCGGGGCTCCCGGGGTTCGCCGCGGGGGCGGGGCTCCCGGCGGTCGCTGCGGGGTTCGGGGACGCCCCGCCGCCCGCCACGCCCTCGGTCGCCCCGGTGAGGCAGGCGCGCAGAGCGGCGGCCAGGTCGGTCTCCGGCTGCGGCTCCTGGTTCGCCGCCACGGCGTCGACCTGGGCCGCGAGTCGATCGCTGCCGCGCTGCAGGAGATCGAGCGACTCCGCAGAGGGCTCCAGCCCCCGATCCCTCCAGCCGTGGAAGATGTCTTCCATGGCGTGCGACAGATCGGCCATCGGACGGAAGCCCATCGAGGCGGCCATCCCCTTGAGCGAATGGGCATGGCGGAACAGATCGTTGATGGCTTCCTGGTCGAGGGGATGCTCGCGCGCCGCGATGATGAGCTGGTTCAGCCCCTCCAGGTGCTCGCGGGACTCGGAGAGGAAGATGTCGAGAAAGTCACGCAAGTCCACCGAAGGACCCTACGGTCCGTTCCGCGCGCCGGCGTTGTGCGGAACGACCTTCGCCAGAACCTGCAGGACCCGCTCGGAGGTGAAGGGCTTGACGATGAAATCCTTGGCGCCGGCCGAGATCGATTCCACCACCAGGGCCTCCTGGCCCATGGCGCTGCAGATGACGACGACGGCCGCCGGATCCACCTGCAGGATCTCCCGGGTGGCCTCGATGCCGTCCATCTGCGGCATGACGATGTCCATGGTGACGATGTCCGGCTTGAGCTCCTTGTACCGGGCGACCCCTTCGCGTCCGTTGCTCGCCTCGCCGACCACCTCGTAGCGTCCGCTGGCGTTGTGCAGGATGTCCTTGATCACCGAACGCATGAACATCGCGTCGTCGACGATCAGGATGCGGATCGGCTCCATCACACCTCCACGCCCGTCTCCGACGGCCCGGGCACGAAACCCTCGCGGATAGCCTCCTCGACCCTTGCCATGAGGCCGGGCAGGGAGATGAGGTTCAGAAGTCTCTCGCCCACCAGCAGGCGGGCCTGCAGCAGCCCCGCCTCATCGCCTTGATCGCTCGAGGCCGCCGTCTCCAGGCCCAGGGTGACGTCAACCTCCGAGCGCACCAGGAGGCCGAGATGATCCCGGGGCGGCGCCAGGACGACCCCCAGGGCGCGGATCCCCACGGCGGGGGAGACGGTCTCGAGCAGGCGGTCCAGATCGATCAGCGTCACGACCCTGCCATGGACTTCGGCAAGTCCGGCCACGATCCCCGGTGCGCGCGGCACGGGACGCACCCGCAGCAGCGGCGCCACCTCGAGAATGTCGCCGGCGAACAGACCGTACCAGCCGGTTCCGGATTCGAAGGTGAGGATCGGTCCGTTGCTCATCGGCTCTCCTCAAGCCACCTTGAAGATCGAGATCACGTCTTTGAGCGTGTCGGAGGTCTTCGCCAGCTCCTGCGCCGACGCCGACATCTCCTGCATCGAAGCCGTCTGCTCCTGGGTTGCCGCCGAGGCTTCTTCGGTCCCGGCCGCGTTGTCCTCGGCGATCTTGGAGATTTCCTCGATGGCCCGCACCAGCCCTTCGGCCCCCTTCGCCTGCGTTTCCGTCAGGGCGGAGATTTCCTCGATGCGCTCCATGCTGGCGAGCACCGACGTCACCATGCCGTCGATGGAGACCTTGGCCTGGCGGATGACCGCCTCGCCCTCGCGGGCGGAGTGCGTGCTGTCGGTCATCGACGCGATCACGTCGCTCGACTCGGAATTGATCTCCTTGGCGAGGCGGGAGATCTGATCGGTGAACTTGCGCGCCGCGTCGGCCAGCTTGCGGATCTCTTCGGCCACGACCGAAAATCCCCGGCCGTGCTCGCCGGCGCGAGCCGCCTCGATGGTGGCATTGAGGGCCAGGAGGTGGGTCTGCTGGGCGATGTGCGTGATGAAGTCGACCGACTCGTTGATGCGCAAGGCGCGATCCTTGAAGCCCTCCACGTTGGTGGTGGCCGTCTCGATCCGCCGGACGATCTCGACGACCTTCTTCGAGGCCCCTTCCATCTGCTCCCCGGCCTGGCGGGCGCGTTCGCCGGCATCCTTGGAGGCTTTGGCGGCGAAGCGGGCCTTCTCGGTGATCCCTTCGACGGAGGACGCCAGGTCGCGGGTGATCGCCGAGGTCTTGTTGACCATGTCGGCGGTCCCCTCGGCGCCCTTGGCGATGGTCTGCACCGTCGAAGAGATTTCCTCGGTCGTGGCGTTCATCTCCTCGGCCGTCGCCGAGAGGGACTGCGCCGACTCGAAGATCTGCTCGCTGACGGTGCGCACTTCGGTGACCACGTTGATCAGGCTCCGGACCATGGTGTTGAAGG
>JBGPLZ010000135.1:0-6811 GCA_041486695.1 Acidobacteriota bacterium | reverse complement strand
CGCGGATCGACATCGAGCGTGCGGCGAACAAGCTGAAGATCACCATTCACACCTCCCGGCCGGGGATCATCATCGGACGGAAGGGAGCCGAGGTCGACAAGCTGCGCGATGATCTTCAGAAGAAGACCGGGCTGGAGATCTTCATCAATATCATGGAGATCCACAAGCCGGAGCTCGAAGCGCAGTTGGTGGCCGAGTCGGTGGCGTTGCAGATGGAGCGCCGGGTAGCGTTCCGCCGCGCCATGAAGAAGGCGATCGAATCGGCCACGCGCTTCGGAGCCAAGGGCGTCAAGCTGCGGGTTTCCGGCCGGCTGGGCGGCGCCGAAATCGCGCGCTCCGAATGGTACCTCGAGGGACAGCTGCCGCTGCACACTCTGCGGGCGGACATCGACTACGGCTTCGCCGAGGCCCGGACGACCTACGGCCAGATCGGCGTGAAGTGCTGGATCTACAAAGGTGAGTTGAAGCAAGTCACCCGGCCTCAGGATCGGCTCGGCCTGGCGCAGATCTAAGGCGGGGCGCCCGCAGCGGCGCGGAGACGACATTCGATGTTGATGCCCAAGAAGGTCAAGTTCCGGAAGCAGCAGCGCGGCCGCAGGCGCGGCAAGGCGTGGCGCGGCTCGAGCATCGCTTTCGGCGACTACGGTCTTAAAGTCACCGAATGCGGCTGGCTCACCGACAAGCAGATCGAGGCGGCGCGCGTCGCCATGACCCGATTCGTGAAGCGCGGCGGCAAGATCTGGGTGCGCGTCTTCCCCGACAAGCCGGTCACCAAGAAGGCGGCCGAGACCCGCATGGGGAAGGGCAAAGGGGCGCCCGAGGGCTGGGTCGCGGTTGTGAAGCCGGGCCGGATCCTGTACGAGATGGAGGGCGTGACGCCCGAGATCGCCAAGCAGGCGCTGCGTCTGGCGTCGCACAAGATCGGCCTGAGAACGATCTTCGTGAGCCGGGGGATCTGAGGATGCCACAGGTCAAGGCACGCCAACTCCGGGAGAAATCGGTCGTGGAGCTGCAGCAGCATGAGTCGACGCTGCGCGAGCAGATTTTCAAGCTGCGCTTCCAGAAGGCCACGGGGCAGGCGGAGAACCCGGCCCGGATCGCCTTGGTGCGCAAGGAGCTGGCGCGGGTGCTGACGGTTCTGGCCGAGATGGGCGCCCCGGATGCGCCGGGCGCCGGAGCGAAGGGGGAGTGACGATGCAGGCACAGGAGACCGCGATCACCGCTCCCGACCGGCGCCGCCGGCAGGAGAAGCTGGGGATTGTGGTCAAAGACAAGATGACGAAGACCGTGGTGGTCGAGGTCCAGAGGCTGGTGATGGACCCCCTCTACCACAAGTATCTTCGCCGGAGGTCGCGATTCATGGCGCATGACGAGAAGGATCAGTGCAAGGTCGGGGACCGGGTGCGGATTCGCGAGACCCGCCCGATGTCACGGCACAAGCGCTGGGTGGTCACCGAGATCGTGGAGAAGTCCGCCGATTAGGCGGTTCGAAAGCACGGCCCCGGGGGGGCCGTGTCGGGAGAGCGGCACATGATACAGATGCGGACGATCCTCGAGGTCGCCGATAACTCGGGGGCGAAGCGGATCTCCTGCATCCACGCCCGGGGCCGGTCGATCAACTTTTATGCCCGGATCGGGGATGTGATCACCGCCAACGTCAAGGAGGCGATCCCGGAAGGGAACGTGAAGAAGGGGCAGGTCGTGAAGGCGGTGATTGTCCGTATGAAGAAGACCCAGAAGCGCAAAGACGGGACGTACATCCGCTTCGACCAGAATGCCGCGGTCTTAATTAATGACGCCGGCGAGCCGATCGGAACGCGCATCTTCGGACCGGTGGCGCGCGAGCTGCGGGAGAAGAACTTCATGAAGATCGTCTCCCTGGCTCCGGAGGTGATCTGACGTGGCCGCGACACGGGTGGCCCGGAGCCTGCACGTGCGGCGCAACGACAACGTCGTGGTGCTCGCCGGCAAGAGCAAGGGGCGCACCGGACGCGTGCTGCGCGTCTTCCCCGCGGAGGGGCGGGCGATCGTCGAGGGGGTCAACTTCGTCCGCAAGCACACGCGGGCGAACCCTCAGAAGAACATCAAGGGCGGGATCTTGGAGCGGGAGTCGCCGATCGAGGCCAGCAATTTGATGGTGGTGTGCGGTGAGTGCGGCAAACCGACCCGCATCGGCCGCAAGCTTCTGGACGATGGCAAGAAGGTCCGGGCGTGCCGTCGCTGTAACGGCATCCTGGACAAATAGGCAGGGCAGAGATGACCCAGGAATCGACCGCTACGCGCCAGGCCGGCCGGTACACTCCGCGGATCAAGCGGATGTACCAGGATGACGTCGTCCGGCAGATGAAAGAGCGCTTCGGATACACCAACGCGATGGCCGTTCCCCGCCTGTGCAAGATCGTGATCAACATGGGGATCGGCGAGGCGACTCAGAACATCAAGATCATGGACAACGCGGTGGAGCAGCTCGCGGCGATCGCCGGCCAGAAGCCGTTGGTCCGGCGAGCGCGCAAGTCGATCGCCAACTTCAAGGTTCGTGAGGGAATGCCGATCGGCTGCATGGTGACCCTGCGGGGCGATCGGATGTACGACTTCTTCGATCGCCTGGTCTCGATCGCGCTGCCGCGCGTCCGGGATTTCCGCGGGCTGTCGACGAAATCATTCGATGGGCGTGGCAGCTACACGCTGGGCCTCAAGGACCAGTTGGTGTTCATGGAAACGAACTACGACAAGGTGGACAAGGTTCGAGGCATGAACGTCACGATCGTGAGCACGGCGAAGACCGATGAGGAAGCGAAGAACCTCCTGACGCTGATGGGGATGCCGTTCCGCCGCGATTAGCGGACGAGGGAGTGAACGATGGCCACAAAAGCCTGGGTCGCGGCGATGAGAAAGAAGCCCAAGTTTGCCACCCGCCACCGCAATCGCTGCAAGCGGTGCGGGCGGCCGCGCGGCTTCTTGCGCCGTTTCGAAATGTGCCGGATCTGCTTCCGGAACCTGGCGCTGCAGGGGCTGGTCCCCGGCGTCACGAAATCGAGCTGGTGAGGGGGCGAAGAAACCATGGTCGATCCGATCGCTGACATGCTGACCCGGGTGCGCAACGCCGTTCGCGCGGGCCACCCGCGGGTGGAGATCCCGCATTCCAACCACAGGATGGCCATCGCGCAGATCCTGAAGCGAGAGGGGTACGTGGGCGAGATCACCGAAATCGAGAAGGGTGGCTTCAAGGCGATCCGGGTCGTCCTGCGCTACGACGACGAAGGCAAAGGGTACCTCTCCGGGGTCACGATGATTAGCAAACCGGGCAGGCGGGTGTATGCGGGCCACGAGGAGATCCCCCTGGTCATGGGTGGTCTGGGGGTCAACATCCTGTCGACGCCGCGGGGCGTGATGAGCGGTGGCGAGGCGCGCAAGGCGCGCGTGGGCGGCGAAATCATTTGCAACGTCTGGTGAGGGGCGGGCCATGTCACGCATAGGGCGGATGCCGATCACGATCCCCGCGGGGGTCAACGTGAAGGTGGAGGGCCGGTCGATGGTGGTGGAGAAGGGAAAGGCCTCCCTGACCCAGGCGCTGCCGGCGGGGATCAACGCCGCGGTCGCCTCCGGGGTGGTGAACTTCACCCGGGAGGGGGATACGCGGCAGTTGCGGGCCCTCCACGGCCTCACCCGCGCCCTGGTCGCGAACGCGGTCAAGGGGGTGCACCAGGGATTCACGCGCGATCTCGACATCGTCGGCATCGGCTACAAGGCCCAGGTTCTGGGGCGGGTGCTGAATCTGGCCCTCGGTTACTCGCACCCGATCGACTTTCCGATTCCGGATGGCATCGAGGTCAAGGTGGACAAGCTGACGCACCTGGTCGTCTCGGGCGCCGATCGGCAGAAGGTGGGGCAGGTCGCGGCCGAGATTCGTGGGCTGAGGCCGCCGGAGCCTTACAAAGGCAAGGGGATCAAGTACACGGATGAGGTGATCAAGAAGAAGGCTGGCAAGGCGGGCAAGACCAGCGCGGTCGCGGGAGCGTAATCGATGGTCAACGAAGTCGATCGGATCAAGGCGAGGGAGAAGCGGCATGCGCGCGTGCGCGCCCGGGTGGTCGGCAGCGCGGCCCGGCCGCGTCTGTGCGTGTTCCGGAGCCTGTCGCATATCTACGTCCAGGCGGTCGATGACCTCGAGGGACGGACGGTCGCTGCCGCTTCGACTCTGGAGTTGCGCGCTTCGAAGGTGCGGACCGGCAATGTCGAGTCCGCGAAGCGGGTCGGGGCGCTCATCGCGGAGCGGCTCAAGGAGAAGGGGCTCGAGAAGGTGGTTTTCGACCGCGGCGGCTATCTGTACCACGGTCGCGTCAAGGCGGTGGCGGACGCGGCGCGGGCCGCGGGGCTGAAATTCTAGGCGGATCGCGTCTCCGCGGCAGGGGCTAAAGGGTGGCGAAGATCAAGTCCGAAGGCCTGGACCTCAAAGATAAGGTGGTCAACATCAACCGGGTGACCAAGGTCGTCAAGGGCGGAAAGAACTTCCGCTTCTCGGCGCTCGTGGTCGTCGGCGACGGCCGCGGACATGTCGGCTACGGCGCCGGCAAGGCCAAGGAGGTGCCGCAGGCCATCGCCAAGGGCATCGATCGGGCCAAGCGAAACCTCATCCGCGTGCCTCTGAAGGGGACGACGATCCCGCACCCGGTGCTGGGGATCTTCGGCGCCGGTCAGGTGCTGCTGAAGCCGGCTTCGCCCGGGACGGGAGTCATTGCCGGCGGCGCAGTGCGCGCCGTGGTCGAGTCGGCGGGGATCACCGACGTTCTGACCAAATCACTCGGCACGACGAACCCCCAGAACGTCGTCAAGGCGACCTTCGACGGCCTGCTGAAACTCCGGGATCTCGATGCCGCCCTTCGACGGCGGCGCGGGGCTCCGGCAGAGGCCACCGATGCCTAGCGCGAAGAAGACCGGAGGGGGTGCCGCGGGCTCGACCCCGCGGCGGGCGGCGCGTGCAGCCGCTCCGAAGACGAAGGCCACGCCTCGCCGCGCCCCGGCAGGGCGGAAAGCGTCGGTCACTGCCGCGACCGCGGGGGCTGCCGCCGCGCCGCCCGATGTTGTATCGACGACGACCGCACCCGCAGCGGCCTCCGAGGGGGTGTCGGCCACCGCCGCGCCGCGTCGCTCGGCTCGGCCCGCGGGCGGAGCGTTGATCACCATCGAGCAGTTCGGTAGCGGCATCGGCTGCATCGTGCGCCAGAAGAGGACTCTGCGGGCCCTCGGCCTGCGCCGACCGCGGCAGAGAGTGGTGCGTCCGGATAACCCCGCGGTGCGGGGCATGGTCAAATCGATCCCGCATCTGGTGCGGATCGTGGAGGGTGCGTAATGGCATCCCGCATCAATCTCTCCAACCTCAAGCCGGCCCCCGGGTCCAAGCGCAAGATGAAGCGCATCGGGCGAGGCCCGGGGTCCGGACACGGCAAGACCGCCACGGCCGGCCACAAGGGGCAGCTCTCCCGCTCGGGGCGCAAGCAGTACGCCGGCTTCGAGGGCGGCCAGATGCCGCTTCACCGTCGGATCCCGAAGCGCGGGTTCACCAATATCTTCCGCAAGGTCTACGCGGTGGTGAACGTCGGCGATCTCGATCGGCTGGACGGCACGATCACGCCGGAAGGACTGCTCGAAGCGGGCATCCTCAAGAAGCTCGAGGCTGGCCTCAAGGTGCTCGGTGACGGCGAGATCAAGAAGGCGCTGGTGGTGAAGGCGCATCGGTTCAGCAAGCAGGCGATGGCCAAGATCGTGGCCGCGGGCGGGAAGGCCGAGATCCTGGCCCGTCCGGCGGCTGCGGCGCGTGCGAAGCGCGCATGATCGATTCGATCAAGAACATCTTCAGCATCCCCGACCTCAGGAAGCGGGTCATCTACACTTTCCTGATGCTGGCGGTGTATCGCATCGGTGGGCATATCCCGGTCCCGGGAATCAATTTCCATGCCCTCGAAAATTTCTTCCGCCAGCAGGGCGGCGGCCTGCTCGGCTTCCTGGACCTGTTCTCCGGCGGTAACTTGAGGCGCCTGACCGTGTTCGCGCTCGGGATCATGCCGTACATCTCGGCCTCGATCATCCTGCAGCTCCTGACCGTGATCGTCCCCACCCTGGAGAAGCTCTCCAAGGAGGGGGAGGTCGGGCGCAAGAAGATCACCCAGTACACGCGCTACGGAACGGTGGTGCTGTCGCTCGTGCAGTCCCTTGGAATCGCCTTCTGGCTCGAGAACCTGAGCGGGTCCGCGGGGGGCGTCCGGGTGGTCACCTACCCTGGATGGGGCTTCCGCATGATGACGATCCTCACTCTGACCACGGGGACGGCGTTCATCATGTGGGTCGGCGAGCAGATCTCCGACCGGGGTGTCGGGAACGGCATCTCCCTGATCATCTACGCCGGGATCGTCTCCGGCCTGCCGAAGGCCGTGGCGACCCTCTACGAGGACGTGACCACGGGTAACCTGTCGCCGATCACCCTCTTCATCCTCTTGATTCTGATGACCGGCGTGGTGGCCCTGATCGTCTGGGTCGAGCGCGCGCAACGCAAGATCCCGGTCCAGTACGCACGCCGGGTCGTCGGACGAAGAATGTACGGCGGAGTGCAGACTCACATGCCGCTTCGCCTCAATACCGCGGGCGTCATCCCGGTGATCTTCGCCTCGTCCCTTCTGGCCTTCCCGCTCACCATCCTGCAGTGGAGCGGGGTGCAGACGAAGCCTGGATGGAACACGCTCTACCGTCAGCTCGATTACAACGGCCCGCTGCACAATCTTTTCTATTTTCTCGGGATCATCTTCTTCTGCTATTT
>JBGPLZ010000134.1:0-6896 GCA_041486695.1 Acidobacteriota bacterium | reverse complement strand
GGCGCCTTGACCCAGGAGTACTTGGCGGAGGCATCGAACGGCGTGTAGTGGGGGGTGGTCTCCTCGTCCCATGGATGCTTCGTCCAGTCCCCCTCGTACCAGGAACGGGCGATGCTCTCGGCGACGTTCTCCCGGAAGTAGGGGTCGGCGAAACTCTCGATCGGGCGGACGGTCGAGAGATCCCCGTTCCAGATCGTGCCGCCGGGCAGATCGAACCGCGTCCCCTTCGCATCGAGCGGCAGGTCGGGCACGGAGAGATAATCCTTCACCCCCGCACCGAAGCCGAGCCATTCGGGATACATCGCCCCGATGGCGCAGACATCCACCAGGTAGACCTGCTGGATGAAGGCATTCACCTCGTCGAGGATGTCCTTCACCTGGTACAGCTTCTCCATGTTCAGCGTCGCCTGGTTGTCGAGATTGATGGCGTTGGCTACGCCGCCGACCGCCAGGTTCTGGATGTTCGGCGTCTTGCTGCCGAGGATGGCGACCACCTGGTTGACCTTGCGCTGGTACTCCAGCGCCTGCAGGTAGTGCGCCACCGCCATAAGGTTGACCTCCGGGGAGAGCTTCATCGCCGGATGGCCCCAGTAGCCGTTGGCGAAGATGCCGAGCTGCCCGCCCTCCACGTACCGCTGCAGCTTCTCCTTGACGGCCAGGAAATCGAGCCGGCCGTTCCCCGGCCACGGCGACAGGCTCTCCGCGATCTTCGAAGCCTCGGCGGGATTCGCCTTGAGCGCCGACACGATGTCCACCCAGTCGAGGGCCGACAGGACGTAGAAGTGGACGATGTGGTCGTGCATGGCGTGCGCGGCCAGGATCAGGTTCCGGATGTACTGCGCGTTGAGAGGGATCGCCATGTCGAGAGCGTTCTCGACGGCGCGGACCGAGGCGATCGCGTGGACGGTCGTGCAGACGCCGCAGATCCGCTGCGTGAACAGCCACGCCTCGCGCGGATCGCGGCCGGTCAGGATGGTTTCGATGCCCCGCCACATCTGGCCGGAGGACCAGGCCTTGCGCACGGTTCCTCCGTCGACCTCGACGTCGATGCGCAGGTGGCCCTCGATGCGGGTGACCGGATCGATGACGATTCGCTGGCTCATGATCTCTCCCTATCTTCCGGCCGCCGCCGGAGCGGCCCCGGTCAGGATTGGGAACCGCTTGACGAGGACGACGTACGCCATGATCTCGAGCGCCACCAGACCGAGGGTGATGAGAAGCTCCGGGACGGACGGGAAGTACGACCAGCCCTGGCCCGGATTGAACGCGATGAGGAATGCGTCGAAGCGGTACAGCGCTCCGGCCAGGATCAGGAGCATGGCCGCCCCGAACAGATGACCGCCGTCCGATCGCCTCCGGCCGGACAGCAGCGACAATACCGGAACGACGAGCAGGATCCACTCGCTGAACAGCAGCATCGTGTGCCGGTCGAACGCGACGACGTTCGCCCACTGGCTCCGGACCGTCAGGTCGATGAGGCGGAGGGCCATGAACAGGAACGCCACCACGACCACCGCCCTGGAGAGCGAGGCGAGCATCCGGGTCTCCCGCGGCCTCTTGAACAGGGTGCTCGACAGGGTCGACTCGAAGACGACCGTGGCGTATCCCATCAGGAACGAGGACAGCAGGAAGAGCAGCGGCAGAAGCGGCGTCTGCCAGAGCGGATGGAGCTTCCGCCCGGTCAGGATCATCAGGGTCCCCAGCGACGACTGGTGCATGGTGGGGAGGAGAAAGCCGAGCGCGATGATCCAGATGAGCGCGCGGTCGAGGAACGCGAGGGCTTTCGAGGCGGCGGCCCGCAGCCACGGGATCGGGCTCTCCTTGAGCTTCTCGAGGAAGGCCGGGGAGGCCTCGATCCAGACCACCCCCACGTACGAAATGATGCACAGGGCGACTTCCAGGAGGGCCGAGTTGAGGTTCCATTGGTTGATGAAAACCGGGACCCTCCAGAAGTTCCACGGCCGGCCGACGTCAACCGCGAGAGAGATCCCGGCCACCGAATACCCGAGGGCGCTCGTCAAGATGGCGGGGCGGATCAGCGGGTGGTAGCGGCCGCGGTTCAGGATGTAGACCAGAAGCGCCATGGCGTAACCGCCGCAGGCCAGCGCGGTCCCGGTCACCACGTCGAAGGCGATCCAGAGTCCCCAGGGATAGCCGTCGCTCAGGGCCGTTGTCGGACCGAGGCCGACCGCGAATCTCCAGACGATGAGCGCCGCGGCGACGCAGAAGAGCGCCAGGAGCGCTTTGAAGGGCTTGGTCAGGATGGGGCCGCCGAGCGGCCGGGTGTGGCTGTTCATGGGCGCTCCTCCTCGCCGTCCTTCCCGAAGCCGCCTCGCCGGTTACGGACGAGGACCGCCCCCAGGAGGGCGTACAGGACGACCGGGGCGACGAACCCTTTGTAGACGCCGTGCTGCACGGCTTTCGCGAGACTGGGCGCGGGCGCGTCGCCGAGATCGGGAAGGCCCAGCTTGTCGAACGGCAGGTGCGAGATGTAGAGCACCTGCGTCCCGCCGGCGTCGAACTCGCCATAGACTTTCTGGACGTAGCGGTCGGGCGCGGCGGCGATCCGCCGCTTCGCCTCGGCCAGGAGATCATCCCGCTTCCCGAAGATCACCGCCTCGCGCGGGCAGACCCTCACGCAGGCCGGGATGCCGCCTTTCGCCAGAAGATGGCGGCAGAGCTCGCACTTGACGATCTTCGGGTTCAGCGCGTTCCACTCGAACTTGGGGATGTTGAAGGGGCAGGCCATCTGGCAGTAACGGCAGCCGACGCAACGGTTCCCTTCCCAGGCGACGATACCGCCCTCGACCTTGCGCAGCGCCCCGAGCATGCAGGCCGCGGCGCAGGCGGGATCGATGCAGTGCATGCACTGGGCCTTCACGTAAGACTGATCGGCGCCTTTCTTGTAGAGCTTGATGATGTTCTTGGTCTGGGCGTTCAGGTCGGTCGGCGCCTGATAGAGCTTGTCCGGCCACGGGCCCGGATCCGGCTTCAGGTCGTTGGCCTCGCGACAGGCGACGACGCAGGCCTTGCAGCCGATGCAGCGGGTCGCATCGTAGAGCAGCCCGACCGCGTCGGCTGGCGCCTTCGCCCGCTCCGGGGCGGCGAGCGCGGTGGTCGCCGCCGCTGCGGCCGCCGCTCCCGTGCCTGCCAGGATCTTGAGCGCCGAACGTCGATCCACGGCCATGGTCAGCCCTCCTGCTTCCCGGCGTCATCCCCGGGCTTGTCGCGATCCCCTTCCTTGTGGATCGTCCTCGCGGCCATGATGCCGGCGGCCGCGAGGGCGCCGCCGACCAGACCGGCCACGCCGGTGGCGATCGGGCTGACGCCGCGGTGCTCGGCGTGGAGCGGCGGGTAGGTGTCGGGTGGCGTCGGTCGCTCGATCTCGACGGTCGTGTGGAGCGGCACGCGAAACGCGAGCGCCTGTTCCGTGCAGCCGAAGCACGGATGCCCGAGCCCGATCGGCCAGGCGTCGACGACGTCGCCGAAGTGGAGCGTGGAGCAGCTGGCGTGGGTCTGCGGGCCCTTGCATCCGAGCTTGTAGAGGCAGTACCCCTGCCGGTGCCCATCGTCGCCGAACTGCATCGCGAACCGGCCGGCGTCGAAGTGCGGCCGCCGCGGGCAATGTTCATGAATGGTGGAGCCGTAGGCGAACCGCGGGCGCCCCTTGTCATCGAGGGCCGGGAGCGTGCCCATCGTGACGTACTGCAGCACGGTGCCGAGGAAGATGTACGGGTTCGGGGGGCAGCCCGGTAGAGAGACCACCGTCTTCCCCGCCAGGATCTCCGGCGCGCCCTTGGCGCCCGTCGGGTTCGGATCCGCCGAGGGGATGCCGCCCCAGGCGGCGCAGGAGCCGATGGCGACGATCGCTCCCGCCCCCGCGGCGACCTCCTTGACGATCTCGAGAGCGGTCCGGCCGCCGATCTGACAGTAGATGCCGTTGTCTTTGGTCGGGATCGCCCCCTCCACCACGCAGATGTACTTGCCGGCCTGGGCGTCCATGGTGCTGCGCAGGACCGCGTGCGCCTGCGTGCCGGCCGCGGCCAGCAGCGTCTCGTGATAGTCGAGGGAGACCAGGTCGAAGATCAGCTTCGCGACGGCGGGGTGGGAGGTGCGCAGGAGCGATTCCGTGCAGCCGGTGCATTCCTGGAAGTGCAGCCAGATGACCGAAGGCTTGAGACCTTTCGCGGCGGCCTCCGCGAAGCTCGCCGCGGCGGTGGAGGACAATCCGACCGCGGTGGCGGCCATGGTGCAGATCTTGACGAACTCGCGGCGGTCCACGCCGCGCAGAGGGTCGGTTGAGATCTCTCCAAAGGACCAGCTGGGCCTGGCCATAAGCGCCTCCCGTCATCGACGGATGAGACCCCGTTGTCGATTTTTTGCGCCCCTGCGGGCCTCCGCGGGGACCGGCGCGAAAAAATCGCTCGCTGCGAAACCCTCGTCCGACTCACCGGGGCCGATTTCCAATGGCGGACCGCTCCAGGTCGGTCTCCCGGGACCGAGGACGCCCCGGATAAGCATCCACGCGGAGGAAATGCAAAGCGCGTACCGAGTGGGCCGGTGCGTGGCACAGATGCTGCTTTCACCGACCGGGGGATATCACGATCCGGGGCGCGCTTCCGGGGAGCAGGCCGGCCGCCGCCAGCGACATCGGACGGGCGCGGTAGAGGTCGGCGCACTGCCGGCAGATCCCCTTTCCGATCCCCCAGCCCGGGATCTCCTCCAGGATGGCGGCGACGACCGTCTTGGACAGGAGCGCGGGCTCCGGCTCCAGGTCGACGGTCGGGAAGGAGCAGACGCCGCACCGGGGGCTCGCCTCGATCCCGCCTCCGAGGCCGAAGGCGCTCCCGGGATCGATGGCGAGGGCGATCAGATCGTTGTGGGTCGGCCGCGCCGGCCCGAACAGGCGGTCGAAGCAGGGCTCCGTGCTTCCCCCCAGGCCGGCGAAGGCCCGGCCGAACTCCGCCAGCCTGGCGCCCCGCGCGCTCGCATCGAGCCGGCCCCGCCCCACCAGCCGGCCGTCGACCGAGCAATCCCACAGGATGCGGTAGCGGTCCTGCAGCCATCGATCGTGAGATGGGCCGGCCGGCTGCCGCGGCAGGCGCGGCTCATAGAGGAACGCCGGGTCGAGCATGTCGGAGATGTGGGTGAGCTCGCGCCGGAGAAACGGCAGGGCGCACTCCCGGGCCACGAGGGTCTCGGGCCGGATCGTGATGACGACCGAGCGCTCGGCCCCGGCCGCCCCCTCCGCGACGAACAGCTCGGCTCCCTGGTCCTTGTCCCTCGCCGCCCAGCCGACAAGGATGCGCCGCAGGGAGTCGAGGATCGGCCCCTGCTCGAGGACGGCCTGTTGCACCGGCTCCCCGAGTCCGAGCCGCGAGAACCACGCGCCATCGATCCGCTCGAAGGCGCGATCCCTTTCCTCGGGTTCGGTCAGGGCATAGGCCGCCTCCCGCTCCCGGTGGTAGGCCGCCTCGTCCATCCCGCCCCGGACCGCCGTCCAGACGGCGGCCTCGACCAGGCGCGGGTGGCAATCGATCGGATGGCTCATGGATCCTCGTCGGCCTGGTCACCATCCGCGGACGCTCCGCACGGCCCGGGCGCGCAGTCGCCGGCGCTGCCGCACGCCATGGGAGCCTGGTCATCGATCGGCTCGCGCAGCCGCAGCAGCCCGGGGCCGGCCGGGACGGCGAAGCGGACGCACTCGGTCTTCACCAGCTCGAGGCACAGCCCGGCCAGCTGACCGTAGAAACCGTCCGGATCGGCGCGCCTGACGCGGTGGGCGAAGGAGGGCAGGAAACGGCCCAGGTGATCCCGCAGGAAGAGCCGCGTCGCCTTGCGTGTCTCGTCGGCCATCTCCCGATCGCCCGTCTCGATGGCGTGGGCCTCCTTGCGAGCCAGAAACGCCAGGAACTCCAGCTCGCACGAGACGTGGTCGATCCGCTCGCGCGTCGCGGAGCCAATCTTTAGACCGAAGGCCCGCAGGAAGCCGGCCAGATCGCTCAGCTCCTGCGGCCTCTCGAAGAGAGTGTCATCGCCGTACTCCGTCTCGTACGGCGGCACCGTCGGGCGCCCGGTGTGGCCGAACAGACCGTCGAAGGTCTCATGCCGGGCGGCGGCATCCCCCCACTCGTGACCTGAGGTCAGCGCCAGGGCCCTGGTGCCGAGCATGGTCCGCTGCCCGGCGTCGAGGATGGCGGCGGCTTCGGCCAGCGCCGCCGCGGATTCTGTAGAACCGAGGCGCCTCAGGGATTCGCCGGTCGGGGGCCGGAACCCGAGCGACAGGGCCTGGTAGAGGACGCTCCGACAGAGAGCGATGTCGCGCTCCGATTCGGTCGCCGCGCTGGAATGGGTATCGATGTTCATGCCGGCTCCTAGATTGAATTGGCGTGGATCGCAGGGCGCACGTGGATCGGCTCATCGACCGTCGTACGGAACAATTCCTCGCCCTTCTTTCCGTAGGCGATCACGGTGTCGTTGTAGATCGTCACCTTCTTGCCGCGCAGTTCTCCCTCGTAGATCTTCGGTCCTTCCTTGATGTCGTAGCGGAAGATGATCCGGTTCGATCGGCGGAACAGCTGCAGGACGGCCAGAAGCTCGCGGTCCGGATTCGTGTACCTCTCGATCGCCTGGTCGACGCCGGGGCCGAACATCTGGTGCAGGTAAGCGCGCGGCACCCAGCGCGGCGGGATGTAGTAGCCGTTCGGCTCGGTGCCGAACTGCGGGTAGAGCGGCAGCGCCACCTTCGCCACGTGCACCAGGTAGTAGAGCGGGTGGTACCGGTCCTCCGCCCACGCCCCCTGCTTGCTCAGCTGCACCAGCCCCTGCATGCGAATCTGTCCGATGCAGGCCGCCATGCAGCGGGTCTCCATCGGCAGGCCGCCTGTCTCGGGGTC
>JBGPLZ010000133.1:0-7015 GCA_041486695.1 Acidobacteriota bacterium | reverse complement strand
CGCCGCGATCCGGCCGTTCGCGCCCATGATGCCGCCGCCGGGATGGGTGCAGGAGCCGCACATGTAGAGCCCCTTCACCGGTGTCCGGTACTGCGCCCAGCCCGGCACCGGCCGCAGGAAGAAGAGCTGCTCGAGCGACAGCTCACCCTGGAAAATGTTCCCCTCGGTGAGCCCGAAGTCCCGCTCCATGTCGAGCGGGGTGACCACCTGCCGGTGCAGGATGAGGTTCTTGAAGTTGGGCGCGAACTCGGAGATCAGGTTGACGACGGTGTCCCCGAACGCCTCCTTCTTCTCGTCCCAGGTCCCCTCCTTGAGCTTGTAGGGAGCGTACTGCACGAAGCAGGACATGACGTGCTTCCCGGGAGGAGCGACCGACGGGTCGGTCAGGCTCGGGATGACGATGTCGATGTAGGGGCGGCGCGACGGCTGGCCGTACTTCGCGTCGTCGTAGGCGCGCTCCATGTGCTCGACGCTGGGCGAGATCGAGATGGCGCCGCGCAGATGCGCCCCCGGCCCCGGCAGGCACTTGAAGTCGGGGAGGCCATCGAGGGCCATGTTGACCTTGCCCGACGAGCCGCGGAACTTGTAGCGCCGGACGTCCTCGAGGAACTCGTCCGGCAGCTGCCCCGGCTCGATGAACTCGATGAAGGTGTGGCGCGGGTCGACGCTCGACGATACGACATCGGCGAGGATTTCGTCGCCGTTCTTCAGCACCACGCCCCGTGCCTTGCCGCCCTTGACGAGGATCCGCGCGACCGGGGCTTCCTTGCGGATCTCCACCCCCGCCTCGAGGGCGGCCGCGGCGATGGCGTTGCTGATGGCGCCCGTGCCGCCGCGCGCGAACCCCCAGGCGCGGAACGCCCCGTCGATTTCGCCCATGTAGTGGTGCAGCAGGACGTAGGCGGTGCCGGGGGAGCGGACCCCGAGGAAGGTGCCGATGATCCCGGAGGCCGACATGGTCGCCTTGAGCACGTCGGTCTCGAACCACTGGTCCAGGAAATCGATGGCGCTCATCGTCATCAACTGGATCTGATTGTACTTGTCGTAGGGCGAGAGTTTCTGGAACCGCCGCCCGAGGAACAGGAGCTTCATCAGACCCTTGATGTCGAGCGAGGTCGGGTCGGGCGGCGTCATGCTCAGGATCGGCTTGACGAAGTGGCACATCTGCACCATCGCCTTCCCGAACTCCTCGTAGGCATCGGCGTCGAGACGGGAATGGCGGGCGATCTCGCGGCGCGAGCGGGCGTGGTCGTTCATGCGCCAGAGATAATCGCCGTTCAGCATCGGAGTGAAGGTGCCGTCGAGCGGCAGGATCTCGAGGCCATGGCGCGGCAGATCGAGATCGCGGATGATCTCGGGCCGCAGTAGCGACACCACGTAGGAGCAGACCGAGAACTTGAATCCGGGGAAGATCTCCTCGGTCACCGCGGCGCCGCCGAGAACATAGCGCCGCTCGAGCACCAGGACCTTCTTCCCCGCCCGAGCGAGGTAGGCGGCATTGACGAGCCCGTTGTGCCCGCCGCCGATCACGATCACGTCGTATTTTGCGCTCATGGGTCCTCTTTCCGCTCTTTCAGAGTGCGAAACGGCGCCGCGCCATTTGAAATGAGGGGTCATTCTATGAATTGTCGGCCCGATTAACAAGCGTCTCGAGCCGGGGATCGATGGCTCATTTCACATGGAGCAACAGCCTGGGCGCCGCCTTGCGGCGTCGCCGCCGTCCCCGCTATACTTCCCCCCTTAAAGACCAGGTCGCGTTCACGACGAAGGAGAGGAGAGGCCGTGCCGATTGGAACCGCGCTCCACGAGAGGACCTTGCCGCTCTGCGAGAGCCTGAACTACCGCGAGTGGTCCGGCTATTACACGGTGAGCGTGTACGAGATGCATCACGAGCACGAGTACAACGCCATCCGCGAGGCCGCGGCCCTGTTCGACATCTCCCCCCTCTTCAAGTACCTGGTCTCCGGCCCCGACGCCCTTAAGCTGGCCGACCGCGTGGTCACCCGCGACATGAGCAAGGTCGCCGTCGGGCAGATCATCTACACGCCGTGGTGCGACGAGCAGGGCAAGGTGATCGACGACGGCACCGTGTCACGGCTGGGCGAGACGGTCTACCGCTGGACCTCCGCCGATCCTTCCTTTAGATGGCTGCACCAGAACGCGCTCGGGCTCAACGTCACCATCGAGGACGTCTCCGAGAAGATCGCCGCGCTGGCGCTGCAGGGGCCGACCTCGGCGCGGCTCCTCCGCAAGGTCTCGGACGCGAACATCGACGGTCTCAAGTACTTCCGCGTCACTCGCGGCAACATCGCCGGCGTGCCGGTCGAGATTTCGCGCAACGGCTACACCGGCGACCTGGGGTACGAGATCTGGATGCCGTGGAACGACGCGGTCAAGGTCTGGGATGCGCTGATGGCCGGCGGCCGGCAGTTCGACATCCACCCGGCCGGCATGGTGGCGCTGGACGTGGCGCGGATCGAGGCCGGCCTGGTGCTGATCGAGGTCGACTACAGCAGCAGCAAGAAGGCGATGATCCCGGAGCAGAGGTTCTCTCCGTACGAAATCGGCCTCGGCCGCCTGGTGCACCTCGATAAGGAGAATTTCGTCGGACGGTCGGCGCTGGTGGAGGAGCAGCGGCGGGGGCCGCGCCGCCAGCTGGTCGGGCTTCAGATCGATTGGACCGAGGTCGAGGAGCGCTTCGAGAAGGTCGGGCTCGCGCCGTCGGCGCCGAGCACCGCGTCGCGCGTCGCCGTGCCGGTGCACCACGGTCGCAGGCAGGTCGGCAAGGCGACCTCGACCACCTGGTCTCCGATCCTCAAGCAGCTGATCGCCCTGGCGACCGTGGAGAGCGGAAGCGCGGCGCCCGGCACGCGGCTGGAGTTCGAAATGACGGTCGAGGCGGTGCGGCACACCGTCGGGGCGCGCGTCGTGACCCTGCCGTTCTTCAACCCACCGCGCAAGACGGCCACGCCGCCGCTTTGATCTGATATGATCCCGGCGTCATCAACAAACGGGCCCGTCAATGGCACGGCGCATTGCGGGCAATCCTGGGGCTCTACGATTGAGGAGGTCGGGAATGGCAAAGCGGCGTTCCGGTGCTCATGCGAAGGCGGTGCGGGAGATCGAGGCGGGGCTCAGAAGCCTGAGCCGCGGGTTGCGGCTTCTGGCCCGGGGGGGCGTGGCCCCCGCGTCGGCGGACGGTCGCAGCGCGACCCCGCGGCGGGTGACGCAGGCCCTCAGGCTGCAGGGCCGCTACATGGGTCTCATACGCACCCTGCCGATCCGGAAGAAATCGCGAGTCAAGGCGCTTCGCGCCAGCAAGGGCGTGCACGAGGCGATTCGCCTGGCGCGGGAACTGCGGGCCTAGGGTCCTCCGTCGGGAGTCCATCTCAGGACGCCGGGATCCTGTCCGGCACGCCTGTGGTAGAGTTCTTGTCAGCAAACCGCCATTATTAATGATGTCTGCCTCGGGACAGGGGGCCCCCCGCCCCTGCCCGGGGCCGGGAAAGTTGCCGCGCCTGATTCGCGGCGGGAAGGGAGCGCCCCATGGCCGATCTCAAGATGATCATCGACGGGAAAGAGGTGGAGTCGTCCTCCGGGCAGCGTCTTTCAGTGATTAACCCGGCGAACGAGAAGGTCGTCGGGAGCGTCCCGAGGGGGACCGCCGCTGACGTCGATCGGGCCGTGAAGTCCGCCCGGCAGGCCTTCAAGAAGTGGTCGCGGCTGACACCCGGCGAGCGCTCGACGCTCCTCAACAAGATGACCGATCTTCTCGACAAGGACCTGCAGCGCCTGGCGGAGATGGAAACCTCCCAGACCGGCAAGCCCCACAAGCTGACGATCAATTCCGACCTCCCCTTCGCCAACGACAACATCCGGTTCATGGCGGCGCAGGGGCGGATCCTCGACGGGATCTCGGCGGGTGAGTATGCGACCGGCTACACCAGCATCCTCCGGCGCGAGCCGGTCGGCGTCATCGGCTCCATCGCGCCCTGGAACTACCCCTACCTCATGGCGGCCTGGAAGATCGGCCCGGCCCTGGCGGCAGGGAACACGGTGGTCCTGAAGCCCGCCTCGAACACCCCCTTGACCGCGATCGAGATCGGCAAGGCGGCACTCCAGGCCGGCATCCCGGACGGGGTCCTCAATGTCGTCACCGGGCCGGGCGCCGAGGTCGGCGCCGCGATCTGCAAGCACGACGACATCAACATGATCTCGCTCACCGGGGACACCGCGACCGGCAAGAAGGTCATGGAGCAGGCCGCCTCCACCGTGAAGCGGCTGCACCTCGAGCTGGGCGGCAAGGCGCCCTTCATCGTCTTCGACGACGCCGATCTGGCCGCGGCCGTCCAGGGCGCCGTCGTGGCCGGCTTCGTGAACACCGGCCAGGACTGCACCGCCGCGACCCGCCTCTACATCCAGAAATCGCGGTATCGCGACTTCGTCGATCAATTCGTCGCGGCGGTCAAGAAGATCCGCGTCGGCGACCCGACCAAGCCGACCACCGACATCGGCCCGCTGATCTCGAAGGATCAGCGTGATCGGGTGGCCGCCTTCGTCGACCGCGCCCGCAAGGCCGGCATCGAGGTGCTGACCGGCGGCAAGGCGATGGACGGGCCGGGCTTCTTCTACCAGCCGACGGTTCTCGCCAACGCCAAGCACGAGGACGAGGTGGTGCAGCGGGAGATCTTCGGCCCCGCCGTCGTCGTGATGTCGTTCGACACCGAAGAGGAGATCATCGCCAAGGCCAACGGGGTCGAGTATGGCCTGGCGTCCTCGATCTGGACGAAGGATGTCTTCCGGGCGCTGCGCCTGTCGCGCGACCTGGAATACGGCGAGGTCTGGATCAACGACCACCTGCCGCTGGCGTCGGAGATGCCGCACGGCGGCGTCAAGAAATCGGGCTTCGGGGCCGACTTGTCACGCTACTCGTTCGAGGCGTACACGAACGTGAAGCACGTCATGGCCGACCTCACCGGCGTGGTGGTCAAGCCGGGCCACTTCACCATCTACGGGGATCCGGCCTAATCAGGGCGCGGGGACCTTCGCGATCGCCAGCAGCGCCTCCGAGCCATCGGGGAAGCCGCGCGTCGCGCAGCGCACGTGATCGCCGATCGCGAACTCGAGCGCCGGAGCCTCGGGGATCCGGGTCACGCGGTAGACGTCATCGCGCACCTGGACGCCCTCGGCCGGACACCAACGATCGGCCGGCGCTCCTGCCTCGCGGATGTAAAGCAGCGTTTCGGACACGCTTTTGGCTCAGGGTCCCAGCGTGAAGGTGACTTCGCGGCGCTCACCGTCGGTGAGCGCCAGGGTCTGCCGCGCCGTCCCGAGCTTTTCGTGCCAGGCCTCGACCAGATACTCGCCGGCCGGCAGGCCGTCGAGGTTGAAGCTCCCGCCGTCGCCGGTCACCGCCTGAAACGGCGAATCACCCACCGCGATGAAAGCCGACATCCAGGCGTGAATGTCGCACCGGATCGGGACGACCTCAGGCTTGGTGAAATAGCGGCGCGACGTTCGCCCCTGCCCCGACATCGAGACGTTGAACGGGACATTCTGCGCCGGGTGGGCCCGGACGTTGTGGACCGCGGGGTCGCTGTTCTTGAACAGGATCACCTGGTTCGTCTGCACCGCCACAACGTGCGGAACGAACAGGCATCCCTTCTGGTCGACCTCCACCGGCGAGGACGGGGGCGCGAAGACGCGGCTCCCGAGACCCGACACGACATGCACGTAGACGTTGCGCAGCGAGCCGTCCTCATTGACGATCACCTCCTCGCTGAGCGCTTCGCCGCCCGACCTGTGGCAGGAGGCTTCCCCCGACATGGTGATGGGACGTCGCGGGGGAGGTGTGCCGCGGAACAGAACCCTGCCGCTGATCGAGCCGGTGCCGATCGCCTGGCCCGCCGGAATCGCGCCGGCGGGCGACGGCGGCGGCTGGTCGGCGGGCCCCCCGCAGGCGACAAAGCCGGGCGCCGCGCCGAGGCAGAGCGCGAGGGCGGCCAACGCCCGGGAGCGCATCGGGCGCGTCGGACTATCCGCCGAAAATCGGATAGTGGCTGGCCGCCGCCATGAAGAACAGCATCGGAATGGACAACCAGGCGTTGGTCCGGGAGGCCAGGAAGGCCTGACGGGCCAGCACGGCCGACTCGGGCGGCACCGGCGTCCCCTTGGCGGCGTTGTCGGCGGTCCAGCCGATGATTCGCTTCTGGCAGCGCCAGATGATCCCCCAGACATTGAGCATCATGATCAGCCCGTAGCCGCCGCCGATCCCGATCGACAGGGCGCGGCTGCTGTGCCCTTCGCCGCCGGTGAGCTTGACGATCAGGATGGCGTGCACGATCGCCACGATCCCGATCAACACCGCCAGGACCGGCCCCTTGTTCAGGCTTCCCTTGGTCTTGGTGACGAGAAACGCCACCACGCCCCAGGCCGCGCAGGTCACGACCAGCCAGATGCCCATCACCCGTCCGTGGCTCGGCTCGCCCTTGATGATCAGGTACCAGTAGATGAAGCCGACCAGGACGGTGACCCAGGCGGCGTGCCGGAACCACCAGAGGGCCCGCGGCATCAGCTGCGGGATCACTTTGCCTTTCGTCGGCCCGTCGAGCGCCTTCATCAGCGGGACGTTCACCAGGTTGAAGAAATAGAGCAGGCCGATCCAGGTGATCCCGGCCAGGAAATGGAACCAGCGAAGCAGGACTTCCAGTGTCGCGGTGGCATCAGGCATGAAGGACCTCCCCGGTTGCGGAAAACGGCGCAACGATATGTGAGCGGCGCCGCCGCTGTCAAGGAGGCTGATGCCTGTGAGGGACCCCCGGTGTGAAGCGCCGCGCTCTGCAGTTGCCGGGCACGGGTCCGGCTCGCTGCGCGAGCCTCCCCTCGGCTCGCCTCGCTCCCACCCACCGCGCTGTGAAGCGCGCGGCGGGGCCCTGGTCGCTCGGTCACACACCCCCCGACAACTGCAGCGCGCGGCGCTTCACACCAGAGATTCCTCTGACGTTTGGAGGCTTGG
>JBGPLZ010000132.1:0-7184 GCA_041486695.1 Acidobacteriota bacterium | reverse complement strand
TCGAGCACGTCCGGGTCCTGACGCAGCTCGTTCCGGCCGCAGGCGGAGCAGGCGCGCGGCGCCTCTCGCGCGACGTTGATGTGGGCGCACGAGAGACAGTGCCAGGCCGGAATCTGGTGACCCCACCACAGCTGCCTCGAGATGCACCAGTCGTGGATCTTGCTCATCCATTCGTTGAAGCTGCTGACCCAGTGCCCCGGCGTAAACCGCACGCGTCCCGCCGCCACGGCGTGGACGGCGGCCTCGGCCAGCGGCTGGATGCGCACGAACCACTGCGTCGACAGGGTCGGTTCCACCACCGTGTGGCACCGCTGGCAGTGCCCGACGTTGTGGACATGGTCGACGACACCTTTCAGAAAGCCGCCTGCCTGCAGGTCGGCGACGACTCGCGTCCGCGCGTCGAAGCGGTCCACGCCCCGGTAGGCAGGCGGGACGTTGTCGTTCATCCGGCCCTGCTCGTCCATCACCACGAGCGGCGGGAGACCGGTGCGTTGAGCTGCCGCGAAATCGTTGGGGTCGTGGGCGGGCGTGATCTTGACCGCCCCGGTGCCGAACTCCCTTTCGACGAATGGATCGGCGACGATCGGAATCGATCGGTTCACGAGCGGCAGGAGGACGCGGCGCCCGATCCATCCCCGGTAGCGCTCGTCCTCGGGGTGTACCGCCACGCCGGTATCTCCGAGCATCGTCTCGGGACGGGTGGTGGCGACCTCGATCGCTCCCCCGCCGTCTTCAGCGGGGTAGGCGATCGTGTACAGGTGCCCCGCCACCTCCTCGGGGATCACCTCGAGATCGGAGATCGCCGTGCGACAGCCTGGACACCAGTTGACGATGAACTTGTCGCGATAGATCAGGCCCTCGTCGTAAAGGCGGACGAAGACCTCGCGGACGGCCGCGGACAGACCCGGCTCGAGGGTGAAGCGCTCGCGGCTCCAGTCGCACGAGGCGCCGAGCCTTTTGAGCTGGGCGGTGATCGCCCCGCCATACTCCTCTTTCCAGGCCCAGACCCGCTGGACGAAGGCCTCCCGCCCCAGCTGCTCGCGGCTGAGGCCCTCCTTTTGCAGCTCTCGATCGACCACCATCTGAGTGGCGATTCCCGCGTGGTCGGTTCCCGGCACCCAGAGGGTGTCCTCACCGCGCATCCGGTGCCAGCGCGCGAGAATATCCTGAAGTGTGTTGTTGAGGGCGTGGCCCATGTGCAGGCGACCCGTGATGTTCGGAGGGGGGATCACCATGGAGAACGGCCGGCGGGAGCGCGCGCCGTCATCGCGCCCGGCCGTGAAGACACCGAGCCGGAGCCAATGGGCATACCACTGATCCTCACAGCGGGAGGGTTCGAAGGCCTTGTCGAGTTCAGCCATGATGATGGGCGGCGAGCGGGCACGCAATAAAAAACGTAGGCGCGAAACCTACGTCTCTCCGGGTTCGGATCCCGGCCGGCGCACGTTGGGCGACGCGTGGCTCAGCGGCTCTCGTCCTCCTCGATCTCCTTGATGCGCCGTCGGACCAGCGCCTCGGCCACTTGCGGGATCACTTCCCACGCGACCTCCCGGACCACGCGGTCGGACAGTCTTTCGACCACCCTCTCGGCGATCAGGTCGATCGCCTCCGGCGTCAGGTTGAGCGCCGGGCCCCGGTTCGTCGGCGAGACCGCACTCGGCGTGGGGAGCGGCGAGAAGGGCGCGGGAACGGCAGAGAGCTCCGAAAAACCCTCCTCGACGGGCTCCTGCCAGGTCTCGGCCGGGGGCGCCTCGGGCGGCGGCGTCCAGGCCGAGTCGACCGGAGAGCGAGGCGGAGCCGCCATGGGGCCCCGGTGGGCGGCGGGCTGCTGCTCTTCGAAGGCGCCCGTCAATCCTTCCATCGGCTCAACCGAGAGGGCAAACGCTCCTTCGCTCTCGTCACCGGACTCGGCGGGGGGCGTGCCGATGGCGTCGCCCCGGAACAGGCTCTCGCGCTGCACCCGGGCGGTGGATGTCGGAGCGGCGTCACCCTCGTCGAACCGGTCTGGAACGATCTCCGGTTCCTCCGACGCGGCGGCGCTCAGATCCGCGAAGCCGACGTAGGAGCCGCCATCGGCCGGATCGGGCGGGACGGCGCCCGGGTGAGGCCACTCCCCCTCAGACGACTCACCGTGAAGCTGCGGCATGGGCGGAGGGGGCGCCGCTTCAAAGCGGGCCTCCTGCGACACCGTGCGAGGCATCGCGGTTGAGGACGAGAGCCCTGCGGGGATCGGGGGTCCCGAGGGATTCAGGCTCTGCTGCGGGCGGGAGGGATCGACATGGTAGACGTCGCCTCCGGAGATGATGTCCATGCCGCCCGCCTCCGCGCTCGAGATCCGTGGCGTGGCGTTGATCATCTCCTCCACCTTGGCGATAAGCACCTGCGATTCGAACGGCTTCGTCAAGTGGCCCTGCGCGCCCGCGGCCTCCGCCTTCTTCTTGTCGAAGGGCTCGAAGGTGCCGGTGAGCAGGAGAACCGGGATGGACGATGTTGCGGGGTTGCGCTTGATCAGCTCGCACACCTCGTAACCATTCTTCTCGGGCATGATCACGTCGAGCAGCACGATGTCGGGGCGGGCCTCGGAGACCTTCTTGAGAGCCTGGGCGCCGTTGCTGACACAGACGACCTGATAATCGCCTTCGGAGAAGGTCAACTCCACGACTTTCTGGATGGTGATGCTGTCATCGGCCAGCAGGATCTTCTTCACCCTCGTCCTCCCTGGCGCTGCGGAAGCCATCCGCGGGCACGCCCAATGACGCGAAGAGCCGCTCCGAATCGAGAAGAGCAATGCTGAGAGCGCCGCTCTTCAGCATGCCTCTGATGAACTCGCGCCTGATGGCGCCTTCTCCCGCTGCTTCCGAGAGGTCCGGCTCGAGGCGGTCGACCAGGTCGGCCTGTGCTCCGAGCAGCGCGACCAGGACTTCGCCATACCCCACGACGATAAGATGCCGCGGCTGACCGGCGCGACCCATGCTGGCGGCCGCCGATCGCGCCTCCCAGAAGGTCGGGAACCGCCGCAGATCGTAGACCGGCACCGCGATCCCGCCGCTCAGCGTCACCCCGGCGACGTGCGGGTGGCTGCCGGGCACCGGCACGATGGGCGGGCAATCAACAACTTCCCGCACCAGCCTGAGCGGCAGCGCCGCCCGAACCGCCCCGACCTCGAACGCCAGGAGCGGGCCGTCGGTTGCGGCGCTCACAACAGGGCGTCCACGTCGAGCAGCAAGCGCGGCGTCCGGCCGTCGGAGAAAATGCCTCGCACCGGCCGACGCGCCCCGGCGAAGATGAACGATGGCAGCGGGGCGATGTCCGTTCCTGAGACTTCCCGGATCGATTCGGCGCTGTCCACAGGCATCAACGCCCGATTTTCGCCCCGCCCCAGCAGCAGGTAGAGCAAGCCGCGCCCCGGCGTCCCCGGCTCGATCTCCACGACCGGATATCGAGTGCCCTCATGAACCGCCTCGTCCGCATCCTCCTCGCGCCGGAAGCCGGGATCGAGCGCCGGGTCCATGATCTTCGCCACGGCGTCGGCAGCGACAGCGTAACGCCCAGCCCCGACGCTCACCATGAGAAGCTTCATCACCTGCGCCGAAACCTAGCCCAAACTCCCTGACCTGTCAAGGTACACGAGACCGCGGATCGACCCCGCGCCTTCATGATCTCTTGGCCGCGGCGGGCTCGAAGTAGACGTCGGTCGGCCGGAACCGGGCATGGCGCACGAAGCGGGCCCGAACCTCCATCCCGATGCGAATGGCTTCGGGCGCGATGCCGTTCAGGCGGGCCAGAAAGAGAGTGTCCACTGCCTCGAATTCCACCAGGATCAGGTTGAACGGACACTCCGCAAGGAATTCTTCGCTCCCGAAATAGCAGGTCGTGTAGGTGTGGACGCGCCCCACCCGCGGCAGCTCGACCCAATCGGTCTCCCGTCCACATGAAATACAGGCAGAACGAGGTGTCGCATAGGTGTAGTCACACCGGTGGCAGCGGGTCCCGAGCAGGCGCCCATTCGCCAGGCCGGCGAAGAAGGGCGAATCCTGGCCGAAGGAATGCACGTAGTCGATGTGGTAGGGCTGTTTGATGATGATGGGGCTCATCCCCTTGAGAGCATCCAGGCTCAGAGGAAATGGGACCCTGAAGACCACAGTCCCGTCGAGCGTTTCGGGCCGTTTGCCTGGTAGGGCAGCGGCCGGGCTCATGCGAGGGGTCGCCTTCGAGGCGCTGCGGCGCTGGGCCGCCGGACGGCGGCGGGCGGCCGGGCGCCGTGATGCGGTTCGACGCGTCGCCATGGTCAATTCTCCCGTTCCAGGATGCTGACAGTCACGTACGTCCCGGTCCCGGCGTGGCTGTGGATGGCGCCCCGCCGAGCGTTCTTGACCTGCAAGGCCGGGTCCTTGAAATGCTCGGGAATGGTGCCTTGCAGCTGCCATAGTGCGAAGACCGCCTGCATCAGCCCGGTCGCTCCGACCGGATGGCCGCAGGCGATCAATCCCCCCGAGGGGTTCACCGGCATCGTCCCCTGGCCGCGCAGCTTGAGACCGTAGTCGACTCCGGGCATGAACGTCTTGCCCGAGGCGGCGAACGGTCCGCCTTCTCCATAGCGGCAAAGGCCCATGTCCTCGTAGGTCTGGATCTCCGACGAGGTGTAGGCGTCATGCAGCTCGATGAAGCTGAGATCGCGGATCGGGTTCGCGATCCCCGCCATCGTGTAGGCTTGTTTGGTCGCCATCCGGCCGGCCCGGAACGAATGAACCCCTGGGTACTTCAATCCTTTGTAATCGGACGCCTTCTCATGCGGCAGCAGGATCACTTCAGCATGGGGTCGATCGGACATTCGCATGGCGTCGGTCCCACGCCCCACACCGGTGACGACGACCCGCGGCAGTGACCGCCCGCTCGTCTTCTCGATGGCGGAGAGTCCTTCCTCCGACGCGAGCAGCACGCAGGCCGCGCCGTCGGACATGACGCAGATGTCGTGACGGGTGAGGGGGTAAGCGACCATCGGGGACTCGCGCACATCACGAATCGTCAGCTTGAGCCGCTTCTGCGCATAAGGGTTGTGCAGGGCGTTGGTGTGATTCTTCACCGACACGTGCGCCATCTGCTCGACCGTGGTTCCGAACTCGTGCATGTGGCGCACCACCATCATCGCATAGTAGCCGGAATAGAAGCCTCCCACCGGGTAGTCGAAGGAGACGTCGGAGGCCAGGGCGATGAACTCGTTCCCCTTCCAGGTCTCGACGTGGGACATCGTCTCCCAGCCGAACACGAGACAGACGTCCATCAGTCCGGAGGCGACGCTCTTCCAGCCTTCCTGGAAGCCCAGCCCGCCTGTTGCGCCACCCCCTTCGACCCGATGCGAAGGCTTGGGACAGAGGCCGAGAAAATCCTGCACCATGCTCGCCGCCTTGAGCTGGCGCATGAAGTGATCCGAAAAATAGCAGCCGACCGTGCCGTCGATGAGCGCGTTCGCCCGCATGGCATCGAGGCCGGCGTCCTCCAGCATGGCATCGAACGCCTCCTTCACGATCGGCTGGAAGGTTCGGTCCGGACGAGCCTTGGCGAACTTGCTGAGACCGCCCGCGACGACGTACACGGGGCGCATTCCTTTGAGAGCCATCTGCAGAGTCTCCTGGTGCGGCCGGCGGCGGATCCGGACTGGCTTCTACCGCCGCCGCGCCGTGACGTTGGCCCGGACCCAGTCGATCACCCGCTGGGTTGTGGTTCCCGGTGTGAAAATCGCCTTGACGCCGGCCCGTTGCAACGTGATGCTGTCCTCTTCCGGCACGATGCCGCCGCCGAAGACGACGATGTCCTCACCGTGGTTGGCGCGCAACAGCGCGAGGATCTTCGGAAAAATCGTGTTGTGGGCTCCGGAAAGGATCGACAACCCGATGCCATCCACGTCCTCCTGGAGAGCCGTGGCGACAACCATCTCAGGCGTCTGATGCAATCCCGTGTAAATCACCTCGAAGCCGGCATCGCGCAGCGCCCGGGCGATGATCTTGGCGCCGCGATCGTGACCGTCGAGTCCCACCTTCCCGACGAGCAGGCGTATTTTCGGAGCGGCGGCCATTAGAGCGGCACCGGCCCTTCGCGGTAAACGCCGAAGACGTCGCGCAGGGTCGCGCAGATCTCCCCCACCGATGCATAGGCCTTGACGGACTCGAGCAGGAGCGGCATCAGGTTATCGCGTCTCCCCGCCGCCTCGCGCAGAGCGCGCAGGGCGGCCGCATGCCTGGCAGCGTCGCGGCTTCGCCGCACGGCGGACAACCGGTCCCGCTGGGTCGATTCGACCGCGGGAAAGATCTTCAGGACCGGGATCGACGGCGCCTCTCCCTCAGAATGGCGATTCACACCCACCACCACCCGCTCCCCGGAATCGACCTGTCGCTGGTAGAGGTACGAGGCCTCGGCGATCTCGCGTTGTGGGAAGCCCTGCTCGATGGCAGGGACCATGCCGCCGAAAGCGTCGATTCGCCGGATGTAGTCCCAGGCGGCCTCCTCGGTCCGGTCGGTGAGGGATTCGACGAAGTAGGATCCCGCCAGGGGATCGATGGTGTTCACGACGCCGCATTCCTCCGCGAGGATCTGCTGTGTCCGCAAGGCCAGGCGGGCGGAGTCCTCGGTGGGCAGGGCCAGGGTCTCGTCGAGCGCATTCGTGTGCAGCGACTGCGTGCCGCCCAGCACCGCGGCCAGCGCCTGCACGGTGACCCGAACCACGTTGTTGTATGGCTGCTGCGCCGTCAAGGAGCAGCCGGCGGTCTGCACGTGGGTTCGCAGCATCCAACTGCGGGGGTTCGCGGCGTGGAAGCGCTCGCGCATGATGCGGCACCACATCCGGCGGGCGGCTCGCAGCTTGGCGACCTCCTCGAAAAGATCATTGTGGGAGTTGAAGAAGAACGACAAGCGGGGTGCGAAGGCATCCACCTCGAGGCCGGCATCGAGGCAGGCCTGCACGTAGGCGATGCCATCGGCGAGCGTGAACGCCAGCTCCTGGACCGCCGTCGAACCGGCTTCGCGAATGTGGTAGCCGCTGATCGAGATCGTGTTCCAGCGCGGCACCCGCGCCGTGCAGAAGGAGACCAGGTCGGTGATGAGCCGCATGGAAGGCTGCGGGGGGTAGATCCATTCCTTCTGGGCAATATATTCCTTGAGAATGTCATTTTGCAGCGTTCCCTCGAGAC
>JBGPLZ010000131.1:0-7460 GCA_041486695.1 Acidobacteriota bacterium | reverse complement strand
CTTCCCACACTTCGGCGGCCATCACCGCCTCGAGCGGAGAAGAGGGAATCTCGACCGCGAGATCGAGCGAGCGCAGATGGCCCGAATCGATGATGTCGGGTAAGGGTCGCTCGCTCCCGACCAGGAACCGCGCAATCTCCTCGATCGGTTTCTGCGTCGCCGAGAGGCCGATCCGCTGCAGCGGGTGGCGCGACAACGCCGCCAGGCGCTCGAGCGAGAGGGCCAGATGGCTGCCGCGCTTGTCGCGCGCCACGGCGTGGATCTCATCGACGATCACCGTCCGCACGGTGCGCAGCATCTCACGGGCGCGTTCCGCCGTCAGCAGCAGATAGAACGACTCGGGGGTGGTCACCAGGATGTGCGGCGGCCGCTTGCGCATCGCGGCGCGCGCCGCCGGCAGGGTGTCGCCGCTGCGCACCAGGACCCGCACCGCGGGGAGCGCCGGGTCGAGCGCCCGCAGCTCGGCGAGCGGGCCTTCGAGGTTCTTCTGCACGTCGTTGCCGAGCGCCTTAAGCGGCGAGACGTAGAGGACCTGGGTCGCGTCGGCGAGGGTGTCGCCCTGGCGCACCAGCTCGTCGATCGCCCACAGAAAAGCGGCGAGCGTCTTGCCGGTGCCGGTCGGCGCGGCGATCAGCGTGTGCCGCCCGGCCCGGATCTCCGGCCAGCCACGCTCTTGCGGCGGGCTCGGCGCGCCGAACCGCTGCGTGAACCAGCGCCGGATCGTCGGGTGGAACGTCTGCAGTGTCATGGTTCCGGGAATTATACGTCCGGGAGGAACGGCAGGGCGGCCGCCAGGGCGCCGGCGATCGTCGCGCGCCCCGCCCGGCCGGGCCGACAAGCCCGAAAGAGAGCCGGCATCATCATCCCCGCTTCGAGCCCTGCGCCCCGAAGTTGGCCCAGTCGATCGCGCGGGTCAGGTACATGACGGCGGCGAGGATGATGAACAAGCCGACCGAGCCGTAGAGGAGCGCATAGTCCTCGTTGTTGAGCAGGACGTAGAGATAGGCGTAGAGCGCCGCCACGAGCGCCCCGATGATCAGCGCCCAGCCGGGCTTGCGCAGGATCGACGCGCAGTAGGCGGTGATCAGACCGGCGACCGCGATGCTGGCGAGAAGATAGGCCGGCAGGAAGCCGAGGTGCTCCGCCAGCGATAGCAGGAGCAGGTAGAAGAGGCACATCGCCGCCCCGACCAGGAGGTATTGCAGCGAGTGCAGGCGGCGCCTGACCAGCACCTCGAAGAGCCACAGCGACAGGAAGGTCAGCATCAGGAAGAGCGCCTCGTACTTGACGCTCCGCTCCGACATCCGGTACGGGTCGACGGGCGCGAGCAGCTGCAGTCCAAACGTTGATTTGTCGATCTCGTGCGCGACCGCCGAGTCGGAAGCCCAGCGCTGCGGGTAGTTGCGCCCGAGCGACGGGATCGACCACTTGCTCTGGAAGCCGTCGGGCCTCACGGTCCGGTCGCCCGGCAGCCAGTTCCCCTGGAACGAGGGGTTGCTCCAGTTCGATGCCAGGCTGACCGTCGTTTCCCTACCGAGCGGCGCGAAGAAAACCCCGGTGCTGCCGTTCAGCACCAGCGGAAAGGAGAAGCCGGTCCCCTTGCCGATCGGCCATCTCTTCAACGGGGCATGGATTCCCGGGCGGGCAACATCCGGTTCACCGCTCCCGGACCCGCCGCCGCCGAACTCGCCCGTCCCGGGCTCGAACGGGATCGCCTCTTCGTTCCAGGTCAGATTCGTCTGGCTCTGAATCGCGCGGGCATCCGAGATCCCCACCCAGAGCTCGGCCCGGCTCCAGAGGACATCCTCGCTCTTGACGCCCCAATCGGCGAACTGCGGGCTGCTGAACCCGCCTTCGACCCGAAGAGTCATCTTATAGACCGGCACGTCGAAGATGCCGCGCGAGCGGATCTCGGTCTCGATCCGCCCGTCGATCGCGAGCTTCTCGGGAAGGAACGACCCGTAGCGGGTCTTGGTACGGAGCTTGCGGTTCTCTCCCTCGCCCTCCGTCCACCGGACGACGTACGGCACGACCAGCACCGGCCCGATCACCGTCTGCTCACGCCCCCACTTGCCGGTCACTTCCTCGACCGCCTCGTTGTGCCGCGTCGTCCGCTCGCCGATCAGAGAGTCGATCATCGCGATCGGGATCTGCAGCAGCAGGACCAGAAAGCCGATCAGCAGCACCCGCAGCAACTGCGAATGTCTGATCGCGTTCACCAGGCTGGCGAACAGCTCGGTCATGGGCGGCTCCTTTCCGACATGGCTTTCCGGCACTCGTCGATCCGTTGCTCCACCAGTTTGGCGTCGAACCCGGCCGAGCGAGCCGTCTTGAAGCTTTCGATCGCCTTCGCGTAATCGGCGCGCTGCGCCTCCACCTGGCCCCGGCGGTACCAGATCCTGCCATCCTTCGGGTCGGCCTGCACCGCCCGGGCGAGCATGGCGTCGGCGTCGTCGAGCTTCCCCTGATCCATCAACGTGATCGCGACCCAGTACATCGCCTCGGCGGAATCCGGCTTCTGCTCGACGGCGCGCCGGAGCGCTTCCAGCGCCCCGTCCAGATTCCGTTGCTCGCGATAGACCTGTCCGAGGGCATACCAGGACTGCGGCTCGTTGGGATCGAGGTCGAGGCTCTTGCGATAGATCTGCTCGGCGGCCTGCAGGGCGCCGTCTCTCCGGGCCATGTCCGCCGCCCGCCAGTACATCCGGGCCAGATCCTGCGGGCTCTTGAGAGCGCGGGCCTCGGCGTCGCCGGCGGCTCGCAGCCCGCATTCGACGCTGCCGGACATCTCCTTGTCGGAGGGCCGGCCGGCCGCCCACGGGCAGGGGCGGGCGAGCAGGGCATCCGCGGCGGAGAAGCGTTTGTCGCGCAGCGCCCGGGCCGCTTCGGCCGAGAGCTCTTCGCCCGGGCCGCTGCTGATGACGTAGGTCGCCATCTGCGAACGCTCCTCGTCCGTCGCCGGGCTCAGGGTGACGGCATCGAGGACGGCGAACAACAGCGCCTGCTGGTCGTCCTGGTAGTGCGGCTTGGTGAGGTGGAGATCGGCGCAGAAGCCGTCCCGAAACAGGTAGGCGTGCAGGCTCTTCTTATCGTTCGATCCGCCTCCGGCCGCAGCCAGCATCTGCTCGACCAGCGCCATTCCCTGGCGCTCGGAGACGGTGACCGGCGCGTGCTGGTCGGCGAGGCGCTGCAGATAATACTTGCGGCACGACACCGCGTCGTGCGCCTCGCCGACCTTGGCGATGAAGACTTTCAGGTCGAGGCCCGATTCGCGGTTCTGCGCCCCCGTCCAGATCTGGGCGTAGTTCCTGAAGGTCTTCCGGGGCTCGAGGACGAAATTCGGGAGATCGATTCGCAGCGACCACTTGACGTCCGGGAGGGTGAGAACCAGCTTCGGCTCGGCCGCCAGACAGACCGCCGATGCGATCATCAGGGCGAAAGCGCCGGTCGCGACAGGGTTGATTCGTCTCATCGTCCGCTCAGAGATGCAGCACCATGTGGTGCTCGGCCACCACGCGCCCCTCGTGACAAACGGCGGATTTGCATCACGGGCCCTTATATCGCATCTCGTCGGTGGCTGCGAACCTCGAGGGCGGCAGGCCGGCGCCGTCGCTACCAGGCGATGCCGTAGTCCTCACCGTGGTTGCTCGAGGCTCCCCAGAACGTCCCGTGTCGGCGGTCGAACAGGATTCCGTTGATCGGGCCCGAGGTTCGTTCCTCGAACTCGAGCGTGTAGCCCATCTCGCCGAGCGCCCGTCGGACATTCTCCGGAGTCGAGGTCGCTGCCAGAATGCGCCCGGGGCGCGCCTCGTGTCCTCCGAACGACGAGCGCATCTGCTCACTGTTGATGTTGGGCGCCTCGGCCGCCTGCTGCGGGGTCATTCCGAACTCGACGATATTCAGGAAGAACTGCAGGAGATTCTGATCCTGCGTGTCACCTCCCTGAACCGCCATCGCCATGTACGGCAGGCCTTCCTTGAGCGCCAGCGTCGGCGTAAGGGTTACGCGCGGACGCTTCCCCGGCTCGATCACATTGTAGGGCCCGTCCTCGGGACGGGTGACGAAACTCTGGGCGCGCTGGCTCAGGCCGATCCCGGTCTGACCCGCGATCACCGCGGGGATCCAGCCGCCGCTGGGAGTCACCGAGACGACCCAGCCCGCCTCGTCCGCGGCTTCGATCGAGGTGGTGCCGCGGAAGAATTGTTCGCGGAAGGCGGCGTCCGACAGAGGCGCCTTCGCGGCTGACGGCGCGCCGGGGGTCGCGGCGGGCGTCAGGTCGCCATCCGGCGCCGGCGCCACGGTCCAGCGCGCCAGAAGGTCCGCGAACGGATTCTTCCCGTCCTGGAATGGGTAGGGATCGCCGGGCTTGACGTTCGGGTCATTGCGGGCCCAGTCGATGGTCGCGAAGCGCGCCTTGGCATATTCCTTGGAGAGCAGCCCCCGCACCGGCTCCTCGGGCGGGAAGTACGGGTCGCCGTAATAGAAGTCGCGGTCGGCATAGGCGAGGTTCATCGTCTGGTAGAGCGCGTGGATGTACCGCGGCGTGTTGTAACCCATCTCCTTCAGGTTCGCGTTCTCGAGGAGGTTCAGCGCCTGCAGCATGACCGGCCCCTGCTGCCAGATCGGCAGCTTGTAGACGGTGATGCCCTTGTAGGTCGTGCTCAGCGGCTCCTCGATTCTCACCTTCCAGCCCGCCAGATCTTGAAGCGTGATCAGCCCGCCCTCCTCCCGGACGCCGAGCACCAGCTCGCGCGCGATGTCTCCCTTGTAGAAGCGATCGTAGGCGGCGTAGATCGCCTCCTTGCGGCTCTTGCCGCTCTTCCGCGCCTGCCGCTCGGCCTCCACCAACCGGCGAAGCGTGGCGGCGAGGTCGCGCTGCACGAAGATCTCCCCGGCCTCCGGCGCTTCGCGCGCCTGACCGAGGTGCGGCAGGAAGACGTCGCGCGAGTGTTTCCATTTCTTGATCTCGTCTTTCGATCGCTCGATGCTGTCCGCCGTCTCCGCTTCGATCGGGTAGCCGTCGGCCATCTGGATCGCGGGAGTCAAAACATCCCCGAGGGACAGCGTGCCGTACTCGGCCAGCATGGTCATGAGCCCGCCGGGCGTTCCGGGCGTGATCGCGGCGAGTGGCCCGAATTCGGGAGGGAAGCGGTACCCCTTCGAACGGTAGAACCCCACCGTCGCTCCCGACGGCGCAACGCCGAGCGCGTCGATGCCGATGACCTTCTTCAGCTTCGGATTGTAGATGAGCGCCTGCGTTTCGCCCCCCCACGTCAGGACGTCCCACATCGTCGTCACGGCGCCGAGCATCGCGCACGCGGCGTCGACGGCGTTGCCGCCTTTCTGGAACATCATGGCGCCCGCCGTCGCTGCCAGCGGCTTGCCGGTGATGGCGATCCAGTGCGCTGCGTGCAGCGGCGGCTTCTGCGTCTGCGCCGCCTGAATCGGGAGGACCGTCAGGCAGATCAGGGTCGCGACCAGGGCGCGGCGGCGTGTCGGGCGCGAATCGCGATCGATCGGGTGATCCACTCGCCTGCTCACCCGGAGCCTTTCTGAAGGCGGGCGGCATCCTTTCTCAATTGAGCCAGAAACGACGTGATCCGGGCACGAAGCTCCCTGTCGTGAACCTGACCCACAAGTTTCTCGAGTAGCTCGACGGCGCCCTTATAGTCCCGCCGGTTGGCGAGCCCCACCGCCTGGTTGTAGATCGCCACGTGCTCATTGTAAATCGCCGTGGGCTCCCCGTCGAAGCCGGCCGTGGCGTCGGAGGGCGGGACTCCCGTCGTCGGGGTCGAGCTGTCATCGGGCGGCGTCCCGTTCGCCTCCGGAACCGCCCGATGCGGAGCGCCACCCTGGTCGGGCGCCGCTGGTGACGATCCGCCCGCGCGCCGATCGTTCACGCGCTGGATCTGGGTGCGGGCGAAGGCAAGGGCGTCGCGGTCATTCATATGGGCGAGGACGTCCTCGACAGTATCGTGCGCCCGCGCCGTCTGGCCCGTCTGGGCATAGAGAATCGCGAGGTTCACCACGACGTCGACCCGAGACGGCAGGAGCACGCGGGCCGCTTCGAACAATGGGATTGCGGCCTTGTCAGCAATTCCCATCTCGAATATGAGCTTGGCGTACTCGACGTACGCTTCACCGAAGTCGTGCCGCAACTGAATCGCCTGGCCGAACATGTCCTCGGCGCGCACCAGGTCAGGCGGCGGGCCCGCCTTCCCGTCGTTGGGGGACGCGCCCGCAGCCCGCCGCGCCAGGCGCTGGCCAAGGTGAAAGAAGGTCAGAGGGTCGTTCGGGGCCAGTTCGATTGCCTTCTCGTACAGTCCGATCGCATCGTCGAAACGGCCGCCGATCTGGGCCATGTAGGCCAGACCGGCGTTGGCTGCCGGATAGGCCGGAGCGAGCCGCTGCGCCTCGCGGAACAGCTCCTCCGCCTCGGAAGCGCGGTTCTCGTCGATATGCGCCAGGAGATCTCCCAACCTGCAGAGGACTTCCTCCCGCTTCATCGGCGACACATTCACCGTGTCGTCGAGACCGAGGTCCGAAATCTTGTAGACGGACATCATGAACCGATTCTGGCGCACATAGAGCTTCAGCTCGTTCTCGAATGCCTGATAAGACGTTCCGAAGCTGGCCGGAAAGGCGCTGTCGGGAGGCTCGTCTCGGTCCAGCGCATCGAGAAATCGCAGATATTGCGGCTTGCGCTCCGGTTTGTCCCACATGACGTAATGCATGAACGCCCACGATTCGGCGTAGAAGATGCCGCGCCGCTCGCCTTCGTTGTAATCGGGCGAGTCGTGCGTGATCGCGAAGAGATCGTGAAGTGGGAGCAGATCGTGCTCCTTGAGGAAGAGCACGTGCTCATTCTGGGTCACGCCGATCCAGGCGGTCTTGTCGTCCGCGCGGAAGCCGCTGTAGCACTCAGCCAGCCCCTCGTTATACCAGGCCGTTGCACGAGGCCCTCCCCGGACGAAAGAGAAAAGGCGGGGCACCGGGCCCCGCCTTTCATCGTGTTGCCATTCGCCTGCCGACCCCGGGTCGGGCGCGTTCCGGGGCCGACGTCACTTATCCCCCCGCGCCTTCCAAGAACGCCCGCAGCCGCTGGCTGCGGGACGGGTGGCGCAGCTTGCGCAGCGCCTTGGACTCGATCTGCCGGATGCGCTCGCGGGTGACGGCGAACGACTGGCCGACCTCTTCAAGGGTGTGCTCGCTACCGTCGCCGACGCCGAACCGCATCTTGAGAACCATCTCTTCGCGAGGGGAGAGGGTTTTCAGGACCTTCTGCGTCTGTTCCTTGAGATTGAGCTGAATGACCGCGTCGACCGGCGACGTGACGTTGCGGTCTTCGATAAAATCCCCGAGATGCGAGTCCTCCTCCTCGCCGATCGGCGTCTCGAGCGAGATCGGCTCCTGGGCGATCTTCAGGACCTTGCGGACCTTGAGGACCGGAATGCCCATCT
>JBGPLZ010000130.1:0-7605 GCA_041486695.1 Acidobacteriota bacterium | reverse complement strand
CTCCGCCTCGATCCGGATCGAGAACGGGGTGATGTGCAGGGGTGAGTTCATTGTAGGTCTTGCCCTCTAGCGTTCTTACCTGCCGCCGAACGCAGAGTAGAATGCGAATCGGGCAGCCATATCACCTTCGCGCTACCGCCGCCTGCGATTTCTTCGTCGTCCCCACCGCCACCTTCCGGCTGCTCTTCTGCTTCGTCATCCTGTCTCATGACCGCAGGCGCATCATTCACTTCAATGTCACCGATCATCCGACCGCAGCCTGGGCCGCGCAGCAGATCCGGGAGGCCTTCCCCGGAAACGGCGCCGAGCCTCGCTACCTGTTGCGGGATCGGGATGGTGCTTACGGCGACGCATTTCGACGGTCCGTCCGGGCGATCGGCATCTGGGAGATCCTGACCGCGCCCCAGTCGCCCTGGCAGAACCCCTATGCCGAGAGAGTCATCGGGTCGATCCGGCGCGAATGCCTCGACCACCTCATCGTCTTGAATGAAGACCACCTTCGAAAGATCCTCATGGAGTACGTCCTCTACTACAACGAGTCTCGTCCTCATCTCTCCCTGGAGAGGAATGCACCGGTGCCGCGGAGCACAGAGCCATCGGAGTTGGGTGCCGTCGTGGCTGTACCCCAGGTCGGCGGTCTGCATCATCTTTATACCCGGGCAGCCTGACCCAGCTCTTCAAATTGACCGATGGTCACCGTTCGCACGCCACGGGTGCATGTGGTCTCGGTCCGGACGGTCTCCACCGCCGCAACTACTGATCCAATTCGGCTCGTCTCAGCATGCCCGACCATAGGCTGCTCCGACGAACGTGTTCGTTTCAGGGGTCAATTCCAGCTCGGATGGACTTTTCAGTAGGGACAGGCCTTCCCCGAAGACGGCATCGAGCCGCGTTACTTGTTGCGGGATCGGGGTGGTGCCTACGGCGACGAATTCCAGCGGGTCGTCCGGGCTATCGGTATCCGGGAGATCCTCACCGCACCCCAATCTCCCTGGCAGAATCCCTACGCCGAGAGAGTCATCGGGTCAATCCGGCGCGAATGTCTGGACCACTTGATCATCCTCGGCGAGAACCATCTCCGAGGGATCCTTCGGGAGTCCGTCCGCTACTACAATGAATCGCGGCCTCATCTTTCCCTGAACAGGAATGCTCCTGTACCGCGGAGCATTGAGCCGCCGGCGCCCGGTGCCGTCCTCGCTGTACCCGAGGTCGGCGGTCTGCATCACCGCTACACTCGCGCGGCCTGAACCCGCTCTTGACAATGATGGATGGTCGCGGTGCGCACGGCACAGGGGCGTCTGGTCTTGACCCGCTCGAGCCCCGGCGGCGCGACTCCCGAGCCCATTCGGCCCGTTTCAACTCGGTCGGCCATGTGCTGTGTCGACGCGCGCGTTCGTTTCGATCCCACTTTCGGTCCGGATGGAGTTTTTAGTAGGGACAGGACTTCTCAGTAGGGACAGCGGGCGATTCGGGCGACGTCACTTCAGGATCCTGTAGAGGTCATTCCGGTCGTCAGTCCATAGATCGCCCGGACGGGTCGCGAACCGGGATGAACGATCGCGTCCATGGATTGGCCCCGACGCGAACCGGTCCGGGTTCTGCGTCAACAGCATATACTCCGCCGGGCTCGTGCCCTTCAGCGGGTCGCCCTCGGAATCGATCGACGCCGCGGCGAGACCCAGGTGCCGGGACACGGCCCAGACGACGCTCCCCAGATCCAGATGGTGGTGGGACACGTGGACGAGTATCACGCCATCCGGCACCAGATGCCTCAGGTAGGTCCGGAAGGCTTCGACCGTCAGGAGGTGCACCGGGACCGAGGCGCCGCTGAAGGCGTCGAGCACCAGGACGTCGAAGTGCTGCGCCTCCTCCGCCTCGAGGACGACGCGGCCGTCCCCGGGGACGATCTCCACCCGCGCCGCCGAATCCGGGACGAAGCGAAACAGGCGGCGGGCCGTGTCGATGACGTCGGGGTTGATCTCGTAGAACCGGAAGACGTCGCCCGGCCGGCCATAAGCCGCGAGGGTGCCGACACCGAGACCCACGACGCCGATCCGGCGCGTGGAGGCCGGGGCGGCGGCAAGGACGAGTCCGGCGCCACTCTCGGGGCCGTAATAGGTCGTCGGGAGGCGCCTGCGGTCGGGGTGCAGAAATTGAAGGCCGTGGAGCACCCGTCCGTTGTAGAAGGTTAGGCAGTGAGCGTGTGGCGCCCCTTTGAATTCCTCCAGGACCCGGATGACGCCGAAGAAGCTCCGGCGCGTCAGCACGGAGCCACCGCCACCTTGCACGGCGCAGGTCAGGACGGAGCCCGCGACCCACAGGGTTCCCAACAGAACGGACGCGAGCACCGGGGTTCGCCTGCCCGGCAGCAGGGACCAATCCTGCTCGCGCACTGCCAGCGTCAACAGGAGGATCATGCAGGCCTGCAGACCCAGCGGCAGTTCCAGGTAGTCGGTGAAGATGCGCGGCGCCACCACGCCGACGAGGATCCCTCCGAAGGCGCCCCCTGCCGAGATCGTCAGGTAGAAAAGCGTCAGATGCCGGGCAGGGGGTGCCAGGCGGACGAGCTCTCCGTGGCAGACCATGCAGCTCACGAACAGGATCAGCAGATAGCCGAGGACGAGAAGCGTCAGTCCCTGACGGAACTCCGCCTCGCCCAGCCGATACGTGGCGAGCGTGGCGAAGACCAGCGCCGCCAGGTAGAGGGGGCGGTAATACCACCGCCGACTGTGGAAACACAGGACGAACGTCGCGAGATAGACGGACAGCGGGGCGACCCAGAGAAGCGGAGCGACCGCGAGGTCCTGGCAGACGCGGTTGGTGATGGCCATGAGCATGATGGACCCGCTCGCGCTGAGCAGAAACCACAGCAGCCGCACGCCGGGCGCGGGCGCGCCGCCCGGTGGCTCCTCCATGTCCGGGAAAGTCTCCAGGCCGTCGGATCGGGGCGCGCGCGGCAGGCAGGCCGCGCACGCCGCGCAACCGATCGCGAAGACCACGAACGAAGCCGACCACAGCGATCTCTGCGCCGCCAGACCGAACGCCGGCTCGAAGAAGAATGGGTAGGTGAGCAGCCCGAGGAGCGAACCCATATTCGATAGCGCGAAGAGCCAATAGGGCGAGGCCTGCCCGGAGGCCGTGACGAGCCAGCTCTGCAGCAGGGGGGATGTTGACGAGAGGATGAGATAGGGGAGACCGATCATGCGAGTCAACGTCGAGATGATCGTCCAGGTCGGGTCGCTCGCCCCATCAGGGGATCGAATCGGGGGCCAGGGCAGGGTCAGGAGGAGCGCGGCCGCCGTGACGAGAGACAGGTGCAACGCGCCCTGCGTGCGCGGCCGCAGGCGCGCCATCCCCAGGTGGGCGTAGGTGTATCCGCCGAGCAGGACGCACTGGAAGAAGAGCAGGCAGGTCGTCCACACCGAGGGCGCCCCTCCCAGGGACGGCAGGAGGATCTTCCCGGTCATCGGCTGGACTTGGAACAGGAGGAAGGCGCCGAGGGTGGTCGTGAGCGCGAAGACTGCGGTCCTGATGCGAGGCGATACCTTGAGAACCATGCCAGCCTCCGGAATCTCTGCCGCCGGAGAACCGATGGGAATCGATGCTGCAGGTCCCAGCAGTGCGGGAGTATATGACATCCGGATCGATGGCCGTGCCGCGCATTTTGTGTTGTCAGGGCGTGGTGATCGGCGTATGCTTCCGGAACTTGGGCCGCGTAGCACCGGTTTGCCGGTCGTACGGGCTCATAACAACCAACGAGGAGCCCCGATCGCAGCACAGCCCCGGCGGTTACTGCCCCAGGCGTGGAAACCGGGGCGCGCTGCGGCAAGCTCCTCAAACCCATGCGGGAGGGTGTTCCGTATGAAAAAAGTGCTGTTCCTTCTGGCGGTACTCGCGGTCCTCGTGACAGCGCCGTTGATCTCCCGGCCGCCGACGGCCAACCAGGCCCCGGCGTCCGATCTCCAGATGGTCGTTTCCGGCGACGACAGCCAGGCGATGGCCGTCGGCAAGTTTCGCTCCAAAACCCACTCTGGCTGTTTCGGCGGCAACTATACTTGTCCTAACTGAGCAGCGTTGGTAGCCAGACCGTTCCCCGGGACGCCGTTCCACGCCCGGCGCCCCGGGGCCTTCGATCCACGCCGCCCCGCCATGGAACCCTCTGATCCACACCACGCTCCAGCAATCCGACAGGCGTGCGTGCGTAGGTTCGGAAAGGATCCCGGGGCGCGGGGGCGCCTGGAAGGGTTCGGCGCCGTAGCCGCCCTCTCGATCCTGGCCTCGGGATGTGCGGCGCCCGGCCCCACCGCCTCGTTCACCGTCGATCTCCGACGCAGCGCGGAGGGAGTGGTGGCGGTGTCGGCCGAGTTTTCGGAGCCAGGCCCGTCTCCGGTCGTCCTCTCCTCCTTCGTCCAGCCGGATGTGTTGCGGATCGACGGAATCCGTGCCCGTGCCGGCGGCCGCCCTCTGGTCATCGAAGCCTCCAACGACGCCAAGGGGTTTTTGCGCTGGCAAGTGAGCCCGCCGGAGGGCGGAGGCCCCCTGGAGATCGAGTACGAGGCCAGGCCGGGGGTGGTGGAGATGGCGAAGATGTCCGGGCCGAGCGGCTACCGGATCGGCTACCTCGACAGCACGTTCGGTCTCTTCGGCGCCCGCCAGATCTTCGTTCTTCCCACAGAGCCTCGCCTGCCGGCGAAGATCAGGGTCCGATTCGAGGCGCCGCCCGGCCGTCAAGTTGTGACCACGTGGAGTGGAACCGGAGGTGACGGCACCCTCGCTTTGGACGGTCACGATGTCTCCCGCCGGCTGCTCGAGGGGATCATCGGCGTGGGTCGCTTCGAGACGGCCCGCTCCAGTTCGGGGACATTCGCGGCGCATGCCGTGGCCGAGCTGCCGGAATCCCTGAGGCAGAGCGCCTTACGACGCGCCGTATCCCTGGGGGAATTTCTTTCTGATCGGCTCGGCCCCCCCGACCCCCGATACAACCTGATCCTGGTCCCCAAGTCTCCCGACGGCGCCACCATCACCGTCACGCCAGCGACGGGGGGCTTCGGCACTTCGCTGGGCCCCGGGCTGCCCACCCGATGGCTGACGATCGGCCGGGCCATCGGTCAGGCGTATCTCTCCGGGTGGATAAAAGATCTTCCGGAGTCGAATCCCGAGCGTCGGATCCTCGAGGCCATGCCCACCTACTTCACGGCGGATTTCTCCGATCGCGACGGCTGGCGATCGAAGCGGGCCTGGCTCGACCTGTTCTACACCAGGACCGCCGATCTGGACCTGGAGGAATGGCGTTACCCGATCGAGACCGTGCGCCGGGAGTGGCGCACGGTCGTGGCGCTGGATCATCTCTCCCGGGAGATGACGGAGCACGGATTGGGGTCGTTGGAGGAGCTGTGCAGGAGAACTCTCGGCCGCAGTCACCGCCTCCCCTGGGACCGATTCGTGAACCGGGATCTGCCGCCCGATCTCCGGACGCGACTACAGGGCTGGCTGTCCCCCAATCCCCACGCCTTTCCGCCGCCGGGCCGCCCGGACCAGCCTGAGGCCCGCGTCCTCCCGCCTCCTCCTCCGATCCCGCGCAGCGCCCGCGGATTGCAGCGGATCGACATCTACATGGGGGCGCGGACCTTCGGCCTTCTGGAGCAGTGCGGCTGCAAGGCGAATCAGCAGGGAGGGATGGCGCGGCGCGCCACCGTCCTCAAGCAGCGTCTGAGAGGCGGGGTGCAGGCGTTCGCCCTGGAGCTCGGGGACGCGGTTCCGTGGAACCAGAATGCGCCGGGGTTGGACAGCCAGAAGGTGGCCGACAGCGATCTGGCCCTGTCGCTCCTGGCCCACGCCGGGGTGCGCGCCAGCGTCGTGGGCCATGCCGAGCTGAGCTACGGCCCGGAGTTCCTGGCGCAGCGTGTCGCGCGCTTGCCGCCCGGATTCGAGCTGATCTCGGCCAATATCGGCGTTCCCGGGCTCAGGCTGTCACCCGTGCTGAAGGTAAGGTCGACCCGGCCCAGCGTCACCGTCGCAGGCCTCCTGGCGCCGGAGAGTTACGACCTGGGCCGATCCCTCGAGTTCGAGGATGCGATCGCCCCGATGGCGATCTCCGAACCGGCGGCCGCCGCGGCCCGGGCGCTCCGCGGCCTCAAGGGCGGCGGGCTCACCGTGGCGGCCGGACCGCTGGGGCCGGAGCCGGTCCTGGAGGTGCACAAGGCCGTCCCCGACCTGACGCTGATCGCGACGTCCAACTACTACAACTTCGATGAGCAGCCCATCCTCGCTTTCGAGCGGCCGTCGTCGTACGCGTCGATCGGGATGCTCGATGACACGCTGCTCGTCCTGCTCCACAGCGACGTGTACGCGCTGATACGCGTCGGCCTGGCGGTCGACGAGCGCGGGCGCCTCGCAGGGGCCGAGTTGGAAGCGATTCCCCTGGGCGAGAGCGTCCCCGACGATCCGATCGTGAGGCGGCGGCTGAACGAACACTACGATCGGCTCGCGAAGGAGGCGGGGCTGACCGATCGCCCCCCCATCGGCGGGCTCCTGCGCCGGAGGCTCGACGCGACTTATGTGGGCGCGTCGGCCTGCTCGCCGTGCCACGCCGCACAGGAAGCGCAGTGGAAAGGAACCAGCCACGCGAGTGCCTTCGCCACACTCCTGGAGAGAAACCGGCAGGGAGTCCCGGGATGTTATGCGTGCCACGTGACCGGGTACCGCCAGCCGGGCGGGTACCACTCAATCGCCGACCTCGGACTGCGCCACATCCAGTGCGAGGCCTGCCACGGGCCGGGCAGCCGGCACGTCGCGTCGCCGGAGAAAGGCTCGATCGTGCGGGTGCCGGCGGCCGCCGTTTGCACCGAGTGCCACAGCTCGGAACATTCGGACATGAACGATGGGAACTTCGACACGTACTGGGCCCGGATTGTGCATCAGAAGGCGGCCGGGGAAGCCCCCCGGGTGCCCGCCGCGCCGGGCCGATGACTCTGAGCCGTCGCCCGCGCCATCTCGGGGTTAACAGGTCAGCGAGAGGGAGAGAGAGTTTCGGACTCCGAACGTGCCCCTTGGGGCCGTGCATCGGGCTCTCTGGTTAACAGGTCAATAGGCCCCCGTGGGCGGTGACCCGGGGCGGGCCCAAGTGCCGCGGTGTCTAGAAGAACGAGAGCCCCGACCGCACTCGCGACCGGGGCTCCTCAGAACGCCCGCCCCGAGAACTCGGGGCTGATGATGGCTGGCGCCCCACGTGATCGAATTGTTCGAACTCGAGATTGGTTCGAATCTGTGTTGCGGGGGCATGCTCACGTAGGTAAACGTTCGAACTCTGCTTGGTTCGAACCAGTGGTGTACGTGGGGTGTCCCTCCTGAAAATTCCATCCGCCCTTTCGTTGCTTGGCTTTAGGGTCTGTCTCGGGGATACTCCCTGCCCCTTACCTCAGGCCGTTAAAAGCCTACGCCCAGGGAGACTCCCGTGTCGATCCTCCGTATCGCGCCATCTAAGATGTAACTCTAGAGGTCATCGTCGCGCCATTTAGGATGTAACCCTCCACGGGAGGGTTGATGGTGAGCCGGACGAGCCGGTTGGAGTATCTGCGGACGATCCATGAACGTTACCAGGGGGCG
>JBGPLZ010000129.1:0-7886 GCA_041486695.1 Acidobacteriota bacterium | reverse complement strand
CAGCTCGAGGCGGGGCAGCGCGAGAATGCCGAATCGACCTACGCGCGCTTGTTGAACGAGGATCCGAATGGTGCCCTCGGCCGGAAGGCCAAGACGATTCTGGAACGGCACGAACGCGAACAGGAAAAGCAGTGGGGCATTAAAGTGGGGTCCTGATCGGACCGGAGAGGGACATGGCCCGGCAGCTTCTTTCGGTCATCGTGCCGACGTACAACGAAGAAACGACGCTGCGAGCGTGCCTGGAATCGGTGCGCTTCGCCGACGAGATTCTCGTCGTCGACTCGTTCAGCACCGACCGCACGCTGTCGATCGCGCGCGAGTTCGGCCCCCGGATCCTGCAGCACGAGTACGTCTACTCGGCGAAGCAGAAGAACTGGGCGATCCCGCGGGCGACGCATCCGTGGGTCCTTCTCGTCGACTCCGACGAGCGGGTGACGCCCGGGTTGCGCGACGAGATTCTCGCCCTGCTCGGGTCGGAGCCGCGCCACGACGGGTATTGGATTCGGCGCGCCAACCACTTTCTCGGCCGTCATATGCGGCGCTGCGGCTGGGGCACCGACAAGGTGATCCGGCTCTTCCGGCGCGATGTGGCGCTCTATCAGGATCGCGAGGTGCACGCCGAGATCGACTTGCCCGGGCCACTGCCGGTGCTCCTGCACCCGTTGGAGCATCACTCCTTCCGATCCTTCGGCCAGTACTTTCGCAAGCTCCAGCTCTACAGCGAGTGGGGGGCCGCACAGCTCTACAAGGAGGGCCGGCGCTCCGGGAGCGCGCAGGTGGCGCTCCGTCCGCTGGCCCGCTTCCTCAAGATGTACTTCATCAGGCTCGGGATCCTGGAGGGGACCCATGGCCTGGTGCTGTCGATGCTGGGCGCGTTCACGGTCTATCTGAAGTATGCCCGCCTGTGGGAGATGGGGCTCAAGGACGGCGCGCCCGCGGCGACGCCCCGGCCGGAGGAGCCGCGCTCCACCTCGACGACCAGCTGATGCCGTCCACCATCCTGCACCTGAACACCGAGCGATCCTGGAGGGGGGGTGAGGCGCAGACTCTTCGCCTGGCCGTCGGGCTTCGCGATCGCGGTCACCGCTGCCTGGTCGCCGCGCCGCCGGGAAGCCCGCTTCTGCAAAGAGCCGCCGGCGCGGGGCTCGAGGCGCTGCCGTTCCGCGCGCGCGGAGAGCTCGATCTCACCGCCGCTCTGCGGCTGGCGCGCATCCTCGTCACCTTGCGCGTACAGCTCCTGCACGATCATACCGCTCACGCCGTCACCCTCGGCACGCTCGCCAGCCTGTTCGCGGGCCGGCGGCCGGTCGTCGCCACGCGGCGCGTCTCGTTTCCCGTGCGCGGCCGCCTCCTCGGGCGCCTGAAATACAGCGTCCGGATCGACCGGCTGATCGCGGTGTCCGAGGCGATCCGCGCCCGTCTGATCGCCCTTGGCTTCGATCCGGATCATGTCGTGACGGTCCATTCCGGCATCGACCCCGAACCCTTCGAGCGCGGCGACCGGTCCCGTTTCCGCGCCACGCTCCGAGCGGCTCCAGGCTTCGAGCAGGCGTTTCTCGTCGGCACGGCCGGGCACCTGGCGGCGCACAAGGGGATCGATCTGTTCCTGGACGCCGCGGCGCTGGCCGCGCGGGATCTGCCGCACCTGCGGTTCGTCATCATCGGCCGCGGCGAGGAGGAGGGGCGGCTGCGCGCCCAAGCCGCCCGACTTGGTCTTTCGGAGAGCGTTTTCTTCGCGGGGTTCCGGGACGACATGCCCGACGTCTTCGCCGGCCTCGATCTCTTCGTCCTCTCCTCGCTCTCGGGGGAGGGGTCGCCGGCGGTCGTGAAGGAAGCGATGGCAGCGGGCGTGGCGTTGACCGCCACCGCCCTCGAGGGTCTGGAGGAGATCGTGGAGGATGGCCGGCACGGTCTTCTGATCCCTCCGGGAAACGCGCCGGCGCTGTCCCGGGCCATCGTCCTGCTCGCCTCGGATGCAGCGCTCCGCGAGCGCCTGGTGGCGGCGGCCAGGGAGAGGGTGCGGGAGTTCACGGCCGACCGAATGGTCGAAAAGACCGAACGGGTCTACCATTCCGTGCTCGAGGGATCATGAGCGGGTTCAAGTTCAACCGGTACTACATGGACCGGCGGGGCGCCTCGATCCTGGCGCGAGTCAGGGACCGCCTCACGCGGCGGCCGGTAGCGCGTTTCCCGCGCACGATCCAGATCCAAACCTTCACGGGGTGCAACGCCGACTGCATCTTCTGCCCCTACGGCGACACCTACGAGACGCAGCCGAAAGGGAAGATGCCGATCGAGATCTTTCGCCGGATCATCGATGAGGCGGCCGAGCACCGGGTGCGCCGGATCAGCCCCTACTTGATGAACGAGCCGCTGATGGACCGGGACCTCTGTGACAAGATCCGCTACATCAACGCGCGCCTCCCCGGCTGCAAGGTCGTGGTCGCGAGCAACGGCCACTTCCTGACTCCGTCGGTGGTCGACCAGTTGCTGGCGCTCGGGGATGGCCTGCACGAGTTGTACGTCTCGTTCCAGGGGATCGACAAGCTCTCCTATGAGGCGACCATGCGCGGCTCCATGAGCTTTGAGCGCACGCTGGCCAACGTGGACCATTTCCTCGCGACCCAGAGGAGCCGGGGGCTGGCGCGTCCCAAGGTCTGGATCACGATGGTCGACACCGCGCTGATCGACGCCCGGAAGGCGGTCGCCTATTGGCGATCGCGCGGCGTCGCCTCGAAGTACACCACGCTGGAGAACCGCGGCGGCAACATCCGCGATGCCGAGGTCTTCAGCAAGACCAGGTCGATGAGCCATTACACGACGTGCACGCGATTGTTCAAGCAGGCCTACATCATGTTCAACGGCGATCTGGTGCTCTGCTGCGTCGATTACAGCCGCAAGCAGGTGCTGGGCAACATCACCCACAGCAGCCTCTATGAGGTCTGGAACGGGCCGGTCGCGCAACAGATTCGCCGTCGTTACCTGGCGCAGGACTTCGCGAGCCTGCCGCTCTGTGGCCTCTGCAAGATCGACGAGGTGCGCGAGGTCGCGGTCGACCTCGACGGCCGGGAGAGGATCGGGGACCTGGAGGCGGCTGCGGAAGAGGCGGAATGAGCCCCCGGCCGAGCGTCTAGCGGGGACCCGGCCGGCGGGGCGCCGGCCGCCGTTCCTTCGCCGGAGATCGGTGTGGCGACGCGAAGAGATCCCTCTGGATCGGCTGGCGCCCTTCCGGAATGGCGACCGCCCGCAGATCGGCGTACCCGTCGGCCAGGCTGGCGGGGGCCCGCACGCGCGTCCTGGTCAGGGCGGAGGCGAACATCAGGGCGTTCGCCGGACCCTTGCCGCGATAATGATTATTGGCGATGATGAACACCTCCTCCGCCCGCTCCGCGAGACGCTCGGCCCTTTCGATCCAGGGTCGCAGTTCCTGCAGGCTGTACAGGTAGTCGTACCGGGCGGCGGCCTCGCCTCCCCATCGGAACCAGCTCGCGGCGTTTCTGCCATGCAACCGGATGTAGGCGACCGGCGAGGTGACGTGCCCGGTGGGGCGAAGCGTGCCCCCCAGCGCCGGCTGATCGATATTGCAGAAGCCGATCCCCAGATCGTGCAGGAAGCGCAGCGCCTCGTCATGGTCCCAGCTGCGATGCCGGAACTCGGCCACGAGCGGGAGCCCTCCGAGGAGGGAGGCGAGATGGCGCAGGTGATCGCGGTTGGCCGGCAGATCGTGGAAGGCGTGCGGGAACTGCGCCAGCACCGCCCCGAGCAGCCCAGCGGCGCGAATCGGCTCGAGGCCGCTCCGGAAGCGCTCGGCCTCGGCGCAGAGGTCGACCGGCCCTTCCGGCCCCGGAGGGCCCGGGAGTCCGGGCGCGTGAGTCAACCCCTTGTAAAGCTTGGCCGTGAAGCGGAAACCGGGCCGGGCGGCCACCCGCACGGCCCAGGAACGGGCGGCGGCTGCGTCCGGCTGGCGGTAGAAGGTGACGTTGATCTCGATGGTGTCGAAGTAGCCGGTCAGGAAGCTGAGACGGTCGAAACCACGCGGCGCCGGCGAGGGGTAGACAATCCCGTCCCAGTCCGGGTAATCCCAGCCGGCGATCCCTATGTGGATCATGGTCTTTCCCTTTGGGGGACGACCTCAATTGTACCCGAGAAGGAGGGCCTGTTTGACTAAAGTTCCCGATTTTGCTAGTATTTCATTCTATATTGCGCACCCCGCTAACGGCCATTCAGTGGCACACCCGGCGGAAATCGGAGGCTGGCCTTGGAATTCAAGATCGGCGATAAGGTTGTCTACCCCAACCACGGACTCGGAGTCATCGAGCAGATCGAAAAGCGGGAGAGCGGCGAGCGCATCGAGGAGTTCCTGCGCCTCCGGATCGTCGCCAACGACAGTACGGTGATGGTCCCGCGCAGCAATACCACGAGCGTGGGGCTCCGGCGCATCATGTCCAAGAAGGAGATCGACCAAGTCTATGATGTGCTGAAGGACCCGCGGGTTCAGGTCTTCGACGACTGGAAGGGACGCTTCCAGGAGAACTCGGACAAGATGCGGACCGGCTCGATCACCGAAGTGGCCTTGGTCTTCAAGAGCCTCAGCCAGCTGGCGCTGCAGAAGAACCTCTCCTACCGGGAACGCCGTATGCTCGACAAGGCGAAATACCTGATCGTCAGCGAGCTCGCCGAAGTCGAGAAGCTGCCGGCCGACCAGGTCGAGGCCAAGATCGATCGGGCCGTGTCGCGCGGCGTCAAGCAGGTTCGGGAACGCTAGAGTCCTGTCCGTCGTTGAAGGACCGGCGATCCCGGCCTCCCCATCCCCGAGATCGAACATGGATGCGCTCCTTCTGGAGGCCGTGGTGGCCGAGGCGGCCGCGCGGCTCGTGGAGCAGGAGCTCCTGCGCGTCTCCTTCCTTGGCACGTCGCGCTACCTGCTCCGTTTTGCCTCGCTGGCCCGCGACAATCTGCTCGTTTCGATCCGTCCCGAGCTGCCCCGTTTCCATCTCGTTGCGGCGGGTCAGCGGATCCGCGAGGAACGACCGGACCGCTTCGCGACGCTCCTCGACCATGAGCTGGTCGGCGCCGTACTGACAGCGCTTTCTCGCCAGCCTGACGACCGCATCGTGACCCTGCGTTTCCGCCTGCCGCGGCGCGACGATCAGGCGACGGAGCGGCGACTGGTGGTCGAGCTCCTGGGGCGCTCCGCCAACGTTCTGCTCCTGGACGCCGAGGAGCGGATCCTCGCCGCCGGCCGCGAGATTCGCAACGCCTCACGCCGTTCCGAAGCGGGCGCCATATATCGCCCGCCCCCCGGCCGCGACGCCCTCGCCGGCCTGACTCTTGCCCCAGGATCGCTCGGCGCGATCAAGGAGCGCTTCGCCGACCCGGCCGACTTTCTCGCTCCCCTCTGTCCCTCTCTAGCCCGTGACCTCCGGGGGGCCGGAGGGTCGGTCATGGAGGCCTGGTCACGGCTCGAAAAAATCTTGCAGTCCGCGGCGACCGGGTCCTGGGCACCGGTGGTTTACTCCCGGCGTCCCCTCGCCGAGATCGGGCAGGCGGAGTGCATCGGACGCGACGATCTCGTGGTCTCCGCATTGCCGCTGCGCGCCGGCCTCCCGGAAACGCCGGGGTGCGGAAGCCCGATCGTCGTCACCCCGTTCTCCAGCCCCTCAGCGGCCGTGGAGGCCGGGCTCGGCCTGCTCGAGCGGACGCGCGATTTCCAAGCCAAGCGGGAGAAACACCTGGCCCTCGTGCGCCGCGAAATCAAGCGGCTCCTCACCCTGGTCGGCAAGCTCGAAGCGGAGCGCACCCGGGCCGGGGAATCCGGCCGCCACCGCCTGCATGCAGAGGCTCTTCTCGCCGGGCTCAGCACGGCGGCCATCGCGGCGGGAGTCGCCCGCGTCCCCGATCCCTATGGCGAGCCCGGGACCACGATCGCGGTGCCGATCGACCCGGCGTTGTCCCTTCAGGGCAATGCCCAGGCCCTGTTCGATCGATACAAGAAGGGGAAGCGCGGGCTGCTGGCGATCGGCACCCGGCTGGCGGCCGCGGGCGAACGGCTTTCGGCCTGGCGGCGGCTCCTGCCGCAGGCGGAGCAGGTCAAGCAGTGGGCCGACCTGGAAGACCTTCGCACGGCGATGGACCGGCTCGGCCTGATTCACGCGCCGCCTCCCCGCGCGCCGGGAGCGGCCCCCCGGCGCGGAGAGGCGGCGCCGGCGCGCGTACGCCGCCACACCTCGCGCGACGGGATGGTCATTCTGGCCGGGAAGAGCGGCGAGGAGAACGACACCCTCACCTTCAAGATCGCCGCGCCGTGGGACTTCTGGCTGCACGCTGCGGGGAGGCCCGGGGCGCATGTCGTGGTGCGCAACCCGCAGCGGCTGAAGGTGATTCCCGACGCGACGCTGCGCGAAGCCGCTGGCATCGCCGCCTTTTACAGCAGTGCCCGCGCCGAAGCCCACGTCGAGGTGCACTACACGCAGCGCAAGCACGTGCACAAGGGCCGGGGGATGCCGAGCGGCCAGGTGCTCCTGCGCCGGTTCCGATCGATCGAAGTGGCCCCCCATCTGCCGGCCTCCAGCCTCGAGGATGTCTAGCAGGCTGCTGAAGGATGGCACTCAACGACGGATCTGATCACTCGGTTGTTGATCAAAAACCACGATCTGTCGATCGCGTTCCTTTGATCTTGGTCGTTGTCACTGCACTCACCGGGACGGCGATTCTATCGCGCCGGGGTGGGCGACGGGCCGGCGCGGCCCCGCCCAGTGCAGGACGAGACCGTGGCGGCCGGTGGCGCTGTAGCCGCCGTCGTACTCGAGCAGGACCATGGTGCTCATCCCGGGGTTCGGCGCCTCGATCGGCAGCGCATAGGAAGTTCAAGCTGAGATTTTAGGGGGGGCAGTCTGTCAACCTCGGGTTCGACAGGCGAAGGTCAGCGTGTGTCCACCCATCGCCTTGCGACCCCTCGCCAACCGCGCCACCCGCCCGCCGCGCAGCTTGAATCCCCTGCCGCCCGGTCCCCCGCCCCCTTCCGCCACCCACCAGCAGAGCCCAGGTTGACGGAATAGGCCTTACCGGATCTAAAAACGCAGCTTAGATTTCCTATGAGCCCACGCGGTGACGCTCTCCGACGGCCGGGTGCTGGAATTCCACAACTCCGATGGCCTGGTGAGCAACAAGACCTGGAACATCGGACTCTCAAAGACTGGCTACATCAACGAGGCCGGGCGGTGTCTGGTGCTGCAGGCGGAGATCGCGGCGCGGCAGGTCGTCATCGTGCTCCTCGTCCCTCCCCCGGAGACCGGGCGCGAGGTGACCCGGCGTGGCGAGCCGGGCCGCGCGCGGGGAGGCCGATCCCGGTCTTGACGGGGAGGCTTACGCCCACTCTCAGGCGGTCTTCGCTTCCGACGAAGCCGCGTCCTGCCCATTCGCGAGCGCGGGGAGCGTGATCACGAAGGTCGCTCCCTTTCCCGGCTCGCTCTCGGGGCGGATCTCTCCTCCATGGTCCTTGACGATCCCGTAACTGACCGATAGACCCAGCCCCGTTCCCTTGCCGGTTGGCTTGGTGGTGAAGAACGGCTCGAAGATCCGTTCCTGGATCTCTTTGGGGATGCCTGGTCCGGTGTCGATCACCCGCAGCTCGATGCGGTCCGGGGTCGCCAGGCGGGTCGACAGGGTAACGGTTCCCGGGTTGCCCTCCATGGCGTGCTGCGCATTGATCAGAAGGTTCATCAGGACCTGCTGCAGCTGGTTGGCATTGCCCCGGATCTTGGGGAGCTGCGCCGCCAGATCCCTGTGAATCTTGATCTGGTGGAGCTCGAGCTCGTGAAGGACGATGGCGATCGAGTCCTCCACCACCCGGTTGATGTCGGTGGGCTCGAGCAGGGCCTTCTCCT
>JBGPLZ010000128.1:0-7948 GCA_041486695.1 Acidobacteriota bacterium | reverse complement strand
CATCGGCGCTAGGCTCCCTAGGGGATCAGGACGGATGCCGCGACCACCGTTGTCCAATAGCCGCGCTTGTCGCCGACCGCCGACTGCGTGACGTTGATCGTACGGTAGATCTCGCTGCTGATCTTCCAGATCTCCTTGCGCTCGTCGTAGGAGGTCTCGGGATCGAACTCCACCCCCGAGATCGTCGCCAGCATCTGGGCCGCCAGGTCCTCGGCGTAGTCGCCCGCCATCTCCTCGGTCTGGCCGAAGGAATGGTGCTCGCTCAGGAAGCCGTTCCGCCCCGGCTTGCCGGGGATGGCGACGCCGATCGAGGCGGCGGCCAGCCGGTGCGGCTCGTTGGTCTCCGCCTGGCTCATGACGCAAAAGACCACCTCGCCGACGCGCAGGTACTTGAGCCCCTGGGACTTCGGAATGAGCTTGCACCCGGGAGGGAAGATGCTGCTGACGCGGACCAGGTTGAATTGGGCGATGCCGGCGTCCCGCAGCGCCATCTCGAACGAGTTCAGCTTCTCTTTGTGCCGGCCGACCCCCTTGGTCAGGAAGATCTTCTTCGAAACGAACATCCCGTCTTCTCCGTGCGCCCGCCGGCCGCTCGACTCGCATGCCCGCCAGTGCGCTGAATGTGTATGCGACGACGGGCGCAGTTTACAACACATGGTGAAACGCGCGGCGAAGGAAAACGGGCTCGCTGCGAAATTGTCCCGGACCGGCTGAGGCCATCGCGCCGTGAGGCGCCGCGACCCGCGGTCGCCGGGCACGGGTCCGGCTCGCTGGCGCGAGCCTCCCCTCGGTTCGCCTCGCTCCCACCCACCGCGCTGTGGACCGCGCGGCGGGGCCCCGGTCACTCGGTCTCACACGACCCGGCGACCGCGGGTCGCGGCGCCTCACTTCGTGGGTGCCACCACCGGACTGGGCAACTTCCCGCCGTTCTTCTCCGCCTGGCGCCCACTCGCGGGGAGGTTGTGTCGCTGTCGAGATCGATCTTCCAGGCGGGGGGTTATTGGCGTTTGCGGTTCGAGGATTCGACGCTGTGAAGCGCCGCAAGCTGCAGGCGCCGGACCGGTGCCGGGCGACTGCAGCTTGCGGCGCTTCACACCGGTGCTGCCTCAGGCCCGCGATCTCTTGACAGCCCCGCGTCGGGGGGGATAGCCTCGGGGTGATTCCCCAACGTGAGCGGAGGAAAAGATGATCGCGGCGGAAAAAAAGCATGAGGGGTCGTGCCTGTGCGGGGCGGTGAAATTCAAGGTGGCCGGCGAGCTGGGCGAGATGATGAACTGTCACTGCACCCATTGCCGGAAGAGCCACGGCGCCGCCTTCGCCACCTACATCGAGGTTCCCTGGAGCCGGTTCGAGTTCGTGAAGGGGAAAGACCACCTGACCACCTTCAAGACCGATTCGAGCACCAAGCGGTCGTTCTGTAAAACATGTGGCTCGATCGTCGTCTGTTTCGCCGACTCGGACAAGACGAATCTCGAGATCTCCGCCTCGGTCCTGGACACCCCGACCGATCTGAAACCAGCCTACGACATCTACGTTCGGAGCAAGGCGTCCTGGTATGACATCACGGGCAACCGGCCGCAGTACAAGACGAACAAAGGGGCGTAAGCCGGAGAAGGGTTCACGGCAGCGCCGCGGGATGCCGGCGCGCCCGGTCCACCGGGGCTCCTGTCTTTGCGCGCGGGTGCAGTACGAAGTGGCCGGACGCTTCGGCACCTTCGACACCTGCCACTGCACCGACTGCCGCAAGAGCCATGCGGCCGCCTTCGCCGCCTATATCGAGGTCGCCCGGAGCGACTTCCGCTTCGTCCGCGGGGCGACGCACCTGACGACCCACACCACCCCGACCGGCACGAAGCGATCGTTCTGCCGGACCTGCGGCTCGATCGTCACCTGCTTCAACGATGACGACCAGCTCCGCACCTGGATCTCGGCCTCGACCCTCGACACGCCGATCGAGATCGGGCCGGCTTACCACACGTATGTGCGCAGCAAGGCGTTGTGGTACGACCTCGAGGACGGCCGGCCGCAGTTCGAGACGGCCGCTCCCGCTCGGAGATGAGCAGGTTCCTGGTGCGAAGTGACGCTGCGCCCCTCAAACTGTGGAATCAGGCGCTCTTCTTGCTCCACTTCACGCCGCAGCCGAACGCCTTGGTCTTGGCGACCGGGACCGGCTTGCCGGTGACGAGCGCATGGAGCGCCTCCCTGAAGTCGCCCTTCTTGACCTTCAACAGATCGAGGGAGTCGTCGACCCGGCCGCGGTAGACCAGCGTGCCGGCGGCATCGAGCAGGAAGATGTGCGGCGTGACCTTGGCGCCGTAAGCGGCGGCGATCGCCTGGGTCTCGTCGATGACGTAGGGGTAGGGGAACTTCTTCTCCTGGGCCCGGGTCACCATGAAGTCGAAGCCGTCGCCCGGCTGTATCAAGGGATCGTTCGGGTTGATGGCGATGAAGCCGATCCCCTTCGGCTGGAACTCCTTCGCCAGGCCGATCAGCCGATCTTCATATCCCTTCGCGTAGGGGCACTCGTTGCAGGTGAAGATCACCGCCATTCCCTTGGCGCCGCGCGTCTCCGCCAGCGTGTGCATCGCGCCATCCGTTCCCTTCAAGCTGAAGGCCGGCCCGGGGGAGCCGAGCGCCAGCTCCCCGGCGGCCGGGGAGGCGATGGCGCGCAGCGTGGCGCCGCCGCCGCAGAGGGCGACGAGCGCGGTGGTCACGGTCGCAGCGACCATGAAAGGACGCAGACCGCGGGTCGGGAAACGGCTCTTATTTTTCGTCATGGACGATCCTCCGTTCTGTCGTGAGAAAGCGGGCCAGCATGATAGAGCAGATCGACCCGGCGCAGCCGCAGGGAGTTGGCGATCACGGTGACCGACGAGAAGCTCATCGCGGCGCTGGCGATCATCGGGCTCAGGAGGATTCCCAAAGCGGGGTACAGCACTCCGGCCGCGAGCGGCACGCAGATCGCGTTGTAGGCGAAGGCGAAGAACAGGTTCTGGCGGATGTTGCGAAGCACCGCGCGACCCAGCAGGCGCGCGCGGGCGAGGCCGCGCAGATCCCCCTGGACCAGCGTCACCCCGGCCGCCTCCATCGCCACGTCGGTGCCGGTCGCCATGGCGATGCCGACGTCGGCCGCGGCCAGGGCGGGGGCGTCGTTGACGCCGTCGCCGGCCATGGCGACGACCCGCCCGGCCGCGCGCAGCCGCCGCACGCATTCGGCCTTGCGCTCCGGCGGCACCTCGGCCTCGACCTCGTCGATCCCGAGGCGGCGGGCGACCGACTCGGCGCTTTTGCGATGGTCGCCGGTCAGCATGACGATCCGCACTCCTTCGCCGCGAAGCCGGGAGAGCGCTTCGGGTGTCGATGCCTTGATCGGGTCGGAGATGCCGAGCAGGCCGGCCACCCGGCGATCCAGCGCCGCCAGGACGACCGTCTGCCCGTCGTGACGCAGCGCCGCGGCCCGCGCGGCGACCTCGCCGGTCGGAGGCGCGATGCCGCTCTCCCTCAGGAACGCCTCGCTGCCGACGGCGACCGCGCGCCCCTCGACGGTGGCGGACAAGCCCTTCCCCGGCACCGAGAGGAATCCCGACGGCTCGGCGAGCGTCAGGCCGCGGCGTACCGCCTCGGCCACGATCGCCGCGGCCAGGGGATGCTCGCTGGCCCGCTCCAGCGCGGCGGTGAGGCGCAGAAGATCGATCTCGGAGAAGCCGGGCAGGGCGACGACCGTCGTCAGGCGCGGCCGCCCTTCCGTCAAGGTGCCGGTCTTGTCGATCACCAGAGTGTCGACGGTTGCGAAGGCCTGCAGCGCTTCGGCGCTGCGGAACAGGATGCCGGCCGTGGCGCCGCGCCCGACGCCGACCATGATCGACATCGGGGTGGCGAGGCCCAGCGCGCAGGGGCAGGCGATGATCAGCACCGCGACGGCGCTGACCAGCGCGTGCGCCAGCCTCGGCTCGGGCCCGACGCTGAACCACACGATGAAGGTGAGCGCGGCCGCGACGATCACCGCGGGCACGAACCAGGCCGAGACCCGGTCGGCCAGGTTCTGGATCGGCGCCCGGCTGCGCTGCGCCTCGCCCACCAGCCGGATGATCCGGGCCAGGAGGGTGTCGGCGCCGACGCGCTCGGCCCGGATCACCAGGCTTCCCTGGCCGTTCACGGTCGAGCCGATGACCCGATCGTCCGGGCCCTTGAGGATCGGGATCGGCTCGCCGGTCAGGAGCGATTCGTCGACGCTGCTGCGGCCGTCGAGCACCCGGCCGTCGACCGGCACCTGGTCGCCCGGACGGACGCGCAGGCGGTCGCCGACCTGGACGTGGGCCAGCGGGATCTCCTCGTCCGGCTGGCCGTCGCGCAGCCGACGGGCGGTCGCCGGGGCGAGCCTGAGGAGCGCCCGGATGGCGCTGCCGGTGCGGCTGCGCGCCCGCAGCTCGATCACCTGGCCGAGCAGGACCAGGACCGTGATCACCGCCGCCGTCTCGAAGTAGACCGGCACGCCGCCGCCATGCCCGCGGACGGTCTCGGGGAAGGCCTGAGGGACGAAGGCGGCCGCGAGGCTGTAAAGGTAGGCGGCGGAGGTGCCGAGGCCGATCAAGGTGAACATGTTCAGATGACGGCTCACGATCGAGGCCCAGGCCCGCTCGAAGAAGGGCCAGCCGCAGTAGAGGACGACCGGGGTCGCCAGCGCCGCCTGGATCCAGAGGAGCCAGTCGCGGCGAGCCGGTGAGTTCTCCGCAACCCCCGGGAGCATCTCCGCCATGGCGATCGCGAAGACCGGCAAGGTCAGGACGATCCCGATGACCAGGCGCCTCCGCATGTCGAGCAGCTCGGCGCTCTCCTCGTCTTCGGCCGACACCTCGACCGGCTCGAGCGCCATGCCGCAGATGGGGCAGGCGCCGGGCCCATCCTTCATCACCTCCGGGTGCATCGGGCAGGTATGCTTCCGGCTGGGCGCCGCGCCGGCGGGCGGGGCAGTCGCATGCCAGGCGGGGGAGGCGGAGAGATAGCGCTCCGGCTCGGCGCGGAAGCGATCGCGGCAGCCGTCGCAACAGAAGAAATAGGTCCGGCCGCCGTGCTCGTGCCGCGCCGCGGTCCGTTCCGGATCGACCTGCATGCCGCAGACGGGATCGATCGCCGAAGGCGCCGTGCCGCCCTTGCCCACGGCGCTCACCACGGCGAACCATCGCGCCAGCGCGCGTAGAGATCGGTCTGCCGGCTGGTCAGGGGGACGGGACGGCCGGCGATCATCAGATGACGGAGGGCGCAAAGAGGCTGCAGCGGATCGCCGTCGGTGACGATCAGGTTCGCCTCGAGACCCGGCTTCAGGCTGCCGATCCGGTCGGCCACGCCGAAGATCTCGGCCGTGTTGATGGTGATCGCCTTGATCGCCTCGTCCCACGGAAGCCCGTAGGCGACGGCGAGTGCCGCCTCGTACGGCAGCATCCGGGCATCGAGGGTGTCGCCGCTCTGGATGGCGATCTTGACGCCGGCACGATGCAGGCGCGCGGCATTGTCGTAGATCGATCCGAGAGTCTCGATCCGGTCGGGCTGCGTGGTGATCGGCCCGACCACGACCGGGATGTTCTTGGCCGCGAGCAGGTCGGCCACCTTGTACGCCTCCGTGCCGTGGCTCAGGATCATCTTGAGATGGAATTCGTCCCCCAGCCGGACGGCGGTCAGGATGTCATCCACCCGGTGCGCCCGGACGAAGACCGGCATGGTGCCGGCGAGGGCCGGCAGGAGCGCCTCCATCTTGAGGTCGCGGTCGGGAGGGGAGGGCGGCCCGGCCGGCTTGCCCTTGCCGGGCGGGGCGGGCTTGTCCTTGCCGCTGGCGGCCGGCTTCGACCCGCTCCGCTCGAACTCCTTCTTCTGGCGCTCGTACTCGGCCCATTTCGCCTGGTAGTCACGCGCCTTCGTGAACGCGTCGCGCACCACGGCCGCCACTCCCATCCGGGTCTGGGGAGACTGGTTGCGCGGGCCGTAGCGCGCCTTGGGCGGTTCGCCCAGGTTGATGGTCAGCGCGGCCGCGCCGCGGATCAGCACCGCGTCGGGCGTGAGTCCCGCCAGGCGGACCAGGGCGCCGCGCCCCCCGATCACGTTCCCCTCGCCGGGGGCGGCGAAGGCGGCGGTGACGCCGGTCAGACGGGTCACCGGGATCAGGTCGCTCTCGGTGTAGTAGGCGTCCATGACATCGAGCTGCGGCGTGACCGGATCGGTCCCTTCGTCCTCGTCGCGCATCATCGCCACTTCGCTGATCTCGGCCAGCCCGAGCTGGGTCTGGGATTCGATGAAGCCGGGGAAGACCCAGGCTCCCTTGGCGTCGATCACGGTCGCCCCGCGCGGCGGCGCGAGGCCCGCTCCGACCTCGCGGATGAGGCCCTTCTCGACCACGACCGTGCCGTTCTCGATCGGCGCGCCGGTCATGGTGAAGACCCGGCCGCCGACGATGGCATAGAGACCGCGGTCGCTGGCCGGCGCGGCCGGCGGCAGTAGCTCGGAGGGGGGCGGCCCTGACGGTCCCCGCGGTAAGCTGGGCGCGGCCGGCAGCGACGCGGGGGTCGGCAGCGCGCCCCGATCGTAGACCACCCGCCCGTCGATGATCGTGGTGGTCACGAGCGTGTAGGCATCGAGCGGGTGGCGGGAGAAGATCGCGACGTCGGCATCCTTGCCGACCTCGAGCGAGCCGATCCGGTCGGCGACACCGAGGGCCGAGGCGGCGTTGAGCGTGATCGCCTTGAGCGCATCCTCCTCGGAAAGCCCGTAGCGCGCGGCCACCGCGGCCTCGGTGTAGAGGCGCTGGATCAGGTTGCCGGAGTCGGAGTGGATGCTGACCCGTACGCCGGCGCGGGCCAGCAGCGCGGCGTTGTGCGGGATGGCGTCCCAGGCCTCGACCTTGTATCCCCACGAGTGCGCGAAGGTGGCGACGGCGATATCGCGACGCTTCAGCTCGCCGGCGATCTTGTAGCCGTCGAGGCAGTGCTGGAACGAGGCGACCTTGAAGCCGAATTCGTCGGCGAGGTTCAGGAACCTCAAGATTTCGTCCTTGCGGTACGAATGGACGTGCACCAGGATCTTGCCATCGAGGACGTCGGAGAGGACCTCGAGCTTCAGGTCGCGGTCGGGCGGGGCGCCGCGCTCGCTCTCCGGCTTGGCCCGCCAGGCGTCCCATTTGGATCGATAGTTCCGCGCCTGCGTGAACGCATCGCGGAACAGCGCCAGGTTCCCCATGCGGGTCGAGGGCGGCTTGCTGCGCGACCCGTACACGCGTTTCGGGTTCTCGCCCAGCGCCATCTTGATGCTGCGCGGCGCCCCCTGGAAGGTCATCGCGGCGACGTCCGCGCCGGGCCGCAGCTTCACCGTCAAGCCCAGGCCGCCGATCAGATTGCCGCTGCCGGGGATGATCTGCACCGTCGTCACCCCGCCGGCCCGCGCCCGCTCGAACTCCGGATCCTCGGTCCAGATAGCGTCGGCGGCCCGCATCGCGGGGTTGATCGGGTCGGTCATCTCATTGCCGTCGGAGTTGGCTTCGACCTCGGGCCAGGGGTAGACCCCCATGTGCGAGTGAGTGTCGACGATCCCGGGCATCACGTACCGGCCGGTGGCGTCGATCACCCGGGCGCCCGCCGGCGCCTTGAGGTTTGTCCCGAGCGCGGCGATGCGGCCGTCCTGGATCAGGAGATCGCCAGGCTCGATCGTCCCGCGCGTCACGGTCAGCAGCGTCCCGCCCTTGATCAGGATCGGCGGCGTGCCGGTGGTCGGGGCGGCCTGGGACGAAAGACCGAGAGCGGCCAGGAGAACGAGGGCGGGAAGACGCCGGAGCGACATTGCAAGAGCTCCTCTGAGAAGCGGTGCGCCAGAGCGAACCGCGATCTGATCTGTCTGGACGGGGCGGGATTGTAACACCCGGGGCCCCCGGTGGGCGCGAAGCCGGAGCCTGCGCCCGCCGGACCGT
>JBGPLZ010000127.1:0-8211 GCA_041486695.1 Acidobacteriota bacterium | reverse complement strand
CGTTGCCTCACGTCTCGGCGGCCTCTGCCGACCCGGATTGGCGCTGAGGCGTACCCGCATGCAGGCGACCGCAGAGTCCCATCGCGGGAGCGAAGAGGCACCCACTCGGGGTGAGGCGCCGTGCCGGGGGCTCGCAGGACCGTGCGAGACCGAGCGACCGGGGCCCCGCCGCGCGGTCCTCAGCGCGGTGGGTGGGAGCGAGGCGAGCCGAGGGGAGGGTCGCGCAGCGACCCGGACCCGTGCCCGGCGAACCCCAGGCACGGCGCCTCACACTGAGAGGGGAGATTTCGCCCTCCAGCGTGGTTGCTCACCATCCGCGGGTGTATTAACATGACCGACCCGCGCCGGGCGGCGGTGGCCGTGCCGGGAGCGCGACCCGGGGATCCCGTTGCCTCAACCGATCGTCGCCGGTCTTTTGGCCCGGCTCCTGCCCGCCGAACAATGGCGCCGCAACCAGATCGCCGTGACCATCGCGGCGGCGATGGTCTTTTTCGGCTTCACGCTCTTCATGCCCTTCCTCCCCTTCTACGTGAAGGAGCTCGGCGTCCATGACAGGCGGGAGGTCGCGGTCTGGTCCGGGATCTTCCTCACCGTCAGTCCTCTGCTCGCCTCGATCCTGGGGCCGGTGTGGGGACGGCTCGGCGATCGCGTCGGCATGAAGATCATGGTCGAGCGGGTCCTGCTCACGATCACGGTGCACTGGGGCCTCATGTACTTCGCCCGCACCGTCTGGCAGGTGCTGGCGCTCCGGATCCTCCTCGGCCTGTTCTCCGGCTTCGGGACGATGTCGGTGGCGCTCGTCACCCACGGCTGCCCCCGCGAGCGCATCGGGCGGGCCGTCGGAACGCTGCAGGCGGCACAGATCCTGAGCACCGCGTTCGGCCCCTTCGTCGGGGGAATCCTGGCGCAGTCGCTCGGGATCAGGAGCACGTTCGTGGTCACCTTCTTCCTCTGCCTGGCGGCCCTGCTGTTCGTCGCCGCCCTCTACGGCGACACGCGCGCCGCGGCGGACGAGGGAGCGCCGGAAGGCATGGTGGTGTCTCAGGAGGGGCCGGTCACGGCCGGCGTCCGCGCCGTGGTGGCGCCGCCCTCGCCGGCCGCTCCGGAGGCGGCCGGGCGCCTGACGCTCCGGGATGTCTTCGGCCTGCCGTTCCTGATGCCGCTCTTGCCTCTCCTGTTCCTGGTGAATCTGGTGGATCGCTCGCTGGCGCTGAGCGTTCCGCTCTATCTCGCCTCGCTCGCCGGCCCCGGGATGGGTGTCGAGGCGGTCACCGGGATCGTCGTGTCGGCGGGGGCCTTCGCCAGCGCCGGCTCCGCCTACCTGCTGGGACACCGCGCCGTCCGCGTCGGGTCGATGCGGCTGCTTCTCGTCGGCCTGATCGGCGGACTGGCCGCCATCGTGCCGATGGGGCTCTGTCGCTCGATCCTGCCCTTTGCGATCCTGCGGGTGCTCGTCGGAGCATCGGTCGGAGGCGCCGCGACCCTGGCCTACACTTTGGGAGGGGCGCAGATTCCATCCCACGTGCGCGCCTCGGGTTACAGCCTGTTGTCGAGCGCCGCGATGTTGGGCGGCGCGATGGGTCCGATCCTGTGCGGCCTCCTGACCTCGATCGACCTGCGCGCCCCCTTCTTTGCAAGCGGTCTGATTTATCTGGGCCTGGCGCTCCACGTCGCGGGGCTCCGGCGCCGGATGGAGCCGGCCGCCGAGCCCCTGCCGGTGTGCAGGCGGATCGAGGGGAGGCCATGAAACGGCACCCGGCGCGCGACGGCGGGAAGGTGCGCCGGGTCCGTCTGGCGAACGGCTTGACGATCCTGCTGCGCGAGCTCCGCCAGGAGCCGATCGCCTCGATCTGGTGCTGGTACCGGGTCGGATCGCGCGACGAGCGGCCCGGCCTCACGGGGCTCTCCCACTGGGTCGAGCACATGAACTTCAAGGGAACCAGAAGGGTCCCGAAGAGCCAGGTCACGCGCCGCGTCGAGCTCGCGGGCGGGCTGTGGAACGGCTACACCTGGCTCGACGTCACCGCCTATTTCGAGACCGTCGAGAGCCGCTCCCTGGAGGAGATGATCAGGCTCGAAGCGTCCCGGATGCACGAGTGCCTCTACCCTCATCTGGAGGTCGAGCGCGAGCGTACGGTCGTGATCTCCGAGCTGCAGGGTGGCGAGAACGACCCACGCACCTTCCTGGACAAGGAGGTCTCCGGCATGGCGCTGCAGGCCCATCCGTACCGCTGGCCGACGATCGGGTACCTCTCCGACCTGCGCGCCATCACGCGCGACGATCTCTATGCCCACTACCGGCGCTTCTACGTGCCGAACAACGCCATCCTCGTCCTGGTCGGCGATTTCGCCACCGCGGAGGCGCTGCGGCTGGTGCGTCACCACTTCGGGAAGATCCCGCGGGGCGCTGAGCCGCCGGGGGTCCGGACGATCGAGCCGCCGCAGGAAGGAGAGCGGCGGGTGCGGCTGGAGCGCCCCTCGGGCGCCACCTATCTCCAATGCAGCTACCACGCCCCGGCAGCGTCCGACGACGACTTCCCCGCTCTCCTGGTGGCCGACGCCATTCTGGCCGGGCCGGCGACGATCAACGTCTGGGCCTCCGGCCGCGGTCGCGGGCCGAGCAAGTCCTCGCGGCTCTATCGCGCCCTGGTCGAAGCCGACCTGGCGACGGACGTCGGCACGACGCTGGTGCCGACCCGCCATCCATTCCTTTACAGCGTGCAGGCGACCGCCAAGGACGGGGTCGATCCGGGCCGGATCGAAACGGTGCTCTACGCGGAAATCGAACGACTGGCGCGCGGTGACGTCGCGCCCGCCGACCTCGAGCGCGCCAGGACGCAGCTGCACGCGCGCCAGGCGCTGGAGAACGAGAGCGTCACCGACATCGCCCACCAGCTCGGATTCTTCGAGACCATCGCGCGGCACGACCTGCCGTCCCTCATCGCCCGCCGCATCGACACGGTCGGGCCCGAAGCGATCGCACGCGTGGTGAGGGCATGGCTCGGCGAGCGGCAACGCACGGTCGGGATTCTGCGCCCCTCGCCGCCCGTCGAAGGTGGCGCATGAGCCGTTCGGCCCGGCCGGCTCCCGAGGTATTGCGGACGCGCCTCGACAACGGCTTGGTCCTGCTCGCCCGCCGCAACCGCGCCGCGCGGTCGGTCGCGATCCGCCTGGCGTTCGAGGCGGGGTCGGCGTTCGATCCGCCCGGACGGGCCGGATTGGCGGCGCTTCTCGCCCAGCTCCTCGACCGCGGCGCGGGCGAGCTGTCGGGCGAGGCGATCGCGGAGCGCTTCGACGCCCTCGGGGTGGCCTTCCTCGCGCGGGCGCGCCGCGACAGCCTCGATCTCGAGGCGCGCTTCCTGCCGGAGCACCTGTCCGAGGTGCTCGCCCGCCTTCAGCTGATCGCCGCTGTCCCGACCTTCCCCGAGACGGAGGTGCGGCGCGAGCGCGAACAGATGCTGACCGTCCTCGCCGAGCGCGATCAGGATACCGGCGAGGTCGCCGAGGAGGCGCTGTCGGCGGCTCTGTTCCCCGCCGGCCATCCCTACCATGCCTCGGCTCTTGGAACGCGCCACAGCGTGGAGGCGATCGGACGGAGCGATCTGGTCGCCTTCCACGGGCGCCGCGTCGGGCCGACCGGAGCCGTGCTGGCGCTGGCCGGCGATCTCGACCCGAAGGCCCTGATCGAGCGCGCCACCAGGGCGTTCGGATCGTGGCCGGCCGGCGGATCGGGCGAGACCCGCACGGCCATCCCCGAACCACCTCTTCCAGCCGCGCCCGGGACGATCGTCAAGGCGCTCGGCGGCAAGACGCAGGCCGACATCGCCCTCGGCATCCTGCCGGGGGTGCGACGCCTCTCCCCCGACCTGCAACCGGCTCTGGTCATGAACCACGTCCTGGGCGAGTTCAGCATGGGCGGCCGGCTCGGCAACGCGGTCCGGGAGCGCAGCGGCCTGGCCTACTATGCGCGCTCGCATTTCGCCGCGGGCCTCGGGCACGGTCCCCTGGTCGCGCGGGCGGGCGTCGCCCCCGGCTCGGTGGCGCGAGCCGTCGGCCTGATCCGCAAGACCATCGACGCCATGCACCGGCGCGGACCCACCCTCGCCGAGATCCGCGACGCCCGGCAGGCGCTCGCGGCCTCGCTGCCGCGGCGTCTGGAGACCAACCCGGGGATCGTCACCTTTCTCGCGGAGTGCGAGTTTCATGGCCTCGGCATCGACTATCCCGATCGCCTCCCCGGCTTGATCCGCACCGTCACCCGCGAGCAGGCGAGGGAGGCCGCCGCGCGCTACCTTGATCTCGACCGCCACGTCCTGGTCGTCGCCGGCCCACCCCTGAAGGAGCCTCTACGATGATGACTCGAAGGTCCCTCTCCCACATGCACCGCCGCGCGGCTGGCTCGCTGTCCATGGTCACCCTCGCCACGGCCGTCGCCCTGGCCTTCGCCGGCGCGACGGCGGCCGGGCCGGCGTTCGGCGAAGACAACCACGCCGCCGGGCGCGCTGCCAAAGGCAGCAGCACTCCGGCCGGACCGGTCTACGATCTGATCCTGAGGAACGGCCGGATCGTGGACGGCACGGGGAACCCCTGGTTCCAGGCCGATGTGGCGATCCGGGGCGATCGGATCGCGGCGATCGGACCGCTGAAGGATGCGTCCGCGCGGACCACGCTCGACGTCCGCGGCCTGGTCGTCGCCCCCGGCTTCATCGACCTGCTCGGGCAGTCCGAGATCACCGTGCTGGTCGACCCGCACGTGCGCAGCAAGATCACCCAGGGGATCACCACCGAGCTGACCGGCGAGGGCGGGTCGGTCGCGCCGCAGACCGCCTTCACCATCGAGCAGCTCCTGCCGGGCATCTCCGAACTCAAGGTGGCCGTGGACTGGCGCGATCTCGAGGGCTACATCCAGCGGGTGCGTCAAAAGGGGACGGCGATCAACTTCGCCCACCTGGTCGGCGCCACCCAGGTCCGCCAGGCGGTCCTGAAGAGCGACCACGTGGCGCCGGACGCCGCCCAGCTCGAAGCGATGAAGCGCCACGTGGCGCGGGCGATGGAGCAGGGGGCGTTCGGCCTCTCCTCGTCGCTCATCTACACCCCGGCCATCTTCGCCGAGACCCGGGAGCTGGTCGAGCTCGCCAAGGTGGCGGCCTCGTACGGCGGCTTCTACGCCTCGCACGTGCGCAACGAATCGGACCGCCTGGTCCCGGCCCTCGAGGAGGCGATCGCCATCGGCGAGCAAGCCAGGATCCCGGTCGAGGTATGGCACTTCAAGTCGGCCGGCCGGCCCAACTGGGGACGGATCGCGGCCGGGATCGCCGTCATCGACGCGGCGCGCGCCCGCGGGGTCGACATCACCGCCGACATGTACCCCTACCCGGCCTCCTCTACCGATCTCTCGGCCTCCCTGCCGCCGTCGGCGCAGGAAGGCGGCCTGGAGGCGCTGGTCGCCCGCCTGAAGGATCCGGCCGAGCGGGCCCGCATTCGGGCCGAGATCGAGAATCCCAAAGAGGACTGGGACAACATGTTCACCACGACCGGCCCGGAGAACATCCTGATCGCCGGCGTCAGGAAAGAGGCGAACAAGAAATACCAGGGGAAGCGCCTGTCGGAGATCGCGGCCGCGCGCTCCGTCGACCCGTTCACGGCGATGTTCGACCTGCTCCAGGATGAGGACGGCACGGTCAGCACCATCTACTTCGAGATGTCCGAGGACGATGTTCGAACCGCCATGGTGCAGCCGTGGGTCGCCTTCGACTGCGACTCGGAGGCACGACGGCCGGACGGGGTCCTCGGGAGCTCGATGACCCACCCGCGGGCCTATGGAACCTTCCCGCGCATTCTCGGGCGTTACGTGCGCGAGCAGAAGCTGCTGCGGCTCGAGGATGCGGTGCGCAAGATGACCTCGCTCGCCGCGCGCCGGATCGGGCTGCAGGACCGCGGGCTGCTGCGCCCGGGCCTGTACGCCGACATCACCGTCTTCGACCCCGCCCGGGTGATCGATCGGTCGACGTTCGAATCACCCCATCAGTACTCGGAGGGGATCGTGCACGTGTTCGTGAACGGCCAGGCGGTCGTTCAGGCGGGCCAGATCACCGAGCGGCTCCCCGGCCGCATGCTGCGCGGTCCCGGCTACCGCGGGGCCCGCTGAGCCTCGTACTCGGACCGGCTCCCGGCGCGCCCCTCAGCGGGCGCGGCGCTCGGTGATCGAGAAGGCGTAGAGCGACAGCACGAAGAGGATGGCGATCGGCACCGCCAGGTTCCAGGGGTGCTGGTCGCGCAGCAGCCACCAGGCGAGGGCCGCCGCCGTCAGAGCGCCCGGCACGATCAGCGTGAAGCGCGCCGGGAAGGCGGAGACGTGCGCTACCAGCCGGCTGTGCCGGAACCCGTAGAGCGTGTAGATCACCAGTCCCAGAGCCAGCCAGCCGAGGAAGCGCCACCAGGTCACCGACGGCAGCCCCCGCATCAACCAGACGCAGGAGGCGACCCCGGCGAGGGCGAATTCCGTCTGCGCCAGCTCGGGCACCCGGCGTCCGCGAACCTTGGCGGCGATACCGACGACCGAGAAGGTCGCCCCGAGCAGCGCGATGGCGAGGACCACGACGTACTCGCCGCGGCTCCCCCAGTCGGTCGCGGCGATCAGATTGCCGGGCAGGAACCAGAGGACGAGCGCCCAGACCGGCAGGAGCGGGATCCAGGGGGTCCGGAATGGACGGTGGCGCTTCGGATCGGTGTGGCGCAGAACCATGATGCCGATGCAGACCAGGACGAAGGCGAACAGGGTGCCGATGTTGGTCAGCTCGATGATCTCGTCGATCGAGGCGAACGCCGCGAAGAAGGCCACGAAGATGCCGGTCCAGATCGTGGTCACGTGGGGCGTGCGGTAGCGCGGATGCACGGCGGCGAAGCGCTTCGGCAGCAGGCCGTCACGCGACATCGAGAAGAAGATGCGCGGCTGGCCGAGCTGGAAGACCAGGAGCACGGCGGTCATCGCCACCACCGCCCCGAACGACACCACGCCCGCGGCCCAGTCCTGGTGGATGAAGGAGAGCGCCTTGGCGAGCGGATCGGCGACCCCCAGATCGGTGTACGGGATGATGCCGATCAGCACCACGGCGACGCCGACATAGATGAACGTGCAGATGGCGAGCGAGCCGATGATGCCGATCGGGATGTCGCGCTTCGGGTTGCGGCATTCCTCGGCCGCGGTCGAAACGGCGTCGAAGCCGATGAACGAAAAGAAGATGATCGCGGCCCCGGCCTGGACCCCCGACCATCCCCCCGGGAAGAACGGCACGAAGTGATCGGCCTTTACGTACTTGAAGCCGACGATGACGAACAGAATCAGGATGACGATCTTGGTCGCCACCATGATGTTGTTGAAGATGGCGCTCTCCTTCACGCCGATCACCAGCACCCAGGTGACCAGGGCGACGATGACGACCGCCGGCAGATTCAGGATGATCGGCATGCCGAAAATGTGGGGAGCGCCCGCGACGATGTCGGGCGTTCGCAGCGCCGTGCGCAGATCGGTGACCAGCCAGGCCGGCATCTGAAACCCGAAGGCATGCTTCAGCACGTCGTTGAAGTAGGCCGACCAGGAGATGGCGACGGCGATGTTGCCGACGGCGTATTCGATGATCAGGTCCCAGCCGATGATCCAGGCGATCATCTCGCCCAGGGTCGCATAGGCGTATGTGTAGGCGCTGCCGGCGATCGGGATCATCGCGGCGAACTCGGCGTAGCAGAGGGCCGAGAAGACGCACGCCACGGCGGTGAGGATGAACGACAGGATGATCGCCGGCCCGGCTCCCGGACGATCGGCATTGCCGGCGGTGGCGGTGCCGATGGCGGCGAAGATGCCGGTGCCGATCACGGCGCCGATGCCGAGCATGGTGAGGTCGAGCGCGGTGAGGGTCCGCTTGAGGCTCTGCCCACCGGCCTCGGCCTCGCCGGTGAGGGAATCGACGTCCTTGGTGCGGAACAGCGCTCCGAGCTTCACCCGAGAGGCACCCGAAGAATTGTCGCGGAATGGGCCCAAACGCGTCGGCACTATAAGGGAAGCGATGGGGGGTGTCAACGCCTCGCAACGCTGAAGTATCCCCGGTGTGAAGCGCCGCGCCAGGCAAGTCGCCGGGCACGGGTCCGGCTCGCTGCGCGAGCCTCCCCTCGGTTCGCCTCGCTCCCACCCACCGCGCTGTGAAGCGCGCGGCG
>JBGPLZ010000126.1:0-8587 GCA_041486695.1 Acidobacteriota bacterium | reverse complement strand
CGAGCGACCGGGGCCCCGCCGCGCGCTTCATGCGCGGTGGGTGGGAGCGAGGCGAACCGAGGGGAGGGTCGCGCAGCGACCCGGACCCGTGTCCGCCGATCGCAGCTCCCGGCGCCTCGCGCTGGGGCGTTCCTTATTGGCGCTCGTGGGTGATGAATGGCTTGAGCCGGCGCTCGACGACGCCGCGCATCTCGGCCGGGAAACAGAGCCGTTGCAGCTTGCGCGGCTCATTGCGGATCGAGTCGATGAGCGGCGACACCGCCCGGTCGGACATGTACCCGACGATCGTTCCCCGGGCCGCAAGCCCGATGTCCTCGGGGGCGGTCCCCATCTTGTCCGAGTACACGAGATCGCGGTACGGCAGGTCGGTGGCGTCGTCCTCGAGCAGATAGTAGCGCGGATCGTAGCCGCGCTTTTTGAACTGTCCGGTCAGCTCCTCGATCGCCTGCCCGAACGGCTTCGGTTTGGCGTCGGCGGCCACCCGCACCGTCTTGAACAGACGGCGCCGGGTGATCCGCTCGCAGAGATCCTTCAGGATCGGATCGACCGCCCCGCCGGGGGCCTGGGCCCATTCCTGGAAGGCCGACAGGAAGAGCCAGTCGTCAAGCCTTAGGTAATCCTCGACCGACAGATCGCCCCGGGTCTCGACCAGCCGCCGGATCGGCGCCGGGCACGGCTCGGGCAGGGAGCCGCTCTCCTTCTCCGCGTCGACCAGGCGCTGGAGCGCCGTCCGGATCATCTGCTCCGCCGCCCGGCTCGTCTTGTGGTAATAGACTTGCTGATACATGAGGTAACGGCCGATGATGAACTGCTCGGCCGCGTGATACCCCTTGGCGGCGTTGATGGCCAGTCGCAGCCTGGCATCCCCCCGGCGCCGGGCCAGGCGCAGGTTGGTCAGAATCCACTCGAGATCGTAGCGGCCGTAAGCGACCCCGGTCATGAACGAGTCGCGCAGCAGGTAATCGAAGCGGTCGGCGTCGAGCTGCGAGGAGACGATGTCGCTGACGAAGGAGTGACGGTAGGTCCGGTCGTAGACCGCCACGATTTCATCCGCGATCCCGGCGCGCCTCAGCAGCCGTCCCACTTCACCGCGCTGATTCCTCACGACGAGCCGGGTCCACTCCTCGTGACGTCGATCGTTGAAGACCTTCTCGTAGAGATGGGAGAACGGCCCGTGGCCGATGTCGTGCAGGAGGGCCGCCGCGATGCTCACCAGCCGCGTGCGCGCCACACCGGCTCCGCGCCCCGGGATCTCGCCGGCGGTCCGCAGGGCGTCGAACATCCGCTTGGCCATGAAGGCCGCGCCGAGCGAATGCGTGAAGCGCGTGTGCTCCGCGCCGTGGAAGGTCAGGAAGAGCGCCCCGAGCTGGCGGATGCGACGCAGCCGCTGGAACTCGCGGGTGTCGATCAGGTCGAGGATCAGCTTCTCGCGGTCCTTGTCGAAGCTGATCGAGCCGTGGATCGGGTCGCGCAGGTACTTGTCGGCCATGCGGTCGCAACAATATCAGAAGCGGGGCACGACCGGCAGGACGACGCGGGAGGGATGGCCGGCATCGTGGAAGATCGTCTGATGGGCCGCGATCCCGCCGACCGCCCTTTCCGGCCGCTGGCCCGTATTGGGGTTCCTGTCGAAGTTCGGGAAGCGGCTCGAAGTCACCTGGATGCGGATGCGGTGCCCGGCGCGGAACAGGTTGCTGGTGACCATGCCGCCGATGGCGAGCTCGGTCGGCGCTCCGGGAGTCATCATCTCCGGGCGGGACTCCGAGTTCCGGTAACGGGCTCTCAGATACCCTGACTCGAGGGGCGTGAGGTTGTAGGCCTTGCCGTCGGGAGTGACGTCGCACAGCGTCACCGCGAAGTCGGTGTCGACGGCGCTCGTCGCGGCCCAGAGGTGGACGGCGATCGGGCCGGTCACCTCGAGGTCGCGCTCGAGCGGCTCGCTGGTGTAGACCAGGACATCCCTCCGGGCCTGCAGCGGCGCATGGTCGAAGGGGCCCTGGGTCTCGAAGTTCTGAATGACCAGCGGACGGCCCGGATCGTACGTGTAGTGGTCCGCCGGCTCGTCACCCGGCGCCTCGGTCGCCAGCCGCCCGTCTCCGGCGGCCGTGTTGGCCCGCCCGCCGCCGCGGAAGTAGTAGTCGGTGAGGTGGGCGCGCGCCAGGGGCCACTCGTTCTCGTCCCGCCAGGCGTTCTCTCCCATGATGAAGATGCGCACCGGCGCCCCCTCGTCGATGCCGTTCCTGATCCCCTTCAACCAGCGATCGTGCCAGGCGACGATGAGCCCGTAATAATCGAGGGTGGCGCTCGGCCCCATGTCGAGCTCGCCGACCCTGGTGCGCGATTCGCTCGGGTCGCCGTGCACCCACGGCCCGAGAATCAGGCGCTGGCCGCGCCGCGCTTCGGGGGTGGCCGCCCGCTCGCGCATGCCGTTGAAGTTCGCGATGGCGCCGAGCGGGCCGTAGGCGCTGTCATACCAGGCGGAGAAGTTCAGCGCCGGAACGTTCATCCGTGCATGGGCGCGGGTCACGTCGGCGAATTCCCAGTAGGGGCCGTCATCCGAGTGCTGGAGCCATTCGTAGTACCAGGGCGCGACCGACTTGAGCAGCGGGAGATCGAGGCTCGGCTGGTAGCGTTCCCAGTCCCACTTGCGCCGCTCCCACTCCTTGGTCGCCGCCTCCTCCGTGCGGGCGCCGGGGAGGTTCTTGCGCCGCCGCACATCGGGAGCAATATACAGCTCGACCCAGCGCATCCAGTCGTGGTTCCAGGCGCCTCCGAAGTGGAAGAAGTGACGCCCGGTGGCGAAAGTCATGGCGGGAAAGATCGCCACCAGGTGCGGCGGAGTCTCCATCGCCAGGAGCCACTGCGCGGCGCCGGGGTAGGACAGTCCGAAGGTGCCGACCCGGCCATTGCTCCACGGCTGGGCGGCCGCCCATTCCACCGTGTCGTAGCCATCCCGTCCCTCCTGCTCGTAAGGCCGGAACTCGCCCTCCGAGTTGTAGCGCCCGCGCACGTCCTGCACGACGACGGCGTACCCTGCGTGGGCGGCGCGGCTGAGGGTGGGCTCGGAGCCGCTGGTCAGGAGATCGTCCTTCCCGTACGGGGTGCGATAGACCAGCGTCGGGAAGCGTCCCGCTCCCGCGGGCCGATAGAGATCGGCGCGCAGCACGATGCCGTCCCGCATCGGAACCGCCACGTTTCGATCGATGACGATGTTGAAGAAGGTGCCGGAGGGGCTCGGCCACGCCGTCCGCGACCCGTCTCCCGAAGACGCCGGCGATGGGATGACGGGCGGCACGGCGGTTTCGGCCTCGCCGCGCGCCGCGATCGGGGCTCCAGGCGGCTCGACCGAGGACGGCCGATCCACGCGGCATCCGATCGCGAGGAGCGCGAGCCCGAGCGCCGTCACGGCGCGCTTCGCGTGGCAGCGACCCCGGGCGATACGGGCCTCCGGTGCGGCGCCTCCCCACTGGTTCGGCATGGGGTTGGACTCTAGCATCGCGCGCCCCGCCCCGGCAAGGCCGCGCCGGGGACCGAAGACCGCTCCGGCGCCTTCGCGCGGGCCAGGGGAGTGGACAGGAAGCGATGCATCGGCCATATTCTCCCGGGATGTGGAACGACGCTCGTGTCGCTCGACGGCTTCCGGCGGCTGCGCTCCTCCTCGCGGTCGGCTGCGCCTCCGCATCGACGCGCCCCGTGTCCGAGGCCGTTCCCCCTTCCCGTCCGCAGCGGATCGACATCGCCCCACCGGCGATCCGGCTCGATCGCGACGGCGGCGGCGATCTCTCCTCCATGGCGCCGGAGAACCGGGGCGTCATTCACACCCTGATGCCGGGGCAGACGCTCTATGCCGTCGCGCGCGCTTATCACGTACCGCTCAAGACTCTGTTGCGCGTCAACGGGATCGCCGACCCGCGATCGATTCCCGATGGGAAGCCGCTGTTCATCCCCGGTGCGCTGCGCCCCCTCGACATTTCCCCGACCTTCACGCCCTCGAGCGGACGGGGGTCCGATGAGCCGCGCGAACGATCTTCGCACCAGGCGGAAATCGCCAGCGCCTCGATGCTCGACCTGCCGGGGGCGACCCTGCCGCGGCCCGAGACCGGGGGGCCGGGGATGGGTCCGGGCGATCGGCCCGGCCTGCCCGCGCCACCGTCACTGGATCTCGCCTGGCCCCTGCGCGGAACGATCACCTCCCGCTTCGGATCGCGGCGTCGGCGCGCGCACCACGAGGGGGTCGACATCGACGGCGTCACCGGCGAGGAAGTCCTGGCCGCCGCCGCCGGAACCGTCGTGCGCGCCGGCAAGGAGGGAGGATACGGCCGCCTGATCGTGATCGATCATGGGCACGGCATCACGACTCTCTACGCCCATGCCAGCCGGCTTCTGGTTCGCGAAGGGGATCGCGTCGAAGCGGGTGACGCGATCGCCGAGGTCGGCCGAACCGGCAACGCGCGCGGCAGCCACCTGCATTTCGAGATCCACCGCAATGGCCGTCCTGTCGACCCGCTGCCCTTCCTGAAGACCGGGAGCGTCCCCGCCACCGACATCCGGTAACGCCGCCGGGCTCAGGGAGGGAGCCGACGCCCGTACCCGCTCGACATCGCCACGGTCGTGAAGTAGTCGAAGGCGGCGCGGCTGACGGCGCTGATGAACGCCGCGCCCGCTGCATCGTCCTTGAGATAGGTCGTCATCACGGCCAGGACGAAGGGACGCGTGGACCCCGCTGCCGGAAGCGTCGGCGGCGCCCCGGACGCCGGCACGAAGACGATGCCGGCGGCGCACCGCACGCCCTCCAACTCGCCTTCCTTGTCCGCCACCTCCACATCCTCCGGCAGGCTCTGCTTGATCGGGGTGCGGCGGGGCGGGTCGTTCTGGTTGGCCTTCATGACGGCGATCGCACGCCGCGTGCTTTCGGCATCCAGGATCTCTCCGCGGACCAGCTTCTCGAGGAGCGCAGCCATCTCGCGCGGCGTCGACACGTTCTCGCGCCCGGCGCGCGCCGCCTCGAGATCCATGATCTTCCGCTGCAGCCGCGTCTCCCGGAATCCCCAACCTCGCAGCCTCCGGTTGACGCGCTCGAGGCCGATCTGGTCGATGAGAAGGTTGGTGGCGAAGTTGTCGGAGAAATCCATCATCAGTATAGCCAGCTCCCCCACGGACAGCTGCGGCAAGGGCGGGGACCAGGTCTGCAGAACCCCGCCCCCGGTGGTCCGCGCGCGGGGGTCGATATCGCGGCGCCGCGAGAGATCGATCGACCCCTCCTCCGCCTGGCGGAGCACCTCGAGGAAGACCGGCAGCTTGATGACCGACGCGACCGGGAAGAGCAGGTCGGCGTTCGTCTCGAACGTCTCCCCGCTGGTGAGATCGCGGACCATGAAGCCGGAGACGCCTGGCAACTCTTCGGACAGCCGGCCCAGGGCGCGGCGCAGACCATCCCGCAGAGCCGCGCGGAGCGGTTCGGCCGGCGCGGCCAGCGCGCCGCGCTCCGGGACCGGAGAGGCGCCGGCCGCGGCGGCGTGGCCGCCCGCGAGGCCCGCGGCCAACAGCAAGCCGGCGATGGCCGCGCGACTCACCAGCGTCCCTCGACGCCCAGGCCGGGGCGATCCGGCAGGACGAGACGCCCCTCCCGGACGATCACGCCGCGAAACGGATCGTCGGCGATCAATAGATTACCATCCAGGTCGGCATGATCGACGAGCGGCGACAGATGCGCCGCCGCCGTGATCCCGACCGAGGTCTCGATCATGCAGCCGATCATGACCCGCATCCGGCGCGCCCGCGCCGCCTCGATCATCAGGCGCGCCATCCTCAGGCCGCCCGACTTCTGCAGCTTGATGTTGATGCCGTCGTACGCCTCGGCGAGCTTCGGGATGTCGTCGACCGTCAGGCAGGCCTCGTCGGCGATGATCGGCAGATCGACGCGGTCGCGGATCGCCTTGGCCCCGTCGAGGTCGCGCGCCGGCAGCGGCTGTTCTAGGAGCACGACGCCGAGGTCCTGCATGATCCGGATCATGGCAACCGCCTGGTTGACGTCCTTCCATCCCTCGTTGGCGTCGACGTACAGCGGCTTGTCGGTCACCGCCCGGATCCCCTCCAGGATGGCGCGATCGTCCTTCAGGCCCACCTTGATCTTCAGGATCTTGAAGTCGGCCGCCTCCTTCACCTTCTCCTGCATCGCCGGGATGGTGTCGATGCCGATGGAGTAGGAGGTCAACGGCGTCTTCTTGGGGTCGACCCCGAACTTCCGATAGAGCGGCACTCTCTCCTTCCGGCCGACCCAGTCATGGAGGGCGATGTCGATCGCCGCCTTGGCGGCATGGTTCCCGGGCAGGATCTCGTCCAGGCGGTCGAGGATCGCCTCGAGGCGTCCCGGGTCGTCCCCGAGGTGGGGGCGCAGAAGATTGAGCGCGGTTGTGACCGTCTCCCAGTCTTCGTCGTAGCGGACATTCGGGGCCGCTTCGCCGAACCCCTCGAGCCCCTCACAGGAGATCCGGGCCAGGACGTTGCGCTTGGTCGTGCTCGAGTTGCGGGCGATGGTCCAGGCATGCTTGAGGTGCAGGTCGACAGGCTTGCTCTCGAAGCGCAGAGCGCGGGGCGGCGTCGTCGCGCCCCCCGTGAGCCCGCATGCGCCCGCGGCGGCCAGCGCCTTCCCGGACATGGCGAGGAACTCCTTGCGAGTCATGGCTTCGGGTGGAGCCCCTGGGGCGGGCGCCAAGGATCCGATTGTACTCCACTGGCGCTTTGCGCCTCACGCTCCATGCTCTTCGTCCGGACCGGGGTAGAATAGGTTCTCTCACGAGGTTCATGACACGAGGAGGATGAGGAGATGGCGGCAGACAGCGCGACGGCGGTGTGGGAAGGAAGCCTGAGGGAAGGCCGGGGGCGGATCAAGCTCGGCAGCGGCGCGTTCGAGGGGAATTACTCCTTCAAGTCGCGCTTCGAGAACGGGACCGGGACCAATCCCGAAGAGTTGATCGGGGCGGCGCATGCCGGCTGCTTTTCGATGGCCCTTTCGGCGGGCCTCGGCAAGGCCGGCTTCACCCCCAAGCGGATCGAGACCTCCGCCCGCGTGCATCTCGAGAAGGTCGGCGACGCCTTCCGGATCACCCGGATCGATCTTAAGACCGAGGCCGCGGTCCCCGGGATCGACGCGAAGGCCTTCCAGGAACAGGCGGAAGCGGCCAAGAAGGGCTGCCCGGTGTCGGCGGCCCTCGCGGCCGTCACCATCTCGCTCGACGCCCGGCTGGCCGGTTGAGGCGCGGGCGATGAGCTCACCGTTCGAGGTGTTCGATCTGGTCGCAAAAGGCGACGCGGCGGCGCTGTCGGCTCTCCTCGACCGTGATCCTGAGCTGGCCGGCGCCCGCAACGAACAGGGCGACTCGCCGCTCCTGGCGGCGATCTACAACGCCCGCAGCGACGTCGTGGCCGCCCTCCTCCAGCGCGGGGTCGTTCCGGATCTGTTCGAGGCCTCCGCGCTGGGGCAGATCGACCGCGTCCGGACGCTCCTGGCGGACGACCCGTCACTGGTGCGCGCCCACAGCCACGACGGGTGGACGGCGCTGCACCTAGCCTCGTTCTTCGGCCATCCGGAGGTGGCGCGCGAGTTGATCGCGGGCGGCGCCGACGTCAACGCCCGCTCGCAAAGCGAGCGCTTCGCGAAGTCGAACACTCCCCTGCATGCGGCCGCCGCCAACCAGCAGACCGCCGTCGCCGAGATGCTCGTGGAGCACGGCGCCGACGTCAACGCCAAGGACGGCAGCGGCTTCACGCCTCTCGGGCTCGCCGCCAACAGCCACAACGACCTGCTCGTGATCCGCCTTCTCGAGCTCGGAGCGCAGGTCTAGGAACGTGTCCGCGGGAGTGGCTCGGATGGGGACGACCACGCGCACCGCCCTGGTCACCGGCGCCTCGAGCGGCATCGGCCTCGACTTGGCGCGCCTCCTGGCCGGCGATCGACACGACCTGGTCCTGGTGGCGCGCCGCGCCGATCGACTCAAAACCATCGCCGACGACCTGGCGGCGCGCCACGGCATCCACGCCCTTCCCTTGCCCGCGGATCTGTCCGATCCGGCCGCGCCGGCGGCGATCACGGCCGCGCTTCGCGAGCGGGCGCTAACCATCGACATCCTGATCAACAACGCGGGGTTCGGCACCTACGGACCGTTCGCGTCGTCCGACCCGGCGCGCGAGCTGGCCATGCTCCAGGTGAACATCGTCTCCCTGGTCCATCTCACCCGGCTGCTCCTCCCCGGGATGCTGGAGCGCCGCGCCGGGCGGGTGCTCAACGTCGCCTCCACGGCGGCGTTCCAGCCGGGGCCCTTGATGGCCGGCTACTACGCCAGCAAGGCCTTCGTGCTGCACTTCAGCGAGGCGCTCGCGAACGAGCTGCGCGACAGCGGCGTCACCGTGACCGCGCTCTGCCCGGGCCCGACCCTCACCAACTTCCAGGTCACGGCCGACATGCGCGCCTCGAGTCTGGTGCGCGGGCCTCTCATGATGGAGTCACTGCCGGTGGCCCGGGCCGGCTACGAAGCGATGCTGCGGGGACGCCCGCTGGTCATCCCGGGCCGCATGAACCGCATCATGT
>JBGPLZ010000125.1:0-8659 GCA_041486695.1 Acidobacteriota bacterium | reverse complement strand
GGTCGTCGGCGATCTCCTGGCCGTCGACACCCGACCCTATGCCGGCCTCGGACCGCTGCGCACTCTCGGCCGGATGGCGTGGGACGATCTCGATCGCTTCCGGGCCGCCCGGAGGTTGCGCCGGGGGCTGCTCGGTGAGATGCGGAAGGGCGCGAGGATCGATCGCGACGTGATCGTCCTGGTTCTGCGGCTGGCGCGGCGGCAGATGGCGCTCAGCCAGCAGGTCCGGATGCTCGACGCAACGCAGAGGATCTTCCGCTTCTGGCACGTCGCCCACCGTCCCGTGGCGGTCGCCGCTCTGGTCGCCGTCCTGGTTCACGTCGTCACGGCGGTCGCGCTCGGCGTCACCTGGCTCCATTAGGAGAGTCCGTGGAGCCTGCCGGCGGGGCCCTGCGCCAGCGTCGATGGTTCCTGACGATCCTTCTCGGGGCGTCGCTCCTGGCACGGGCGGGAATGGCTTATGCCCAGGTGTCGCCGGGACCATTGGCCCAGCCCCACCAGGAGATGGATAGCAATCTGAAGTGTTTCAACTGCCACGGCCAGCGCGGGCAGGGAGGCGGTATGCCGGACCGATGTCTCGCATGCCACAAGGAGATCGCCGCCCACATCGACGGGCGCACCGGGCTGCACGCGCGCGTCCCGAAGCAGGATTGCGCCAAGTGCCACCCCGACCATGCGGGCCGCGACTTCGAAATGATCCAGTGGGAGGAAGGAGGGCCGGCGAAGTTCGATCACGGCCGCAGCGGCTGGCCGCTGGCCGGGAAGCATGCGCGGCTCGAATGCAAAGATTGCCACAAGGCGGCGTTTCAATCGCCGGCCATCATGGCCCTGGCGCCCGGCAAGGGCCGCGCGCAGGGCTACATCGGCCTCAACCAGGCCTGCGACGCGTGCCATCATCAGAAGGACATCCACCACGGCGCTCTCGGGAAGGATTGCGCCAAGTGTCACGGGCAGGAGGCGTGGAAGCCGGCGACCAACTTCGATCACGCGCGAACCGATTATCCGCTGACCGGGCGACACGCGAAAGTGACCTGCGAAAAATGCCATCTCGCCCCCGCTCTGAAGCTGGCGACGGACAAGGATGGCCACCGCGTGCCGCTCTACAAGCCGCTGCCTCACAAGGAGTGCGCGGCCTGTCACGCCGACCCGCACACGGGCCGCTTCGGCGCGGCCTGCTCGAAGTGCCACGTCACGGATGACTGGAAGGTGGTCGGGAAGGAGCGCTTCAACCACGACCTGACGCGCTACCCGCTGCGCGGCCGGCACGTCGCGGTGCGTTGCGAGCAATGTCACGACCCGAAGAGCCCCACCGGCAAGAAACCACCCTTCGCGACCTGCGGCACCTGCCACGCCGATGCGCACGCGGGCAAGGCGTTGCTCGCCGGCCGCCCGGTCGATTGCGCCGCCTGCCACGACGTCGCCGGGTGGAAGCCCGCGACCTACACGGTGGAGCAGCACAAGAGCGCCTCCTATCCGCTCGAGGGCGCGCATCGCTCCGTGCCCTGCAGCTCCTGCCATCGGAAAAGCCCTTCGGGTGTCGACGTGGCGAGGCTCGGGAGCGCCGGAGTGGCGATCCGGATGGGGCATGAGCATTGCCTGGATTGCCACGAGGACTCGCATGGCGGTCAGCTCGCGAAGGCGGAGGGACGGGGGGCCTGCGAGCCGTGCCACCGGGTCGAGGCGTGGAAGCCGAGCACCTACACCGTGGCCCAGCATGCCCGCCTCCGTCTGCCCCTCCTGGGGCGGCACGCTCAGATCGCCTGCGCCGCCTGCCACGGGCCGGCGCGGCCCGGATTGCCGGCCCTCCCCGGCTCGGAGGTCCTCGGCAAGGCGCGCGTCGGGATTCACCTCAAGGAAATCGCCTGCGAGGCGTGCCACGCCGACCCGCACGAGGGCCGCTTCGGCGCCCAACGAGCCAGCGCGAAGCAGGTGACCAGGAGACCGGCCGGGTGCACCGCCTGCCACGGGGTGAGCACGTTCCGGCCGTCGACCGTGGACGTGGCCATGCACGCCGCCTTCGGCTTCCCGCTCGAAGCGGCCCACGGCGCCGCTCCCTGCGAGAGCTGCCATAAAGAGATGAAGACGCCGCGCGCGGTCTCGAGCCTGCTGCTGTCGCGGGGGGGAGGCGCGTCGATGGCATTCGCGGTCAAGGATCAGCGCTGCGAGGCGTGCCACCAGAACCCGCACGGGACGCAGTTCGAGGCCCGCCGCGATCACGGGCAATGTGCCGCCTGTCACAACGCCCTGGCGTTCCGCCCGGCCGGCCGTTTCGAGCACGATCGCGACGCCGGCTTCCGGCTCCTTGGGGTGCATGCGAAGGTGGCGTGTGGCCGCTGTCATGTGCCGAAGAAGGACGCCGCCGGCCGGGTGATGGTGATCTACCGGCCGGTCCCGAAGGACTGCAAAAGTTGCCACGGGGCGGGAATCCCGGCGCCGCGCGGGAGCCGGTCATGAGCGCCTCCCTGCGCCTGAGGCTGGCGTCGCCGCTTTTGGGGGCTCTCGTCGCCCTCGCGCTCTCGTCGCCGTGCCGCGCCGACGATAAGCCGCCCTACCCCCACGGCACGTTCGTCGAGGACTGCAGCCTCTGCCATGGGTCGGCGGGGTGGACTCCGGCCCGCCCGAGCCCGAAGTTCGACCATTCGAAGTACTTCCGGCTCGAGGGGGTGCATCGCACCGCGCCCTGCAGCGGTTGCCACACATCGCTGAAGTTCGCGCAGGAGAAAACCAAGAAGGATTGCGTCGCCTGCCATCAGGATGTCCATGACGGCGAGCTCGGCGCCGACTGCATGCGCTGCCACACGGCGCGCAGCTTCATCGACCATGGGCGCATGAAGCGGGCGCACACGCTGACCCGTTTCCCGCTCGTGGGTGCGCACTCCGCGGCGGACTGCGACGCCTGCCATCGACCCCAGGCGCAGGGGCATCTGCGCTATGTCAACCTGCGCAGCGAGTGCGTTGCCTGCCATCTTCCCGACTATCTCGCCACGACCAACCCGAACCACCAGGCGAGCGGCTTCCCCCAGGGCTGCAATCAATGCCACTTCCAGAACGCCTGGCTGCCGGGGCGCTTTCCGAACCACGATCCGCTCTTTTTCCCGATTTTCTCCGGAACGCACCGCGGAAAGTGGATCACCTGCACCGATTGTCACTACCAGTCGGGCGTCTACACCACGTTCTCCTGCATCCTCTGTCATGCGCACGACAATGCCGCGGACATGGCCAGCAAGCACTCGGGGGTGTCCGGCTATTCGTACACCAGCGCCGCCTGCTACAGCTGCCATCCGACCGGGAGGGTGAACTGATGACGGGCAGGCTGGTTCTCGCGTGCGCCCTCGCGGGCCTTCTGGCCGCCGCGCCCGCGCCGCTTTCTTGGGCGCAGGAGGCGAGCCCGTCGCCTTCCCCGGCGCCCGGCGCGACCGCCCGGATCACCTACATCACCGGCTCGTCGGTCTATCTCGATGCCGGCCGGCAGGATGGCCTGCGCGAGGGGGATCTGGTCGAGGTCACGCGCGATGGAGCGCCGATCGCTTCGCTCAAGGTGTCGTTCCTTTCGGAGCACCGCGCGTCGTGCGCCATCGTCAGCGCCAGCGCGCCGCCCGCCGTCGGCGACACGGCCCGCTATGCCTCGCGGGCGCCCGCGCCGTCGCGCGGCGCCTCTGCCGCCGGAATGGAAGGCGCACCAGGGGCGCGTCCCGGGGACGCGGCTTCGCGTGGCCGATCCCGATGGGCTTCGGGCCTGCATGGCCGGGTCGGCGCCCGCTACCTCGTCGTCAGGGACAACGACGGCGCCGACCATGGCTTTTCGCAGCCGGCCCTCGATCTCCGGGTCGACGGCTACGGCGTCGGCGGCAGCGACTTCGACGTGAATGTCGACGTCCGGGCGCGGCAGACCAATCGGACCGCCGCCGGCGCCGCGGACATCCACCTGAACCAGGTCTACCGGCTGGCGACGACCTACCACCTTCCCGATACCCGCCAGCGGTTCACCGTCGGCCGGCAGTTCGCCCCCAACCTCGAGGCGGTCAGCATTTTCGACGGCCTGCTCTATGACATGGACACGGATCGGTGGGGCGCCGGGCTGTTCACCGGGACGCAGCCGGATCCCTCCGACCTCGGACTCGACGGCACGGTCCGGGAATACGGCGGCTACTATCTCGTCCACAGCCTGCCGCAATCGTCGCGGCAGTGGGCCGTCGCGCTGGGCCTGATCGATTCGTACGCCGAGGGGAGCGTGAATCGCGAGTGGCTCTACGCGCAGATGCGCTACCGCGGGCCGCGCTTGAACGGCTTCCTGACGCAGGAGGTCGATTACAACCGCTCCTGGAAAGCGAGCGCGGCGGGCGAGAGCACGATTTCGCCGACCAGCACCTTCGCCAGCCTGCAGATTCGGTCGAGCGAGCGCCTGACGTTTTACGCCGGCTATGACAACCGGCGCAACATCCGGCTCTGGCTGGATCGCGTCACCCCGGCCACGCAGTTCGACGCCAGCTATCGGCGCGGCAGCTGGGCGGGCGCGACTCTCAGGCCGGGGCGGCATTTTTTCATCGGAGGCGATGGGCGGACCAGCGCCGGCGGGCCGAGCGGGGAGGCGAATGGCTGGGGCGGCGCGTTCGGGTGGGACGGACTCGGCCGCGCCAATGTCGACTTCAGCGCTCGCACCACCCGCTACTCCAACAGCCACAGCGATGGCTGGCTCACCACGCTGACGACCGGCATGGATCTCGGCGGCCCGGCGCACCTCGAGCTGGCGCTGGGACGCGTCGAGGAGAACGACGCCGCGGATCCGAGCCTCGACCGGACCGACGATTGGTACGGGCTCAACATCGATCTGGTCCTGGGGCGGAACTGGTTCCTGATCCTGTCCGAGGAGCGCTACACCGGGACGTTCCAGGACAACGATCAGGCCTACGCGGCCGTCACCTGCAGGTTCTAGGCCAAAGAGCCGATGCACCGCCGAGTGGATTAGGAGCGACATGGACACCGTTCTCACCTATGTCATCTTCTTCGGCATTCTCCTCGCGTGCGTCATCCCGTACCTCCGGCGCATGCGGCAGAAGGAAGCGCGCGCCCTCGAGGCCGCGGCGCGCGCCGGGTTGTCCTCGGGCGGGCCGCGCGCCCAGCACCCGCACATCGACATCTCGAAATGTATCGGCTGCGGCGCCTGCGCCGAGGTCTGTCCGGAGGGCGATGTCCTGGCGGTGGTGGCCGGCAAGGCGGCGATCGTCAACGGCCATAAGTGCATCGGCCACGGCCTGTGCGCGGAGGCCTGCCCGGTGGAAGCGATCACCATCGTCATGGCCGACCCGAGCATCGCGAGCGACCTGCCGGCGCTGACCGCCGAGTACGAGACCAACGTCCCGAATCTGTTCATCATCGGGGAGCTCGGCGGCCTGGCGTTGATCAAGAACGCGGTCAACCAGGGGCGCGCCTGCATCGACACCATCGATCGTCGCTTGAATCGCGCCGGAGGGCGCCAGCCGGCCCCGGGCGTCTTCGATGTCTGCATCGTCGGCGCCGGGCCCGGAGGCATCGCCGCCTCCCTGCGCGCCATCGAGAACAAGCTCTCCTACGTGACCCTGGAGCAGGACGAGTTCGGCGGCACGGTCGCCAAGTTCCCGCGGCAGAAGCTGGTGATGACCAGCCCGGTCGAGTTCCCGGGCTATGGAAAGTTCAACAAGCTGGAGATCTCGAAGGAAGAGCTGCTGGCGTTCTGGGGCAAGCTGGGGAAGCGCTCCGATCTCAAGGTCAGGACCAGCGAGAAGGTCGACAGCGTGACCCGCGGCCCGGACGGCCGGTTCATGATCGTCACCTCGAAAGGAGAGTGCCGCGCCCGCACGGTGGTGCTGGCGCTCGGGCGGCGCGGCACGCCGCGCAAGCTGGGGGTGAAGGGGGAGCACCTTTCGAAAGTGATGTACAGCTTGATCGAAGCCGAGGCCTATACCGGGAACCGGATCCTGGTCATCGGCGGCGGCGACAGCGCCGTGGAGGCGGCGATGGGATTGGCGCTCCAGAAGGGGAACACCGTGACGCTGTCCTATCGCAAGGAGAGCTTCGCCCGGATCAAGGAGCGCAACGCGCAACGGATCAAGGAGTGCATCCGGAAGGGGACGGTCCGCGTGCTGTTCAACTCGACCCCGATCGAGATCGGCCCGGCCGCGGTCGTCCTCGAGGTCGATGGGCGGGCGCGGGAGATCCCGAACGACTATACGTTCGTCTTCGCCGGCGGCACTTCGCCCAACGAGTTCCTGGAGAAATGCGGCGTGAAGATCGGGTCGCGCGATCTGACCAAGGAGGCGCGCGCCGAGGCGAAGCTCAAGGGAGTCGCCGCCTGAGGCGCCGGCCTCACAGGATCGCCACCGGGTCGACGTTGCCGCCGCTCAGGACGACGGCCGTCGCCGGTCCGGCCGGTCGGTAGGCGCCGGAGAGCAGCGCCGCCACGCCGACCGCGCCGCTCCACTCGACCAGCAGGTGCTCGGTTCGCAGCAGCCAGGCGGCCGCCTCGCGGATCGCCGCATCGTCCACGGTCACCACCTCGCTGACGAAGCGGCGGGCGATCGAGAAGGTGAGGTCGCCCGGCCGGATCGACAGCAGACCGTCGGCGATCGACTCCACGCCCTGTAGCGTGACCGGGGCCCCGGCCCGCAGCGACGCCGACATCTTGGCCGCCCCCGCCGGCTCGACGCCGATCACCTTGATGGCGGCGCGGTGGTACCCGCACGCCAGAGCCACGCCTGCCAGCAGGCCGCCGCCCCCGACCGGCACCAGGACGGCTTGAACTTCCGGCAGCTGCTCGAGAATCTCGGTACCGCAGGAGGCCTGGCCCGCGACGATCCAGGGGTGATCGAAGGGCGGCATCATGGTCAGGCCGCGCTCCGTCCGCAACGCTTCGGCCCGCTCGAACCTCTCGGTCGAGGTGCGCCCCGCCAGGTGCACCTCGGCGCCGAGGGCGCGCACCCGCTCCAGCTTCACGGCGGGGGCGGTCTCCGGCATCACCACCACCGCCGGCACGCCGGCGCGGCGCGCCGCGAGCGCCGTGGCGATCGCGTGGTTGCCGGAGGAGTAGGTGATGACGCCGCGCGGCCTTCCGGCCTCGAGCGCCAGCGCGAGGAAGTTGGTGGCGCCGCGGATCTTGAAGGCGCCCCCCGCCTGAAGATTCTCGCACTTGAGCGCCACTGGGTGGCCGAGGCGCTCCGACAGCGCATCCGATGGGAGCAGGGGAGTGAGACGCACCCCTTTCGCCACCCGGGCGCGCGCCGCACGCAGGTCGGCGGGCGAAAGATCCCGGAACTCGCTCGTCATGCCTCCATGTCTCCGAGGGCCGCGGCTCCGAACGCCGCGGCTTCGAGGGCCGTCGCTCCACGATCACTATATAATGCGCCGGACGCCGTCCGAGGAGGAACGCGATGTTCGCAAAGGAAGGACTCGAAGGGGTCGTCGCCGCCCGCACCGGGCTCAGCCTGATCGATGGCGAGAAGGGCCGCCTCAGCTACCGCGGTTACTCCATCCACGATCTGGCCGAGCACTCGAACTTCGAGGAGTCGGTCCATCTCCTCTGGTACGGTGAGCTGCCGACCGCCTCCCAGCTCGCCGAGACGCGCCAGGCGCTGACCTCGCAGCGCGCCCTGCACCCGGACGCTCTCGACATCCTGAAGCGCTTCGCCAGGGACGCCTCGCCGATGGACATGCTGCGGACGGTCGTCTCGGCGCTGGCGATTCACGACCCGGACGTCCACGACTCGACGCGCGAGGCCAACCTGCGCAAGGGGATCCGCCTCACCGCGCAGATGCCGACCATCGTCACGGCCCACGACCGGCTGCGCAAGGGCAAGGAGATCATCTCTCCCGACCCGAAGCTGTCGCATGCCGCGAACTTCCTTTACATGCTTCACGGCAAGAAGCCCGAGCAGCTTGCGACCCGGGCCCTCGACGTGGCCATGATCCTGCAAATGGACCACGGTCTCAACGCCTCGACCTTCGCGGCGCGCGTCACCGGCGGCACCCTGGCCGACATGCACGCGGCGGTGACCTCGGCGATCGGCACCCTCAAGGGGCCGCTGCACGGCGGGGCGAACCACGACGTGATGGTGATGCTCCTGACCATCGGCGAGGTCGCCAAGGCGGCCGACCACATCAAGATGGAGCTGCAGCAGAAGAAAAAGATCCCGGGCTTCGGCCACCGGGTCTACAAGACCCTCGACCCGCGGGCCATTCACTTGCGGACTCTCTCCGAACAGCTTGGCAAAGCGCTCGGGCAGGAGAAATGGTTCCAGATGTCGCTGGAGATCGAGAAGACCTGCAAGGACCTTAAAAACCTCAACGCCAACGTCGATTTCTACGCCGCCTCGACCTACTATCTGCTCGGCTTCGACATGGACTTGTTCACCCCGATCTTCGCCTGCAGCCGCGCCCCCGGCTGGATCGCCCACGTCACCGAGCAGCACACTGACAACCGCCTGATCCGGCCGCTCGAGGAATATATCGGCCCGCCGGAGCGGGCGTTCGTGGCGCTCCAGAAGCGCGGATAGCACCCCCACCCAGGCGTGCGTCGCCGGGAGCTGTGTTGGGCGGGGCCGGGGCCCGCGCAAAAACCACCCCGCCCCCCCCCGCGGGGGTGGCGGGGTTGCCGGGTTTTGGGAGAAAGAAAACAGTAATAGAGATG
>JBGPLZ010000124.1:0-8745 GCA_041486695.1 Acidobacteriota bacterium | reverse complement strand
GTCCGGCTCGCTGCGCGAGCCTCCCCTCGGCTCGCCTCGCTCCCACCCACCGCGCTGAGGATCGCGCGGCGGGGCCCCGGTCGCTCGGTCTCGCACGGTCCACCGATGGCAGGGCACGCGGCGCCCCCCCACTACGGAGCCCCTCCACTCCCCGGCGCTTGATCCCGCCCCACACCGGGGATACGATGGCCCTCTTCATGAGGGGACGATGCCCGCCGCGACGCAAGTCATCAGGGGGTTCGAAGGGCTGACGGTCGCCTCGTTCGAGAGCCGGATGGCGATCGAGATCGGCCGCCTGATCGCGCACTACGGCGGGCGGCCGCTAGTGGCCCCCTCGATGAAGGAGATCCCGCTGGAGCGCAACGAAGAAGCGCTCGAGTTCGGCGCCGGGCTTCTGGCGGGGCGCTTCGACATTCTTATCTTATTGACCGGGGTCGGGACGCGGACGCTGGTGCAGATCCTCGAAACCCGTTATCTGCGGGCCGGGATCCTGGAGGCGCTGGCGAAGGTCGAGAGGGTTTGCCGCGGACCGAAGCCGGTCGCCGCCCTGCGCGGCCTGGACCTCGAACCGAGCCTGACGGTCCCGGAGCCGAACACCTGGCTCGACCTCCTCAAGGCGCTCGACGAGCACCTGCCGGTCCGCGGCCGATCGGTCGCGGTCCAGGAGTACGGCGTCACCAACGTCCAGCTGATCGAGGGGCTGCAGGAGCGCGGCGCCCAGGTGACCCGCGTGCCGGTCTATCGCTGGGCGCTGCCGGATGATCTGGCGCCGCTCCGGGGAGCGCTCCAGGCGATCGCCTCTGGCCGCGTCGACGTCGTGTTGTTCACCAACGCTCACCAGGTCGACAACGTCCTCCAGGTGGCGCGCGAGTCGGGCCTCGAGGAGCAGGTGCGCGCCGCCCTCGGGCGCGTGGCGGTCGCCTCGGTCGGACCGATCGCCAGCCAGAGCCTGCGGGAGCACCGCCTCCCCGTCGACCTGGAACCGCCGCACCCGAAAATGGGGCCGCTGGTCAGGGACGCCAGCCTGCGCTGCGGGGAAATCCTGTCCCGCAAACGCTCGGCAGAAACGGTCGCGGCTGCGGGGACGGCGCCCCGGGCCCCGGCCGATCCGCTGTCCGCGAGCCCCTTCCTCCTCGCCTGCCGCCGGCAGCCGACCGCGGTCACGCCGATCTGGCTGATGCGCCAGGCCGGCCGATACATGAAGGAATACCGCGAGCTGCGCGCGCGCGTCCCCTTCCTCGATCTGTGCAAGGACCCCGACCTGGTCACCGAGGTGACCGTGTACGCCGTCGAGCGGCTGCGGGTCGATGCCGCCATCATCTTCGCCGACCTGCTGCTTCCGGTCGAAGCGATGGGTCTCCACCTGTCGTATGGCAAGGGGGAAGGGCCGGTGATCGACCCTCCGGTTCTCGGCCGGCAGGAGATCGACCGGCTGCGCCATCCCAACGTCGAGGAGAGCCTCGGCTATGTCTTCGAGGCGATCAGGAGGACGCGGCGCGCCCTCCGGCCGGAGCTGCCGCTGATCGGTTTCGCCGGCGCCCCCTTCACGGTCGCGTCCTACATGATCGAAGGCGGCGGCTCGAAGAATTACCTCCAGACCAAGTCGCTCTTCTACCGCGATCCCGACGCCTGGCATCTCCTCCTGGACAAGATCGCCCGGGTGACGGTCGCCTATCTCAATGGCCAGATCGCCGCCGGCGTTCAGGCGGTGCAGCTGTTCGATTCCTGGGTCGGCTGCCTGACCCCCGACGACTACCGGCGCTTCGTCCTGCCGCACACGCGCGCCGTGATCGCCGGCCTCACTCCTGGCGTCCCGGTGATCCATTTTGGGACTCAAACATCCGGCTTCCTGGCCTCGATGAAGGAGGCGGGCGGCGGCGTGATCGGCCTCGACTGGCGGGTCGACCTCATGGATGCCTGGGACAGCCTGGGCGAGGTGGCGGTGATGGGGAACCTCGACCCGGCCGTCCTGTTCGCGCCGCGCGCCGAGATTCGCCAGCGGGTGCGCGAGCTGTTGGCGCGGGTCGGCGGCCGGCCCGGGCACATCTTCAATCTCGGACATGGCATCCTGCCGAACACGCCGCTCGACAACGTGCTGACGCTCGTCGACACCGTGCACGAATGGGGAGGTGTGTGAGTGGACAGCGCCCATGACGCGGTCCTCCTGCTCGCCTACGGAGGCCCGACCAGGCCGGAGGAGGTCCGGCCGTTCCTGGACAACATCCTGCGCGGCCGGCCGATCCCGAAGGAGCGCATCGAAGAAGTGGTGCGTCACTACGAGATCGTCGGAGGGGCCTCGCCGCTCAACCGCCTGACTTTCCAGCAGGCGGAGGGGCTGCGGGCGATCCTGACGCGCAAGGGGCCCGACCTGCCGGTCCATGTCGGGATGCGCTTCTGGGATCCCACCATCCCCGATACGCTGGCGCGCATGCAGGCCGCGGGCGTGCGGCGCGCCGTCGGGCTGATCCTGGCCCCGCACCCGTCGCGCGCTTCGCGCGAGAGCTATTTCGAGGCGGTCGCGGCGGCGCGCGCCCGTCTCGGCGACGCCGCCCCCGCGATCGACTTCGTCGATCCGTTCTACGAGCACCCGGAGTTCATCGAGGCGGTAGCGGCCCGGGTCCGCGAGGCGCTCGAGCGGATTCCCCCCGCGCGCAGGGACGGCGCGGCGTTCGTCTGCACGGCCCACAGCATCCCGCTGGCGATGGCGTCGGCTTCGGGGTATGTCGGGACGCTGGAGCGGACCGCCGCGCTCGCCGCGGGCGCGGCGGGCCTCGGCGCGTGGACCCTCGCCTACCAGAGTCGCAGCGGCTCGCCGACCGAAGCCTGGCTCGAGCCCGACATCGCCGAGGCTCTCCGTCTCCTGCACGGACGCGGCGTGCGGGATGTCGTGGTGGCGCCGATCGGCTTCGTCAGCGACCATGTCGAGGTTCTCTACGACCTGGACGTCGCCGCCCGCGCCGTCGCCGACACGATCGGCATCGGTTTCCAGCGCGCCGGGACGGCGGGGGATCACCCGGCCTTCCTGCGGATGATGGCCTCGCTGGTGCGCGCCAGGGTCGAGTCGGCGCGATGACGACACTTCCCGGGTCCGGGAACTCTCCAGCCTCCGTGGCCTCCCCAGCCTCAGCGCGTGCATGGAAGGTGGTGGTCATCGGCGCGGGGATCGCCGGCCTGACCTGCGCCCGGCGCCTGGCGGCGTTCGCCCGCGCCGGCCGGCGGCCTCTCGAGCTGACCATCCTCGAGGCAGCGGGGCGCCCCGGCGGCGTCATTTTGACCGAGCATCAGGACGATTTCCTGGTGGAAGGCGGGCCCGATTGCTTCATCTCCGAGAAGCCGTGGGCTCTCGAGCTGTGCGGCGAGCTTGGCCTCGCCGATGACATCGTCGGCACCAACCCCGCCTGCCGGCGCTCCTTCGTGCTGCGCCAGGGACGATTGGTCGTCATTCCGGAGGGCTTTCAGATGCTCGCGCCGACGCGCCTGCTGCCCTTCGCCACCTCGTCGATCCTGAGCCTGCGGGGCAAGCTGCGCGTCGCCTGCGACCTGGTACTGCCGCGCGGGCCGGAGGTCTCCGACGAGAGCCTGGCCTCGTTCGTGCGGCGCCGGTTCGGGGACGAGGCGCTGGAGCGCCTGGCCCAGCCGCTGGTCGCCGGGATCTACAACGCCGATCCCGAGCGGCTGAGCGTCCGGGCGACCTTCCCGCGCTTCCTCGATCTGGAGCGCGCGCGGCGCAGCGTCATCCTCGGACTGCTCCACGCCCGGCGGCGGGCGCCGGCGGCGGGACGCGGCACCAGCGGGGCGCGCTACTCTCTGTTCGTCACCCTGCGCAGCGGCCTTACGACCATGGTCGACCGGCTGGTCAAAGATTTGCCCGCGGGATCGCTGCGGTTGCGCACCCCGGCCGCCGCGGTCGAGCGTGCGCCGGTCGACGCGGTCGAGCGCAGGCCGGCTGGCCGGTGGGCGGTCACCACGGAGGCCGGGGACCGGATCCCGGCCGACGCGGTGGTGCTGGCGATGCCGGCCGCCGCGGCGGCGCGCCTGGTGCGCCCGGTCGACGGCGGCCTGGCGGACGATCTCGCCTCGATCCCGTATGGCACCTCGGCGACCGTCAGTCTCGCCTACCGGCGGAGCGACGTCCGCCGGAATCTCGACGGCTTCGGCTTCGTCGTGCCGCGCGCCGAGAAACGCTCGCTGATCGCCTGCACCTTCTCGAGCGTCAAGTTTCCGAACCGCGCCCCGGCCGGCGCCGTGCTGCTGCGCGCCTTCATGGGCGGGCCGGCCGTCGAGGAAGGCGACCCGGAGCGCCTGGAACGGGAGGCGCGCGAGCAGCTCCTCGACATCCTCGGCATCGAGGCGAAGCCTCTGCTGGCTCGAACCTGCATCTGGGCGAAGGCGATGGCTCAGTACAAGGTGGGACATCTGGACAAAGTGAACGCCATCGAGGCGCGGCTCGAGGTTCTCCCGGGGCTCGGCCTGGCCGGGAATGGTCTTCGAGGCGTCGGGGTTCCCGACTGTGTGAGGAGCGGTGATCGGGCGGCCGAGCGGCTGACCCAGGAGGTGACCACGTCATGAAGGTCGCGATTGGAGGAGACCACGCCGGCCTGGCGCTGAAGGGCGTGCTGGCCGAGTTGTTGCGGGGGGCGGGTTACACCGTTGTCGATCTGGGGGCCTCCCGCTACGAGGCCGACGATGATTATCCCGACTTCGCCGCCGCCGTCGGCCGAGCCGTGGTGGAGGGCCGGGCCGAGCGCGGCATCATCGTCTGCGGCAGCGGCGTCGGGGCCTCGGTGGCGGCCAACAAGATCCACGGGGTTCGCGCCGGTCTCTGCCACGATACCTACAGCGCCCATCAGGGCGTCGAGCACGACGACGCGAACGTCCTGTGCGTGGGGGCGAGGGTGATCGGCGAGGCGCTGGCCAGCGAGATCGTGCTCGCCTTCCTGGCGGCGCGTTTCTCTGGCGAGCCCCGGCACGCGCGGCGTCTGCGGAAAACGATGGATCTGGAAAGGGGCTGAAGATGGATCTCGGACTCGTTGGCCTGGGGAAAATGGGCGGCAACATGGCCCGCCGCTGGATGCGCGGCGGGCACCGCGTCGTCGGCTCGGCTCGCTCGGCGGAGACTCTCGGTGCCCTGAGCCGCGAGGGGATCACGCCGGCCGCCACGCTCGAGGACCTGGTGGCGGCCCTGCGGCCGCCGCGCGCCGTCTGGCTGATGCTGCCGTCGGGGGATGCCACCGAACAGGCGGTGAACCGGCTCGGCGCCCTCCTGGCTCCGGGCGATGCCCTGATCGACGGCGGCAATACCTACTATAAGGATGATCTCCGGCGCGCCGCCGCCCTGGCCCCCCGCCGCATCGATTACCTCGATCAGGGAACCAGCGGCGGCATCTGGGGGCTCGAGAAAGGGTACTGCCTGATGATCGGCGGGCCGGCCGCGACCGTCGAGCGGCTGCAGGCGGCCTTCGTCACCCTGGCCCCCGCCCCCGACCGCGGCTGGGCGCGCGTCGGCCCGGTCGGCGCGGGTCACTTCGTGAAGATGATCCACAACGGCATCGAATATGGCCTCATGCAGTCCTACGCCGAGGGGTTCGCCCTGCTCGAGGCGAAGCGCGAATTCGGTCTCGATCTGGAGCGCATCGCCCGCATCTGGCAGGACGGCAGCGTGGTCCGTTCGTGGCTGCTCGATTTGACCGCCGAGGCGCTGCGCGCCGACCCGAAGCTGGCGCGTCTCGAGGCCTTCGTGGCCGACTCCGGCGAAGGACGCTGGACCGTGCAGGAAGCGATCGAGCACGACATTCCGGCTCCGGTGATCACCTTGTCGCTCATGGCCCGGTTCCGCAGCCGGCTCCCCTCCTCGTTCGCCGATCGGCTGCTCGCCGCCCTGCGCCAGCAATTCGGCGGCCACGCCGTCAAACCGGCCGGCGGCCCCCCCGTCAAGCCGGCCGGCCCATCCGGCGAGCGGCCATGAGCCGGATCGTGGCGGCCCCCGAGCCGCCCGTGATCGTGATCTTCGGCGCCACCGGCAGCCTCGCCCTGGGGAAGATCATCCCGGCGCTGCTGAATCTGCAGCGCAAGCGGCGCCTTCCGCCGGGCACCCGCGTCCTGGGCGTGGCCCGTCAGGAGCTGGACGACGATCGGTTCCGGGCCCGAATCGAAGCCGCGCTGCGGCAGCAGGGAGGCCTGACCGACCCCGCCGCCTGGCGTGAGTTCGCGGCCTCCGTGAGCTACGCCGTCGGCGACGTATCGAACGGAACCGGGCTGGCCAAGGCGCGGCAGGCGCTCGACGCCCTCGGCCCGGGGCCGCGTCTCTATTACATGGCGCTCGCTCCGTGGCTTTACGCGCGCGCCATCGACAGCCTGAACGCGGCTGGGCTCGACGGCCGGAGCGCCCTCGGCGACCCGCGCTGGCGGCGCCTGGTGATCGAGAAGCCGTTCGGCGACGACCTGGCGTCGGCGCTCGATCTGAGCCGCAAGGTCCTGTCGGTGTTCGACGAGTCGCAGGTGTTCCGCATCGACCATTACCTCGGCAAGGAAACGGTCCAGAACATCCTGGTCTTCCGCTTCGCGAATGCGATGTTCGAGCCGCTGTGGAACCGGAACCTGATCGATCACGTCCAGATCACCGTCGCCGAATCGGGGCGGATCACCGGCCGCGGGCCGTACTATGACGGCGCCGGCGTGCTGCGCGACATGTTCCAGAATCACCTGTTGCAGCTTCTGTCGCTGGTCGCCATGGAGGCGCCGAGCCGGTTCGAGGCCGACTCGGTGCGCGGCGAGAAGGTCAAGTTGCTCGGCGCGGTGCGGCGCGTCGATCAGGTGGCCGCCCCCGCGCACCTGGTCTGCGGACAGTACGAGGGATATCGTCTCGAGCCGGGCGTCCGCAGGGACTCGCGCACCCCCACTTTCGCGGCGGTCAAGCTGTTCATCGACAACTGGCGCTGGAAGGGCGTGCCGTTCTACCTGCGCTCCGGCAAGGCGCTCGGGCGGCGCGTGACCGAGATCGTCATCCAGCTGGTCGCCCCGCCCCATAATATGTTCGACCTGCCGAGCGGCCAGGCGTTGGCGGCCAACCGGATCAGTCTCGGCATCCAGCCGGACGAGGGAGTCCGCGTCCGCTTCGAGAGCAAGGTCCCCGATCGGGGCATGGAGCTGCGCTCCGCGACGCTCAACTTCCAGTTCGGCGATCTGGAGGCCGGACCCGCGCCCGACGCCTACGAGCGGCTGCTGCTCGATGCCCTCGGGGGCGATGCCACGCTGTTCATGCGCCAGGATGAGATCGAGCAGGCCTGGTCGCTCATCGATCCGCTCACCCGCGCGGTCGAGCGCAATGAGGCGCCGGCGCCCTTCCCCTATGCCCCGGGCTCCTGGGGGCCCGCGGCGGCGGACGACTTCATCACACTCGACGGGCGGGCCTGGGCGATCGAGAGCCCCGAAGCTTGACCCATCCCCGACTCGAACGCACACTTGATCAGGGACTTGACTTCGGATTAGCTTCTCGTTCCTGGCTGCCATCAAACTTTAAGGAGACCAACCCATGAAATCGCTCAGCCCGTCGGCCGGCGCCGTGAAGGCGTCGGGGATCGTTCACTCCAGCGCTCAGCTGCGATGGCTCCTCGCTTCGTTCCTCTTCGTAGGCCTTAGTTTGATGCCGGGGTTATTCAGCGGCGGCAGTCTCGCGTCGGACAAGGGCGACGAAAAGGATGACGAGGGCTACGTAAACTTCAGCAAGGATCACCCCACGGGCACGGTGAAGCCTGACAAGGCCCTGGTCTACGTGGTCCGGCCGACGAGCATGGGGTTTGCGATTAAGAGCTTCTTCCTCTGTGACGACGAGATTCTGGGGATCAACCGGGGAAGCAGCTACTTCTTCGTCCAGGTCGATCCGGGGAAACACGTGTTTTGGTCACGATCGGAAAACGTGGACGCCATGGAGCTCCAGGTGGAAGGGGGGCACACCTATTACATCCAGCAGCACGTGAAGATGGGAGGCTTCCGGGCGCGGACGAAGCTCGATCTTCTCGATGAGGCCACAGGGAAGGAGGCTCTCTCCGACTGCAAAAAGCACGGAACACTCACCGACCAGGGCCGCGCCAAGGGCCGGGAAATTGCGCGAGAGTATCGGAAGGATACCCAGGAGGATTTGGATCGTAGGGCCCGGGAGGCCGCCGAGGACAAGAAATAGCCAGGCGCACACCCCGACGCCGACCGATCCTGCGAATCTCACCCTACAGGAACAGCCGGATGATCTCGTAGGCGAGCGCCGCGACCAGGGCCGAGATCGGGATCGTCAAGATCCAGGCCCAGATGATCTGCCGGGCGATGCCCCAGCGGACCGCGCTCAGGCGGTGCGTGGCTCCGACACCCATGATGGCGCCGGTGATGGTGTGGGTCGTGCTGACCGGGATGCCGAAGAAGGCGGTGCCCAGCAGGGTCACGGCTCCGGCGGTCTCGGCGCTGAAGCCGCCGATCGGCTTGAGCTTGGTGATCTTCATCCCCATCGTCTTGACGATTCGCCAGCCTCCCGCCAAAGTGCCGGCGGCGATGGCGGCGTGGCAGGCGAGGATCACCCAGACCGGCACATGAAAGGTCGTCATGTACCCGCTGGAGACCAGGAGGATGGTGATGATCCCCATGGTCTTCTGGGCGTCGTTGGTGCCGTGTCCGAGACTGTATGCGGCGGCGGAGACGAGCTGGAATCGGCGGAAATGGCGATCGACCGTCGACGGGATCGAGTTGCGGTTCAGGACC
>JBGPLZ010000123.1:0-8923 GCA_041486695.1 Acidobacteriota bacterium | reverse complement strand
TGACTCACATCGCGGTCGTTGCGGCGCCTCGCGGCCGACCCCGCGGCGCCACGAACGCGACCCATGCTATGACTCGGACCGGCTCCTAGATGCGCGCCCTGGCCCGGGTTGGAACGCGAACGATCGCCGTCGAAGTGGCGCGACGCGGCGGAAGCGTAAGCGTCACGCTCGACGGCCGCACGGTCCTGGTTGAGGCTCGGCGGCGCGGGGCCTCCCTCCTTCTGACGCCGGTGGCCCTCCGTCCGGCGCCCGGAGGCAGATCGACCGTCACCGCGGCGCGCACCGCGATGACGATCGACGCGATCGTGGTCCGGGTGGCCGGCGGCCCGCGAACCTATTCGGTCCTGCTGCGCGGTCGATCCTACACGGTGATTCTGGACGACCCGCTCCGCCAAGCCGCCCTCGCCGGGGGCGGGCCTTCGATGCCGGGGCGGGCGGAGATCCGCTCGGTGATGCCGGGAAAGATCCGGGCGATCCTGGTGAAGCCGGGCGACGAGGTCAAGGCGGGTCAGGGGCTCGTCGTGATCGAGGCGATGAAGATGGAAAATGAGATCCCGTCACCCAAGGACGGCCGGGTCGTGGCGATCGGTGTCAAGGCGGGCGACGCGGTCGAAGCGGGGGCGCTGCTGGGCACGGTCGAGTGAGCGCGCCGGGCGGCGGCGCCCTGCAAAGCAAAGGGGGAAGCGCTCCGGCATGGAACGCCTCCCCCCGCATCTTTCCCGACGGACCGAACCGGCGGAGGTCGCCGGTCAGGCACGATCAGCGAATGGCTCCCGCCAGATCCTTGCCCGGACGGAAGCGCGCCACCTTGCGCGCCTTGATTTCGATCTGCTCGCCGGTCTGCGGATTCCGGCCGACGCGAGCCTTGCGCTTGGAGACCGTGAAGGTCCCGAAGCCGACCAGCGCCACCCGGTCGCCCTTCTTCAGCGACTTGGTGATGCCGTCGACCAGCGAGTCGAGGGACTTGCTGGCCGCGGTCTTGCTGATGCGGGCGTCCTTGGCGATCTTGTCGATCAGGTCCGCCTTATTCATCGGGCCACCTCCTTGGTGAGACGGTTGTAGAAACTAGTGCCCAACGGTCTACTGGCCTTATAGCAAAGGTTCAAATTCCTTGTCAAGACGCGAATGGCAGGCGGTTCAAGCGCGAGCTCCCGCCTAACCGCTATCCGGCAAGGCGTTCCACGGACGGGAGCAAGGGCTTGATACGCAAGCATTTCAAGGGCTCGTCCCCAAGAACCCCCGCGGCGCAACTCCTTCGGGCGATCGCCGCGGAGGCGCTCTCCGCGTGTGATCCGCAGCAGGCTGTGGCCGGAGCCGTTGCCGCAGGCCCTGATCGGCTGACGATCGCGGGGCACCGGATCGACCCGCGCCGAGGCGGGCGGATCCTGGTCTTCGCCTACGGCAAGGCGGCCCCAGGCATGTTCGAGGGGCTCCGCCGCAAGCTGGCGCAGGTGGATCTCCGCCGTCCGGTGCAGGCCCTGCTGGTCGCGCCCGGGGATCTTCCGGTCGGGCGGGAAGCGCTCGCGGGAGCGTCCCGGGGCGCCTCCGCGAGCGCTTCCCGCCGGAGTGGCGTCCGCAGCGGGGCGACCGTCAAGGTGATGCGGGTCTCTGGCGAGCATCCGCTGCCGCTGCGCGGTTCCTTCCTCGCGGGGGAAAAGGCGCTGCAGCTTGCCGCGAGCGCGGGCGCGGCGGACGATGTCGTCTATCTCGCCTCCGGCGGCGGCTCGGCGCTGATGGCGGCGCCGCTCGCGCCGTTTATGAAGCCGGAGCACAAGACGCTCCTGCACCGCCTGCTCCTCGTCTCGGGAGCCCCGATCGGCGTCATCAACGCGGTGCGCCGGCATCTCTCGGCCGTGAAGGGCGGCCGGCTGGCGCTGGCGGCGCGGCGGGCCGGCAGCCAGACGACGCTCGTCCTGTGCGACGTCGATCCCGATCGCTACGACGAGGTCGCCTCCGGGCCGTCGCTTCCCGACCCGACCAGCCGCGAAGATCTGATTCGGGCGATCGACCATTACGGCCTCGCCCCGGCGCTGCCGCCGAGGGTCGTCGAAGCTCTGCGGCAGGGCACGCTGCCCGAGACGCCCAAGAAGCGCGACCCGGCCTTCCGCAAAAGCCGCGCGGCGCTGCTTCTTTCCAACCGCGATCTGCGCAGCGCCGCGGTGCGCGGCGGCCTGACGCGCGGGCTGTCGACCGAGTCCTTGCCGTCCGATCTGACCGGGCCGGTCGAGGAGGCGGTGGAGCGGGTCGCCCGCGCGGTCGAATCGGCCCCTCCGGGCACGCGACTCCTGGTCCTCGGCGGCGAGGTGGTGAGCGTGCCGGTGGCGCCGGGCGTCGGCGGACGGGCGCAGGAGTTCGCCCTGCGTCTGACGCTGCGGATGGCCGGCCTCGGCTCGCGCCCCTGGGCCTTCCTCGCGGCCGGCAGCGACGGGCGGGACGGGAACTCGCCCGCGGCCGGAGCCTACGTCGATCAGACGACCATCGAGCGTGCCCGGGCCGCCAGGCTCGACCCGGCCAAATTCCTGAGAGAGTCGAACAGCGGCCGCTTCTTCGCGCGGCTCGGCGATGACTTCGTCACCGGGCCGACCGGAACGAACGTGCGCGATCTCTATCTGCTTTTGACCGGAGATGCGGTCGGCCCCCGACGGCCGCTCAGCGGCCAAACGCCAGATCAACCGCCGTCGCCGCCAGGATCAGGAAGCTGACGCAGCCGTTGACGGTGAAGAAGGCCTGATTCACCCGGCTCAGATCATCCGGCCGGACCAGCCGGTGCTCGTAGAGGAGAAGAGCCGCGGTTCCCGCGACCCCCGCCAGGTAAAGAGCCCCGAGCGGCGCGAAGCGCGGCAGGCTTGCGAGGAGCAGCACCGTCGCCAGGTGCAGCGCCGAGGAGACCCGCAGGGCGGCCGCGACCCCGAACCGGCGCGGGATCGAGTTCAGCCCCGCGTCCCGATCGAAGCCGACATCCTGGCAGGAATAGATCACGTCGAAGCCGGCGGTCCAGAGCGTCACTGCGGCGCCGAGGATGAGCGGCGCCGTCTCGATCGTCCCGCGCACGGCGATCCAGGCGCCGAGCGGTGCGAGGCCGAGCGAGGCGCCCAGGTGGAGATGGGTCGCCCAGGTGAAGCGCTTGGCGTAGGAGTACGAAAGGATGAGGGCCAGCGCCGGCGCCGCCAGCAGGAACGCCAGCCGGTTCAGTCGCGCGGCGCAGAGCAGGAAGAGGGCGCAGCTCGCGACCAGAAAGCCCCAGGCGAACGGCAGGCCGAGCTCGCCGGTCACGAGCGGCCGGTTCGAGGTGCGCGGGTTCAAGCGGTCGAAGCGGAGATCGGCGATCCGATTGAACACCATGGCGGCGCTGCGCGCCCCGACCATGGCGCCGAGGATGAAGCCCAGCTGCCGCCACGACGGCACCCCGTTCGCCGCCAGGATCGCGCCGGTCAGCGCGAAGGGCAGAGCGAACAGGGTGTGCTTGAACTTGATCATCGACAGCGTTGCCCGCACGGCGGGAAGACCGTGGGTGCGAGGAGACGCGATCAGCGAGGCGTTGTCCATCGTCGGCCGAGACCGTGCGGCAGCTTCAGCAGATCGAAGATGCGGCCGGTGAACTGCTCGACCACCTCATCGAGGCTCTGCGGGCGGTTGTAGAAGGCGGGGGTGAGGGGAAAGACGACGGCGCCGGCGCGCGTCGCCCGCTCCATGTTCTCGATGTGCACCAGGCTGACCGGCGTCTCGCGGAAAGCGAGAATGAGCGGCCGGCGCTCCTTGAGCGTCACCTCGGCGGCGCGGTGCAGGAGGTTCGTCGAGGTGCCGTTGGCGATGGCGGCGAGAGTGCCGCCGCTGCACGGCACGACGATCATCCCGTCGGTCGGGTGGGAGCCGCTGCTGATCGCCGCGGCCATGTCGCCCGATCGATGCAGGACGATCGTGGCCGGCGGCTCCTCGCCTTCGAGCAGCGCCCGCAGGCCCGCCGCCTCATCCTTGGCCTGGGCGCCCAGCTCGACATTGAGGGTCAGAAGCGAGAAGTGGCTGAGGACGACGTGGACCCGCTCCACCTCGGGATGACGCGCCAGATGCCGCAGCACCGAGCGGGCGCAGAGCGAGCCGCTGGCGCCGGTCACGCCGACGACGTATCGCCTCACCGCTCCTCCTAGGCGTTGCCGATCTTGGTGTTGCGGTCCTTCAGGAAGGCGTTCAGCTTCTCCCGGTCGGCCTCTTCCATCTTCGAGAAGAAGAGGGCGACCCTGTAGGTGCCGCCGTTCGCCGGCTCGGTTGTCAGCGGCTCGGTCCTGACGACCACCGCTTCGCCCCGGATCACCTGCTCGGTGGAGCCCGTGCCGGCGGCGGGGAGAACCATCGACAGCGCCATCTTGGTCATCGGCGGCACGTAGGCCGGCGCCTTGCAGCGCAGACCGCCGGCGCTCAGATCGATCGTCTCGAGCTCGAGCGCCAGCTCGCGATCGAGCGAGCGCACGCGCAGGCGCTGGTTCACACGCGGGTGACGTCTCTTGTCGTTCGACTGGCTCATCCGCTCTTCCTCCCGGAAGCCGCGTCAGGTTTGCTGTTCGGCGCGATGGTATGAAACCCTGGGACGGCTGTCAAGGATCTCCTATAATCGGCGGCGCAAAGGGCGGGGGGATGCACACCAACGAGCTCAGAAGGATTCTCGAGAAGGTGCGGCGCGGCACGCTGTCGGCCGATGCGGCCCTCCGGCGCCTGAAGACCTTTCCGTATGAAGACCTGGGCTTCGCGAAGATCGACAACCACCGCCACCTGCGCCGCGGTTTTCCGGAAGTGATCTTCGGCGAAGGGAAGACGGTGGCGCAGATCATCGCCATCATGGCGAGGGTCGCCTCGACCCGCCTGCCGGTTCTGGTCACCAGGGTCGGACCGGACATCTTCCGGAAGGTGAAGCGACGGTTCGGAAAGGCGCGCTACCAGCCAAACGCCCGGGCGATCGTCCTCGACGCCCCCGGCCGGCCGGCCCCCAAGGATGGCATCCTGGTCCTGGCGGCCGGGACCTCCGACCTCCAGGTCGCCGAGGAGGCGGCCGTCACCGCAGAAGTCATGGGAAATCTGGTGGAAAGGGTCTACGATGTTGGGGTGGCAGGTCTGCACAGGCTCCTCGATCACAAGGATAAACTTCTGAAAGCAAAGGTCATCATCACCGTGGCCGGGATGGAAGGAGCCCTCCCAAGCGTGGTCGCGAGCCTGGTCGACGTACCGGTCATAGGTGTCCCGACCAGCATCGGCTACGGGACAGGCTTGAAGGGGGTGGCAGCCCTGATGGGGATGCTCAATTCCTGTGCGTCAGGACTGGTTATCGTTAACATAGACAATGGTTTCGGAGCAGGATATGCAGCTTCAGTAATCAATTTAAAGATTAATGATGCATTAAATTTATCAGCCAAAGGGTGACGAAAACAGGCGCTTCTGTTTCATACGCCGAAAATAATCTACAGGAATCCCACCTTTCTCATTCACCTTTCTTGACAACCCCGCAAACGGTTCGTATATTAGGCATGTATTGTTCTGTGGGTCTATGGTAAGTTCCTGTCCGGTCATGTCTTAGCCTCGACTTGACAGTCGTAACGCAGATTGAAGGAAAGCAGTCACCGACCAGTGATCGATGCGGTCGTCGGTCGTGATGTCTCGATCGATGTCGATCCGTCGGCGAGCCGAAGGATTGAAGGGAGGTGTAACTGAATGCCCCTCGTGCGTGTGCGCGAGGACGAGTCGCTTGAGAACGCTCTGAAGCGCTTCAAGAGAAAGTGCGAGAAGTCGGGTGTGCTGTCGGAGCTGAAGAAGCGCCAGCATTACCTGAAGCCGAGCCAGAAGAGAAAGATCAAGGCGCTGGCCGCGCGTAAGAAGGCTCTGAAGCGACTTGCTCAGGAAAGACGCTTCAACGACTGAGGCGAGGGGAGATGGGGGGGAGAGATCGATCGGATGTCGTCGAGGTCGTGAGGGCCTCGGCAGACCTGCGTGAGATCGTTTCCGACTACATCCCGCTCAAGAAGAGCGGCGCGAAGTACCGGGCGCTCTGTCCGTTTCATACGGAAAAGACGCCGTCGTTCTGGGTCGACGCGGACAAGCAGCTCTTCTATTGCTTCGGTTGCGGGGTGGGCGGGGACATCTTCAAGTTCGTAATGCTGTACGAGAAGATGGAGTTTCCCGAGGCCCTGAAGATGCTCGCCGGAAGGTATGGGATAGCGCTTCCGGTCGGGCGGCGCGAAGAGAACAGTGACCGCCAGAAAGTTCTGGCGGTCAACAGGCAGGCGGTCGGGTACTTCCGGGAGCAGTTGCAGCAATCCGGTGGTGCAGCAGCCCGGAAGTACCTGGCGAGCCGTGGTCTCGGGCCCGAGACGATTGACCGCTGGCAGATCGGCTTCGCGCCCGAAGGTTGGATGGGGCTCAAGAGCCACCTGGCCGGCAAGGTGCCGGAGGATCACGGGGTGCTGGCCGGCCTCCTGGCGCGCAAAGAGGAGACTGGCAGGACCTACGACCGGTTTCGCGATCGGGTGATCTTCCCGATCCTCAACCTGTCGGACGAGATGGTCGGCTTCGGCGGTCGGGTGATCGGCGCCGGCGAGCCGAAATACCTGAACTCGCCGGAGACGGCGGCGTTCAGTAAAGGAGACAACCTCTTCGGCCTGCCGTTGGCCAAGGAGGGGATTCGCAAGCAAGGGCACGTGGTTCTGGTGGAAGGGTATATGGATGTCATCGCCCTCCATCAGGCGGAGGTGACCGAGGCCGTCGGGACGCTCGGCACCGGGTTCACCGCCGGCCATGTGCGGCTGTTGAAGAGATTCACCGACCGCGTCGTGGTGAACTTCGACCCCGACGCGGCGGGGCGGGCGGCGACAAAGCGCAGCCTCGAGGTTCTGCTCGAGAACGGCTTCGAGGTGGTGGTCGTCGCGCTGCCGCCTGGGAAAGACCCGGATCTGTACGTCCGGGAGTTCGGCGCCGAGGGGTACCGGGCGCGCCTCACGGAGGCGCTTCCGTACATCGAATACCTGACGCGCGAGGTCGCGAAGCGGGTCGATGTCGCGGAGACGAAGGGAAAGATCGAAGCGCTGAACGAGGTGCTGCCGTTTCTGGCGCGTCTCGACAACCCGGTGCAGCGGGCCGGGCATGTGGAGATGCTGGCGACGGTCTTCGGGATTGAAGACCGGCTGGTGCTGCAAGAGCTGGCGACGGCGGTGCGTGAGCGCCGCAAGACACTCGACCCGCGTGGCACGATGTCGGCGGCGCCGGTACGCGGGGTGAGCGAGTCGGAATCGCGGCTGGTGCGGGCGTTGATGGACGATGGTGAGGCCCGGCGGGTCCTCCTCGGCGAGATCGAGGCAGACGACATCGAGCCGGGACGGGTGGCGGAGATCGTCAAGGCGATCGGGCGCTCGGTGGAAAAAGGCGAGGATGTGACGTACCCTCGGATCGGAGCCGATGTCAGCGACCCGGCGAGGGATTTGTTGACCAGGATCGCGGCGGCGTCCCACCCCCCCGCGAGCCTGGACGAAGGGCGCGGATGTCTGAAGGGTCTCCGCGCCGCGCGGCTGCAGCGGCAGATGGGCGAGATCCAGAAGCGGTTGGAGAGCGGTGGGGGGGCGGCGGAGGTCGACGAGCTGCTGCGGCGCAAGGTGACGTTGAGGAGACGGATCGAGGCCCTGCGGGACGCCTCGGCATCATAGGAGAATGGCTTTGGGCATCGAAGAGAAGTACGAAGAGGTCCGGCAGCTGATCAACCTCGGCCGCGAGCGCGGCTACCTCCTCTATGACGAGGTGAACGACGTGCTCCCGGAGGAGGTCCACTCGCCGGAGGATCTCGACGACATGTTCCTCCTGTTCGACTCTCTCGGCATCGAGATGGTCGACTCCGAGGAGAAATACAAGGCGAAGGCGGAGGAGAAGACCGCCGAGAAGGAGGAGCCGGAAGAGCCGACCAAGGTCGACCTCTCACCGGGGACCCTCGAGAAGACCAACGACCCCGTCCGCATGTACCTGCGCGAGATGGGGACGGTGCCGCTTTTGACCCGCGAGGGCGAGGTCGAGATCGCCCGGCGGATCGAGCGGGGCGAGAAGAACATCGTCAAGGCGCTGTCGCGCAGCCGCTACGCCATCAACCAGCTTCTCGAGTTCGGGCACAAGATCCGCGACAAGGAGATCCGCGTCGAGGACCTGATCACCGTCCACGACGAGGACGAAGAGGAGAGCGCCCGCGACCGCAAGCGTCGCCAGCTGCTCGACGCGATGAACCGCGTCAACCGCCTGAGCAAGAAGATCGAAGATCAGCAGAAGCACCTGGCCCGGCTGACCGAGGGCTCCAAGCGATACCGCGAGATCCTGCACTCCCTCGGCCGGATTCGAGTGCAGGTCGGCCTGGTGATCCGCCAGATGGGCCTGGTCTCCGGGAAGGTGAAGGATCTGGCCAAGAAGGTGAAGGAGACCTCGGTCAAGCTCGGCGACTTCGAGCTCGACATTCGCTCGTATCACCGCCGTCTGAAGCTGACACGCGACCCGAAGGGCCGCCGCGACCTGCGCGACAAGGTGCGGGGCGCCGAGGAGGACATCGCCCGCATCGCCCGGGAGATGGAGACCACGCCCGAGGAGATCAAGGAGACCGCCGCCGCGATCCGCGCCGGCGAGCAGATGGCCGCCCGGGCCAAGTCCGAGCTGGTCGAGGCGAACCTCCGCCTCGTCGTTTCGATCGCCAAGAAGTACACCAACCGCGGCCTGCAGTTCCTCGACCTGATCCAGGAGGGGAACATCGGGCTGATGAAGGCGGTCGACAAGTTCGAATACCGCCGCGGCTACAAGTTCTCGACCTACGCCACTTGGTGGATCCGCCAGGCGATCACCCGCGCGCTTGCCGACCAGTCGCGCACGATCCGCATCCCGGTGCACATGGTCGAAACGATCAACCGCTTCCAGCACG
>JBGPLZ010000122.1:0-9032 GCA_041486695.1 Acidobacteriota bacterium | reverse complement strand
CCGGTCCCTGTCCGCGGTTGTTCTTGATTCTGGTTCTCGAGGGGCCAATTCTAGCACACGCCATCGGAGTGTTACGCCGCAAGTGCCCGGTTTTCTTTACTTTGCCACGTCCATTTGCTAGCATGGCCGGTCCCACCGTGAGGGGCAGAAATGATCCGCAATCCAGCCGTCGCCGGCACGTTCTACCCGGCTCTGCCGGCCACGCTCAGGCGCGATCTTCTGGATTTGACCGAAGGGCGAACACCGCCATCATCGCCGCGGGGGTTGGCTCTCATGGTGCCCCACGCGGGGTACATCTACTCGGGCCGCGTGGCGGCGGCCACCTATACGTCGGTCGCCCTGTCGGACAGGGTGGTGATCCTGGGGCCGAACCACACCGGCCGCGGGCGGTCGATCGCCCTCTTCGACCGAGGGGTCTGGCGGTCGCCGCTCGGTGACGTGCCGATCGACTCGACCTTGGCCGACGGCATTCTCGCCCGCTGCGGGTCGGCCGAGGTCGACGAGGCGGCACACCGCGGCGAGCACAGCCTGGAAGTTCAGGTTCCGTTCCTGCAATTCCTGCGCGCGCGGGTGAGCTTCGTGCCGGTCTGCATCGGCACTCTCCATCTGCCGCTCCTGCTCGATCTGGGCCGCGCCGTGGCTGGGGCGATCGGAGAGTGCGGCGGCGATGTGCTGGTCGTGATCAGCAGCGACATGTCACACTATGTTCCGGCGGAGGTCGCGGAGAGGGATGATCGGAAGGCGATCGACAGGATCCTGGCCCTCGATCCCGAGGGGCTGCATCGGGTCGTGATTGCCGAGCGAATCGGCATGTGCGGCATCGCCCCGGCCGTAACCGGTCTTGCGGCCGTTCGGGAACTGGGCGCGAAAGCGGCCCGCTTGATCGCGTACGCCACATCGGCCGACCGGACGGGGGATCGAGGTTCGGTCGTCGGGTACGCGGGGATCGCCGTCACCTGAAAGGGCCTCGCAGCGGATGAGACGCAGGGACCGATCGATCGCGTTCGGCGCCCTCTGCCTTCTCGCTCTTCTGGGGCTGGCGCGCACATCCGCCCTCGAGGCCGCACAGAACCCACCGCCGGACGCCGCGCCGCCGGCGGCCCCCGCCCCAACGCCGACTCCCTCGCCAACCCCGCCCGCGTCGACCACAGAGGCTCCTGTCCCGGGCGCCGCCCCCGCGAGGGAGGGCCAGAAGCGGGTCGTAAGCCAGGGACCGGGCGGCAAGACCCTTCAGATCGCGGCCGGGCCCGGGTCGATCCTGTGGAAGGACGAACTGATTCTAAAGGAGTACGTCGATATCAAGTTCGGCGATTCGCGGCTGCAAGCCGACTTCGTACGCTACACTCCTTCGACCCAGGAGGCCTATGCCGAGGGGAATGTCATTCTGGACAAGGGTCCTTCGCGTCTCAGCGCGGAGAGCCTGGTCTACAACCTCGACACCGAGACCGGAACCTTCTTCCAGGCGCGCGGCTACGCCGACCCGAACATCTACTTCGAGGCCAAGCGGGTCGAAAAGATCTCCGATAACGAGCTGGTCCTGCACGACGCGACCTTCACGGCCTGCACCCAGCCGATCCCTTACTGGAGCTTCCGGGTGGGGAGGGGCCTGCTGCGCCTGGACAACTACGCCTACCTTCACAACCTTACGTTCAAGATAGGCCGGGTCCCGGTCTTCTACACCCCATACCTTATCTGGCCCATCAAGAGCGACCGGGCGACCGGCCTGCTCTTTCCCGAGTTCGGTTTTTCACGGCGGGGAGGCACGGTGATCAGCAACGCCTTCTACTGGCCGATTCGCCGCAACATGGACGCCACCGTTTTTCTCGATTACCTGTCGCTGGCGGGGTGGGGACATGGGCTCGAGTACCGCTACGTCCCGAGTCCGAACGGCTACGGGCTGTTCACCGGCTACTATATTCACGACGAGATCGAGGCACGCGGGCCGCGTCCGAACGTTCCGATCGACCGCTGGGCGATCAACTACGCCCACCATCAGGACTTCGATTCCGGCTGGCGGCTCGTCGCCAACGCCAACTTCATCAGTGACTTCAACTACTATCTCGACTACGTGCGTGACCTGCGGCAATCCTCGAACTCGCAGGCGGTGTCCAATCTGTTCCTGACGAGGAACTGGGGATTCTACTCCGTGAACGTCCGCGGCGAGCGCCGGGAGCAGCTGGTGAACGTCCTCGTGCCTCCCGCTATCAATGAGCTGATCCGGACACAGGAGGAGACGATCACGCGCTGGATCCAGCCGGAGATCGAGCTGCGGGGTCGCCGCCAGCGGCTTGGTAACCTGCCGCTCTTTCTCACGCTCGAGGCGTCGGCCGACTCCTTCCGCAAGAGCGACGCCGGCGCCATCTATCAGCGTTTCGATCTCTTCCCGACTTTCTCTTCGCAGCTTTCCCCCGTCCCCTGGCTCGACGTGAGCGCCAGCGCTGGTTTCCGTGACACCTACTACACCAAGAGCCAGCGCAGCGACCTGGGCTGTGACAACCTGCCGAACACGGGTGACTTTGGCGAAGGCGACGGAATCACCAACACCGAGACGGGCAATGTGAACGGAGTGTTCACCCCTGCTAACGACGTCGGGTGCGACGGGCAAAACATTCCTGGACAGTCGGGCGCGCAGAACGGACGCCTGGACGGGGAGAAGACGGTCATCTCCGACAGCGGCTTCAACCGGGAGCTCTTCACTGGCGGCCTGACGCTCATCGGTCCCAAGCTGAGCCGCGTCTTCGACCGGCCAGGCTCGACCTTTTCACCGCAGTACAAGCACACGATCGAGCCGACCATCCGCTACTCCTACAGCTCGGAGGTGGAGCGCGTCGATCAAGTGATCCGTTTCGACGAAATCGACGCGATCGCCGGCCACACCAATTTCTTGAGCTATGCCCTGGTGACGCGTCTGTTCGCCAAGCGTTCCGCCGGCGCGCTGCAGGAGTATGCCGGCGCCGGCGCCGGTGTGAAATACGTCGGGACCGGCATGGATCCATTGCGGCAGCTGATGGAGGCGGCCCGGCGCGACGCGCCGGCCAAGGAGGCAGCCGAAGAAAGCGACGAGTCCCGGTCGCCGGGCGGCGCGCCTTCGCGCAAGAAACTCAGCACCGTAGAAATCGCCACTCTCGAGATCGGCCAGGACTACTCGTTCCTCGGGCCGCTCAGCCAATCGTTCGTCCTCGGCACGTCGCGACAGGCCTCGCCGATCCATGCCAGTCTGCGCATCAACCCGTCGATCCACGCGAGCGTCGACGTGCGGACCTCGTACGATGTCATTTTCAAGGATTTCCGGGAGGCGAGCCTGAGCGCCAACTTGAGAAGCCCCAAGCGCGGCTTCCTCGACCTGACCTGGTCGCTGCAGCGAGACCTCGAGAGCGAGGCGCTCGTGGCCCAGGGGCTGAGCCAGAGCTCCTTCACCCGCGATCAGATCGGGCTGCAGGGCGAGACCAACCTGCTCGGACGGAGGCTCCTCATAGGCATGCAGGCCAATTACGAGCTGGGGGACATCGCTTCGGGGGAGCCGCGCCTGCGCGATCAACGTTACAAATTGGGCTACAACACCCAGTGCTGCGGCCTTCAGATCGAGATTCTGAACCGCAATTTCAGCGGCATCAGCCAGAACGAGGTCCGGTTGCTGATCAACCTCAAGGGAGTGGGCAACGTGATCGATCTGCAGTCCCAGATCGGCGGGGTCGCACCGTGAGCGGCCGGCCTTCGCACGCACCGCTGGTCCTCGGCGCGGGAGGCATGCTCGGGTCGGTCGTCGCCCGCCGGCTCGAAGAGCGCTACCCGGACACGGTTTCGGCGACGCGCGCCGAGGCCGACGTCACGGACCGTTTCCGTCTCGAGGCGGAAGTGGAGCGGCTCAGGCCCACGGTGATCGTCAACTGCGCCGCCTATACCGACGTCGACGGTTGCGAGGTCGCCCCCGATCGGGCCCGGCGGATCAATGCCGAGGGAGCCGAAAACGTGGCCCGCGTGGCCGCCGGCGCCGGCTGCCGGATCGTTCACCTGAGCACCGACTTCGTGTTCGACGGTCGCGCCACCCGTCCTTATTCCGAGGACGATCCCACCGACCCGCTCTCGGAGTATGGCCGCAGCAAGCTGGAAGGGGAGCGTCGGGTGGCGGCCGCCGCCCGAGATCACCTGATCATCCGGACCGCCTGGCTCTATGGGCGGGGCCGGACGAACTTCGTCGACGTGATCCGCCGGCGGGCGCGCGAGGAAACCCTTCTCAAGGTGGTCGAGGATCAGGTCGGCTCGCCGACCTATGTCGAGGACCTGGCGGAGGCGATCGCCATTCTCATCGAGGTCGATCATCGAGGTGTGGTGCACTTCGCCAATGCGGGGTCCTGCTCCCGCCACTAGCTCGCGGCGGCCATTCTTCGGGCTCTGCGCGTCACCTCCGTTCGTCTCGAGCCGATTCGCACCGACGAGGCCGGCCGCCTGGCGGCGCGCCCTGCCAATTCCGTTCTCGACACCTCGCTCTATACCAGGCTGACCGGGCGGACGCCTCGCCCCTGGCCCGTGGCGCTGCTGGATTATCTCGGGGCCGCTGCGATGCTCCCGGAGAACTCATGAGAGTGCTGCTCACGGGAGCGACGGGCTATCTCGGGAGGCAGGTCGCGGCGCGTCTCGTCGCCGCCGGGCATACCGTGACCGCTCTGGTCCGACCGGGCAGCGTCGGCAGCGTTCCGGCCGGCTGCGAGGCGATCGCGGGCGATCTCGCCGAGATTCAGACCTTGAGGAGGGCGCTTCGGGGCTGCGAGTCTCTGGTTCACATGGCGGCCCTGGTGCGCAACTGGGCCCGCGACCCGCGCGACTTCGACCGGGTGAACGTGGAGGGACTGGCGGCGATCCTGCGCGCCGCCGAGGAAGGTCGAGTCGGGCGGATCGTCTACACCTCGACCATCGTTGCCCTGGGGCCCACCGATGGCCCGGTCCGGGACGAGACGGCGGAGCGGACCGACTTTCGCTTTCGCACCGATTACGAGCGGAGCAAGTGGGTGGCGGAGAGGATGGTGCGCGAAAAGGCGGCGGCGGGGCTCCCCGTGGTCATCGTCTACCCGGGGGTGGTGTACGGTCCGGGCGCGAGCACGGAGGGGAACCTGCTCCGGCGCATGTTCGAGGATACGCTCGCGCGGCGCCTCCGGTTCCGTCTGGGCCGAGCCGATCTGAGGATCTGCTACGCCTTCATCGAGGACGTGGCGGAGGGGCACCGTCTCGCCCTGGAGCGCGGAGCGTTCGGACGCGGCTACATCCTGGGCGGTGAGAACGCCACGCAGGATGATCTCTTCACGATGCTCGAACAATTGACCGGTGTGCCTCCGCCGCGGTGGACGCTGCCCTGCGGGCCGGCTCAGGCGGCGGGATGGGTGATGCGCTGGGGCGCGTGGATGACCGGTCTGCCGCCGCTGTTCACCGACGGAGTGGTCCGCACCTTTCGACATGAATGGGCCTATAGCAGCGAGCGAGCGAGGCGCGAAATCGGCTACCTCATCACGCCGCTGCGGGACGGACTGCGCCGGACGATCGATGCGCTGCGCGGCGGTGCGTGATGGAGACGAGCGAAGCGTCCCGGAAACTCGTGCACGCGGGCGCGGGCGGGCTCGCGTTCCTGCTCAAGTACCTCGAGCCCGCTCAGGCGATCGGCTGCGCCCTCGCGGCCGTTCTCTTCAATCGGTTCGCCCTCGCGCCGCTCGGGGGAAGGCGGCTGTTCCGGGGAGAGGAGAGGCGCCATCCGTGGACCTCGGGGATCGTGATCTACCCGGTCGCGGTGCTCCTGTTGCTGCTGTTGTTCCGGGAGCGCCTGGAGGTGGCGGCCGCCGCCTGGGGCATCCTGGCCGGCGGCGACGCCGCGGCAGGGGCCCTCGGCCGGTGGCGTGGACGGCAGCCTCTCCCCTGGAACCATCGCAAGACGCTCGAAGGCTCGGCCGCCTTCGCCGTCGCCGCCACACTCGCCGCCGCGACGCTTTTGACCTGGATGGGGCGGCCGCCGCTGCAGGCGATCGCCCTCGCGATCCCGACCGCGCTCTTCGCCGCCGTCGTCGAATCGTTGCCCTGGCGTCTCGATGACAACCTCACGGTCCCCTTGCTGGCGGCGCTCTTCCTAAGAGGACTCATCGAGGTCGACACCGGGCAGTTGCGCGCCGCGGCGCCGCAGCTGGCAGCGGACTTTCTCTGGGCCGCCGCGGCCAACATTCTGATCGGGTTGGTCGCCCGGCGCCTGGGCACGGTCGATCGATCCGGGATGATCGCCGGGATTTTGATCGGGACGATCACCTGGACCTTTGCCGGATGGCGGGGATTCCTGGTGCTTGTGATCTTCTTCGTCCTCGGGTCGGCGGCGACCCGGCTCGGTTATCGCCGCAAGGCCCGGGCCGGCATCGCGCAGGAGAGGAGGGGGGCGCGATCCGCGGGTCATGCCGTCGCCAACTGCGCCGTGGCGGTCTTTCTCGCCTTCCTCGTCGCCTCCGCCGCGGCGCCGGCGACCTACCTGCTCGCGTTCGTCTGCGCCTACGCCACCGCCGCCTTCGACACCGTCAGCAGCGAGATCGGACAGGCGTACGGCGGCCGGCCGATTCTGAGCACGACGCTGCGCAGCGTGCCCGCCGGAACCGACGGAGCGATCTCCTGGACCGGGACCTTCGCCGGCCTGCTCGCCGCGGCGATCGTCGCGGCGTGCGCCCGCTCGACCGGGCTGATCGCGCCCGGGCTTCCGGGCCTCGTGCTCGCCGCAGCCTTCATCGGCTCCACGGCCGACTCGTTTCTCGGCGCAACTCTCGAACGACGGGGCCTGATGGACAATCACGCCGTGAACTTCTCGAATACCCTCGTCGGCGCGCTCGCCGGGATCGGTCTCGCGGCGCTGACGTTGCCGCCCTCATGAGGCCCGCGAGGGGGAGGTCGCCGCGGTGAAGGCCGTGCTTGGAAAGGTCCGAGGCTTCGCGGCCCGGGCGCGCCTCTACTTTTCCTTCACCCGTCCCTTCACGCTCCTGCCTCCGACGTTCGGCGTGGTCTCGGGAGCCTTGACGGCGTTCGGCTCCGCCCACAACCCGGACCCTGATCGCCGTTTCACGCTGGAGGTGGCCGCTTCGATCCTGCTGGGCTCCCTCTGCGCAGGGCTCTTGAATGCCGCGAGCAACGTCATCAATCAGTATCACGACCTGGAGATCGATCGGCGTAACAAACCCCAACGGCCGCTGCCGATGGGGACCATCAGCCTGGGAGCGGGAGTGCGGTTCGCGGCCCTGCTCTACGTCGCGGCGATTCTCCCAACCTGGCTGATCGTGATCGATCCGCGCGTCGAATGGTTAGAGCGCCTCGCCGCACCGGTCCGGGAGCATCAGTGCTTTTTCGTTTTTCTGGCCGGGATGATCCTCACCTTCATCTACTCGGACCCGGCTTGGGGGCGCACGAAACGTTTTGGCCTGTGGGCCAACCTCACCATCGCCCTGCCGCGCGGCTGCCTGCTGAAGGTGGCGGGCTGGTCGATGGTCGGCAGCATCCTGCACGTCGAGCCGTGGTACATCGGCGTCATCTTCATGCTCTTCCTGCTGGGCGCCACGACCAGCAAGGATTTCTCCGATATGGAGGGAGACGCCGCCCACGGCTGCCGCACCCTGCCCGTCGTTCATGGCGTGGAGCGTTCTTCCCGCATCATCGCGCCGTTCTTCGTCTTGCCCTGGCTGCTGATCCCTCTGGGCGCCCGGCTCGCGAATCCTTTCGGGGGAGGACCGATCCTGACAGGGAATGCGCGCCTGTTGACGGTCCTCGGCCTGGTTCTGGCGGTCTGGGGCGGCTGGACGGCCCGGCTGATCATGCGCGATCCCCGCTCACTGGCGGAGTCGGAGAACCATCCCTCCTGGACGCACATGTACTTGATGATGATGGTGGCGCAGGTCGGCTTCGCGATCGCCTATCTGGTTCGCTGAACGGCCGGAGGACGCGGAGAGGCAGCGACCGGGAGGAGCGTCATTCCCGGGGCGGTGGCGCGGACCGGGCGACCCTGACACGAGCGGGACGCAGAAGCGTGCCGCGGAGGGTGTATCCTTTCTCCATCTCTTCGACGACCGTCCCGTCGCTCTCCGGATCATCGGTCGGCGCGGTCGCGACGGCCTCGGCGATCGCGGGATCGAACGGGCGGCCGAGAGTCTCGATCGCCTCGACGCCCTCGGAGGCGAGCACCTGGAACAGGCGATCCCGGATCAAGCCGACGCCGGCGACCAGCGAGGACGGGTCGCTTCCGGCGCGCGCGGCGCCCAGGGCGCGATCCAGATCGTCGAGAACGCCGACCACCTTGCGCATCATCTCCGCGCGGGCGATGTCGACGCGGCGCTCGAGGTCGCGATTGAGGCGTTCCCGAAAGGCGTCGCGTTCTTGGTCGATCTTCCGGTAGGCGGTCGAGATCTCGCGGGCCCGCGCCTCGGCCTCCTCCGCCCGCGCCTTGAGCTGCTCGACGACGGTCGGGTAGCGGGACGGGGCCTCCTCCGGCGCGGCGCCGGTCTCGTCGTAGGATGGCCGCTTGTCGACGACGGCGAACTCCGCCTCGCGACCCGGTCCGTGGCCGCCCGCGGTGGGGTGTTGGTTGCTCATGGGCTTTCGGCCAGGGCCGCTCCTCGAAATCGGGCGATCAACGCCCGGTGAGCCGCCGGATCCGCTCGCGGATCGGCGGGTGGGTGCTGAACAGGTTCGCCAGAGCAGCGCCCGTGAACGGCTTGACGATGAACAGATGGCTGCTCGCCGGCCCCGCGCTCAGCATCGGGATCCGTTTGCCGGCGTCCTCCAGCTTCTGCAAGGCGTTGGCCAGGCTGTAGGGATTCCGGGTCATCTCGGCGCCGCTCTCATCGGCCTGGAACTCGCGCGAGCGGGAGACCGCGAGCTGGATGAGGGTCGCCGCGATCGGCGCCAGCAGCGCCGTGGCCAGCAGCGCGATCGGGCTCGGACCCTCGCGGTCGTCCCGGCTTCCCGTTCCAAAAATGGCCGCCCAGCGCGCCATGTGGGCCAGCACCATGATCGCGGCCGCGAGGGTG
>JBGPLZ010000121.1:0-9204 GCA_041486695.1 Acidobacteriota bacterium | reverse complement strand
GTGTGAAGCGCCGCGCCCTGCCGTCACCGGGCACGGGTCCGGCTCGCTGGCGCGCGCCTCCCCGCGGTTCGCCGCGCACCCACCCACCGCGCCGGGGCCCGCGCGGGGGGGCCCCGGTCGCTCGGTCTCACACGGCCCGGCGACTTGCCCGGCGCGGCGCTTCACGCCATGGACACCTCAGACGGCGGGCGGCCTGACGGGCTGCTGCGACTGGCGCTAACTTCCTGCGGTCGGAGACGATTTCTGCGCGGCCACTCATCCAAGGCGGGGCCTCACCGGGCTGCGACGTCCTGCCTGAGCGGCTGATGCTGGTGGTGGCGTGGGCGGAACGGGACCGTCAGCATCGGCGAGGAAACCCCAGCGTGAAGCGCCGCGCCCTGCAGTCGCCGGGCTGTGTGAGACCGAGCGACCGGGGCCCCACCGCGCGGTCCTCGGCGCGGTGGGTGGGAGCGAGGCGAACCGAGGGGAGGCTCGCGCCAGCGAGCCGGACCCGTGCCCGGTGACTGCAGGGCGCGGCGCTTCACACCGGAGGTCCCTCGAGCGCCTCACGTCTCCCGGCAGATCCGTCCCGGCGTCATCCAGCACAAAGTCTGGCGCCGCTTGAGTCGCGGGGGGGTGATCGAGTAATAAGTATCGGTTCCGGAGGATGCGATGCGGGAGGCTGGCAGCGATCTCGGTTCCAGGCGGGTGGCCCTCGCGGCGGCCCTGGCCACCGCGCTTCTGGGCGGGGTGGCGCTCAACATGAAGCCGGGGGAGAAGGCCGACCCTCGAGGCGCGGCGGCGTCGATCGATGCGCAGGGGATTGTCGATCGGCTGCGTGAGTATCTGAAGATCGATACCAGCAACCCGCCGGGCAACGAGATCCGGGCGGCCCGCTTCTTCAAGGAGTGGTTCGAGGCGGAAGGGATCCCCGCCGAGATCTTCGAGTTCGCCCCGGGCCGCGCCAACATCGTGGCGCGGCTCAAGGGCACCGGCGCGAAAGGGGCGCTGGTCCTTTCCAACCACATGGACGTGGTCAACGTCGAGCGGCCCTACTGGAGCGTCGATCCGTTCGGCGGGATCATCAAGGACGGCTACATCTACGGCCGGGGCGCCCTCGACATGAAGACGACCGGGCTGCTCGAGGCGGCGACGTTCGTGCGCCTGAAGCAGTCCGGAGCCCGGCTGTCGCGCGATCTGATCTTCCTCGGCACCGCCGACGAGGAGGCCGGGGCGACCGGCATCGACTGGATCGTCAAGGAGCGCCCCGACCTGCTGCGCGGCGCGGAGTTCATGCTCAACGAGGGGGGCGCCATCGACGCGGTGAACCACCGGCCCCGCTCCTACAACGTGTCGGTGACCGAGAAGGTCCCGTACTGGCTGGTCATCACGTCGCGCGGGCGGCCCGGCCATGGGTCGATGCCGTTCGCCAAGGAGAACGCGGTTTTGGCTCTGCTGCGCGCTCTCGACCGGCTGGCGGGCTACGAGACGCCGATCCGGATCACGCCGGTCGCCGAAGCCTACTTCAAGGCGCGCGCCGCCGCGGAACAGCCCGCGATGGCGGCGAAGTACCGGGACATCCGCAGCGCCCTCGAGGAACCGGGATTCCGGGCGGAGGTCCTGGCGCAGCCGGAGCTGAACGCCATCCTGCGCAACACCATCGCCATCACCATGCTGCAAGGGGCGCCGCAGACGAACATCATCCCGACGGTGGCGGAGGCGCATGTCGACGTCCGGCTGCTGCCGGACGAGGACCCGGGGGCGTTCCTGTCGACGATTAGGAAAATCGTCGAGGAGCCGGGAGTGACGGTCGAGCCCTTCGCCCGGGTGATCCCGGCGACCATCTCGCCGGTCGATTCGGAGCTGGTCCTGGCGATCGACCGGGCCCGCGCCCGGCGCCACCCGGACGCGGCGCTGGCTCCGACCATCCTGACCGGCTGGACCGAGAGCGCCTCGGTCCGCCCCCTTGGCATCAAGGCGTACGGCTTCGAGCCTTACATACTCGACGAGTCCGAGCAGCAGCGGACCCACGGCAACGATGAGCGGATCTCGGTCGAGAACGTCCGATTCGGGGCCGCCTTGATGGATGAGATCGTCCGCGATCTCTGTCGCTGACCCCGACTTTGGACGGAGTTCCTGCTATCATCGCGGCGCGATGTACCACTCCCTGGACGCCATTCTGAGGCCGCGCTCGATCGCGGTGGTCGGCGCGTCGCGCCAGAAGCAGACGATCGGCCGGGAGATCCTGCACAACCTGATCGAGTATGGCTTCACGGGCTCGATCTTCCCGGTGAACCCGGGCGCCGCCGCGGTCCATTCGATCAAGGCCTACCCGACGCTGTGCGCCATCCCCGACCCGGTCGACCTGGCGGTGATCGTCGTGCCCCGGCCCGCCGTGCCAGGAGTGCTGGAAGACGCGCTGGCCAAGAAGGTGCGCGGGCTCATTGTGATCACGGCCGGATACCGCGAGGCGGGCGAGGCGGGGCGGCGCGAGGAGGAAGCGCTGCGTGATGCCGTGCGCGCCGCGGGCGTGCGGATGATCGGGCCCAACTGCATGGGGGTCATCAACACCGATCCGGACATCCGCATGAACGCGACCTTCGCGGCGACCCGCCCCGAGCCGGGCTCGGTCGGCTTCATGTCGCAGAGCGGCGCCCTGGGCGAGGTGATCCTGGCGCGGGCGCGCGAGATCGGCCTCGGTATCGCCACCTTCGTCAGCATGGGAAACAAGGCGGACGTCTCGGCGAACGATCTGATCGAGGCCTGGGAGGACGACCCGCGCGTCAATGTGATCTTGATGTATCTGGAGTCGTTCGGGAACCCGGAACGCTTCGCCGCGATCACCCGCCGCGTGACCCGCAAGAAGCCGATCCTGGCGGTGAAGTCGGGGCGGACCGCGGCCGGGGCGCGTGCCGCGTTCTCGCACACCGGCGCCCTGGCCGGCACCGAGGTCGCGGTCGACACTTTGTTCGAGCAATGCGGCGTCCTGCGCGCCGGAACCATGGCGGAGATGTTCGCGCTCGGCTCGGCCCTGGCGCACCAGCCGTTGCCGGCGGGGAACCGGATCGCCATCCTGACCAACGCCGGCGGGCCGGCGATCATGGCGACCGACGCGGCGTCGACGCAGGGCCTTGAGATCCGCGAGCTGTCGGCGCCCACCCAGCAGGCGTTGCGCCGCGTGCTGGTGCCGGAGGCGAGCGTCAGGAACCCGGTCGACATGATCGCCTCGGCCGACGCCTCCCGCTACGCCGCCGCGCTCGAGATCCTCAGGGCCGACCCGGAGGTGGACGGCGTGATCGTGATCTTCGTGTCGCCGATCATGATCAACGCGCTCGAGGTGGCCCGCGCGATCATCGCCGCCGGGAAGGGCGCGCGCCAGCCGATCCTCACCTGCTTCATGGGCACGGAGCAGGGACGGCCCGGCCTCGAGGAGCTGCGCCGCGCCGGCTTCCCGGTCTATCTCTTCCCCGAGGAGGCGGCGGCCGCGATGTCCGGCATGGATCGTTACCGGCGCATCCGCGAGCGTCCGGAGGGACGGCTCGTGACCTTCGAGGTCGATCGCGACCGGGCGACGGCCGCCCTGGGTTCGGCGGCCAAGGCGGGCCGCACCGATCTGGATCCCGGCGAGGTGAGCGAGCTGCTGGTCGCCTACGGGCTGCCGGTCGTCCCGGCGCGCCTGTGCGGTAATGCCGACGAGGCGGCCGCCGCCGCAATGGCGCTCGGCTACCCGGTGGTCGTGAAGGCGGTCGGGCCGGAGCTGGTGCACAAGACCGAGCGCGGCGCGGTCAAGGTCGATCTGCGCACCGCCGACGAGGTCCGCTCCGCCTGCCGGGCGATCGCCGGCGCGGCCGGTGCCGCGCGCTTCCAGGTGCAGACGATGGTCCGCGGCGGCCATGAGACGATTCTCGGCGTGGCCCGCGATCCGAAGTTCGGCCCGCTGCTCATGTTCGGCCTGGGCGGCATTTTCGTCGAGGTGATGAAGGACGTGATCTTCCGGATCCTGCCGATCACCGACGTCGAGGCGCGCGACATGGTCCGCGGCATCCACGGATTTCCGGTGCTGGCGGGGGCGCGCGGCGGGCCGAAGGCCGACGAGGAGTTCCTGGTCGAGGCGCTGCTGCGCCTCGCTCAGCTGGCGATCGACTACCCGGCCATCGCCCAGGTCGACATCAATCCGCTCATCGTCACCCCGAGCCGATCGACCTCGTTCGTCGTCGACGCCCGTGTCCGGGTGCAGGGATGAGCCGCGCGACCGGGCTCGCCGGCGGGGGAGGGGGGCGCCAGCGCATCCGCGGGACGACCGTTCTGTGCGTCCGCCTGCGGGGGGCGGTGGCCATGGCCGCCGATGGTCAGGTGACCGTCGGCAGCACGGTGATGAAGCAGGGCGCCCGCAAGATCCGCCGTCTCTTCCACGACCGGATCCTGGCGGGATTCGCCGGCTCGGCCGCGGACGGCTTCGCCCTGTTCACCCGCTTCGAAGCGCGCCTGGAGGAGTTCAACGGCAACGTCGAGCGCGCCGCCGTCGAGCTGGCGAAGGACTGGCGCACCGACCGCGCTCTGCGCCGGCTCGAGGCGCTGCTCCTCGTCGCTTCGGACAAGAAATCATTCCTCCTCTCCGGCACCGGCGATCTGATCGAGCCGGATGATGGCCTCGTGGCGATCGGCTCAGGAGGGCCGTGCGCCCTGGCGGCGGCCCGGGCCCTGGCGCGGCGGACCGAGCTTTCCGCCCGTGAGATCGCCGAAGAGGCGCTGCGCATCGCCGCCGAGATCGACATCTACACGAACGACAGGATCGTGGTCGAGGAGATCGCGCCGTGACGCCGGCCCCCGACCTCACGCCGAGGCAGATCGTCGCCGAGCTGGACCGGTACATCGTCGGCCAGGAGAAGGCGAAGCGGGCGGTCGCCATCGCCCTGCGCAACCGCACCCGCCGCCTCAAGCTGCCTCCGGAGATGGCCGAGGAGGTGGCTCCGAAGAACATCATCATGATCGGGCCGACCGGGGTCGGGAAGACCGAGATCGCCCGGCGCCTCGCGCGCCTGGCCGATTCGCCCTTCATCAAAGTCGAAGCCTCCAAGTACACCGAGGTCGGGTACGTCGGCCGCGACGTCGAGTCGATGGTGCGCGACCTCGCCGATCAGGCGGTCGAGATGGTGCGTGCCGAGCAGGCGGAGCAGGTGCGCCAGCGGGCGCGCGCCGGCGTCGAGGAGCGGCTGCTGCAGATCCTCCTGCCCGGGCCGGGGCCGCACCTCGCGGACGAGCCGGGAGCGGACGACCCGTTTCAGCGCAGCCGCGACAAGCTGAGGCAGCAGCTCCGCGACGGGGTCCTCGAGGATCGGCCGGTCGAGATCGAAGTGCGGCAGGACGCCTTCCCGGGCCTGCGGATGCTCGGCGCGGCCGGGATGGAGGAGATGGACGCCAGCCTGCGCGAGTCGCTGCAGGGGATGTTCGGCTCGCGCACGCGGCGCCGGCGGGTGTCGGTGCGCGAGGCGCGCGACATCCTGCAGCGCGAGGAGGAGGAGAAGCTGATCGACCTCGACGAGGTGAAGCGTCTCGCGCTGCAGCGCGTGGCCGAGTCGGGGATCATCTTCATCGACGAGATCGACAAGATCGCCGGACGCGAGCGCGGTCAGGGTCCCGACGTGAGCCGCGAGGGGGTGCAGCGCGATCTGCTGCCGCTGGTGGAAGGGACGACGGTGAACACCAAGCACGGACTGGTGCGCACCGATCACATCCTGTTCATCGCCTCCGGCGCGTTTCACGTCAGCAAGCCCTCCGACCTGATCCCGGAGCTGCAGGGCCGGTTCCCGATCAGGGTCGAGCTGCAGCCGCTCGGCGCGGGGGAGTTCGTCCGGATCCTCACCGAGCCCAGGAACGCCCTGGTGAGCCAGTACCGGGCGCTGCTTCTGACCGAGGGGATCGATCTGGAGTTCACCGGGGACGCCATCCACGCCATCGCCGAGATGGCCGCCGAGGTGAACGAGCGCGCCGAGAACATCGGCGCGCGGCGACTGCACACGGTGATGGAGAAGCTCCTCGATGTCCTGTCGTTCGACGCCCCCGACATGACGGAGCGCCGCGTCGTGATCGACGCCGCCTACGTGCGCAGGATGCTGGCGGAGATCGTCAAGGATCAAGATTTGAGCCGGTACATTCTTTGAGGAGACGGCTGCGCGGCGCCGTCGTGCTCGCGGTCGCGGTTCTCTCGGCCACGGCCTGCGGCAAGAAGGGGCCGCCGCAGCCGCCGATCCGGATCCTCCCCGGCGCGGCGAGGGGTCTCAAGCTCCGGCAGGTCGGGTCGCGGGTCGTCCTGACCGCCACGCTGCCGATGCAGGAGACCAACGGGGCGCCGATCACCGGGCCGGTCCAGGTGAGAATCCTCCGCATGCCCGCCACCGAGACCCTGCGCCCCGGCGTCGTCTCGGGGCGCTATCTGCAGCATCAGTTCGAGCGCGGTGCGAAGGTCCTCGCGACGCTCAGCGGCGACAACCTGGCGAAAGCGGCGCCCGGTGGCCGCCTGACGTACCTCGACGCGTCGATCGCGCCGGGGCAAGCCGGCGCCGCGCTTCGGCTTTTCTATAGCGTGATGATCATCGATTCGCAGGGTAAGCGCTCGCCGCTGCCGGTGCCGCCGATGGTCGAGATCGCCAGAGCGCCGGCGCCGCCGCACGACCTCAAGGTGGAGGCAGAGGAGGGGAAGGTCCGCCTGACCTGGGAGCCGGGCGAGGGCGAGCCGCCCAACGGCACCTTTAACATCTATCGCAGGCTCCAGACCGATAGCGAGGAACCGGAGCTGCCGATCAACCCGCAACCGGTCACGGGGACGAGCTACGAGGACACGACGATCGTGTATGGAGCGGCCTACCGCTACATGGTCCGCGCGGTCTTCGGCAAGGCCCTGACGGTTCGCGAGAGCGCCGACATTGCGGAAGTCGAGGTGCACCCGCTGGATATCTATCCTCCGAAAACCCCCTCGAGCGTGGCGGTTTCGGCGGAAGGGTCGGTGATCAGGGTCTACTGGTTTCCGAACAGCGAGCCCGACCTCGGCGGCTACCGGGTTTACCGGCGCGAGGCGGCCGACGGCGAATTCAAGCTCGCGGGCGAGGTGGGGCCGACCGAGACGGCCTTCGCCGATGCAACGGCCAGGCCGGGCGTGCGCTATCATTACGTCGTGTCGGCCTTCGACGGTGCCTCGCCGGCGAACGAGAGTCCCCGCTCCGAAGAGCGGACCGAGACCTTGCCGCTCGAAGCCGCACCGGCCACAGCCGAGCCGAAGCCCCGGAGATAAGCATGACGCCGTTCGAAACAGAGTTCTACAAGATGACCGCGGGGGGCAACGACTTCATCCTGTTCGACGGCCGCGAGGCCCCCCTGCGCACCGAGGACCTGCGCGACCTGATCCGGGCTCTGTGCACCCGCGCCCTGTCGGTGGGGGCGGACGGGGTGATCGTTCTGGAGCGCTCCCAGCGGGCCGCGCTTAAAGTTAGCTTCTTCAACCCGGACGGCGGCCCGACCTTCTGCGGCAACGGCGCCCGCTGCGCCGCCCGCCTGGCCTACCTCAAGGGGATGGCGCCGGCGACGATGACCCTCGAGACCGACCTCATGGTGCACCACGCCGAGGTCGACGGGATGCGGGTCTCCTTCGAGATGCGCGACCCTGCTGGTTTCACGGAGGACGTGCGGATCGAAACCGGCGGGCAGGAGATCCGCGGCGCCTTCGTCGACACGGGAGTGCCGCATTTCGTCGTCTTCCGCTCGAGCCGTCGCGAGGACTCGATCGAGCCCCTGGGGCGGGCACTGCGCGGCCATCCGCGCTTCGCTCCACAGGGCGCCAATGTCGACTTCGTCCAACCGGGGCCGGACGGACTGCTCGACATCCGCACCTACGAGCGGGGTGTTGAGGGTGAAACGCTTGCCTGCGGGACCGGCTGCGTGGCGGCGGCGCTGGCGGCCGCCGCGGCGGGGCGGGCCCGCTCGCCGGTGACGCTCCGGACGCGATCGGGAGAACAGATTCGGGTCCGGTTCGAGGGCGATCCGCGCCGCGCCAGCGGCGTGCGACTCGAGGGGGATGCCCGGCTGGTCTACGTTGGACAGCTGAGCGACGAGGCGGCCCTCGGTTTCATGCCGGCGCGGTAGCTAGGATGGAGCGCCAGCCGCCAAGGACCCGCTCGGCCCGTCTCGCCCGGCTCACCCTCGGCTGGGCGATGACCATCGGCGGCCTCATTCTCGGGCCGGTGCCGATCGTGCCGGGCTTCGTTCTGCTCATTCCAGGGCTCGCGCTGCTCGCGGCCGAGAGCCGCTTCATCCGGGGTCAGCTTCGCCGGCTGCGGGAGAAACGCCTGATGCGCCGCGCCATGCGCGAGGCGGAGAGGGTTGGGATCAGGATCGACCTGGGACAGGATGGCGACGAGGACGACCCGCCTCCTCCAGGCCCCGGGACGGGCAATCCCGTCTGAGAGGACAGCCGGCGCACTGCGGCCGGCGGGCCAGGCAGACGTAGCGGCCGTGCAGGACCAGGGCGATCGAGGCGAAGATCCATTCGCCCGGCGGCAGCAGCCGCATCAGATCGGCTTCGATCCGAACCGGGTCGGAGCGCCGCGTCAGACCGAGCCGCCGGGCCACCCGCGCCATGTGGGTGTCGACGACGACCCCGGCGGCGATCCCGAACCCCGCTCCCAGCAACACGTTGGCCGTCTTGCGCCCGATCCCGGGCAAGGCGGTCAATTCCTCCATCGTCCGGGGCACCTCGCCGCGATGCCGCGCGCCGATCTCCCGGCAGCACCCCTGGATCGCCCGCGCCTTCGCCCGGAAGAACCCGGTCGAGCGGATGGCGCGCTCCAGATCGGCCAGCGGAGCGCGCGCGAATGCCTCGGCGTCCGGGTAGGCGCGGAAGAGATCCGGGGTGACCTGGTTCACCCGCGCGTCGGTGCACCTGGCGGACAGGATCGTGGCGATCAGGAGCTGGAGCGGCGATGTGTGCTCGAGCTCGACGCGCGGCTCGGGTCGGGCCCGGTGCAGCGCCCGAAGCAGCGACCGCACGCGAAGACGCCCGGACGCCTCGGTCCGTTCCGAAGATCGTTTCTGAAGCCGCGCTTTCATGCCTGCACCGATCGCATCCTAGGAGCCTGTCCGAGTAATAGCATGGGTCGCGTTCGTGGCGCCGCGGGGTCGGCCGCGAGGCGCCGCGACGACCGCGATGCGAGTCATCGCGGAGGAGCGGCAACG
>JBGPLZ010000120.1:0-9216 GCA_041486695.1 Acidobacteriota bacterium | reverse complement strand
GATCTGGACAGCCGCCGCCGCTGTCCCGGACGCCCTGGCTCGAGCTCCCGGCCTAGGAGCGTGTCCTAGTCCACAGGCGACCGGCATTCGTACGCACCGGCGCTCCGCCGGACAACCGCGCGGCCGGAGGCCACCCGCCGCACCGGGCCGCATCGAGGGAGTTCCCCCCGCCGAAGGTGAGGAAGAAGCCTCCGACCATCCTCTCCCGGAGCGTTGGCGCGAGCTTTGCGTTACGGTCGGGAGCATCGGTCCTGAACCGCGCCCGCTCCTTGCGGCCGCGGCGCTTCGCGTTGACAGCTCCGGAGGTTTATCCTAAGATGCCGACGCTTCCCCCGGAGACCCCACAGACAGCTTCCTCAAAGGGGACCCAACCAATGGCTCTGGATTCCAAGGAGAGAGGCCGGGCGATTGATCTCGCCCTGGCGCAGATCGAGAAGCAGTTCGGCAAGGGCTCGATCATGAAGCTGGGATCGAAGGACTTCCAGCATGAGGTGCCCGTCATCTCGACCACCTCCCTGTCGATCGACGCGGCTCTGGGGATCGGTGGCCTGCCGCGCGGCCGCGTGGTCGAAGTCTACGGCCCGGAGTCATCCGGCAAGACGACCCTGACGCTCCACGTCATCGCCGAGGCCCAGCGTAAAGGGGGTCTGGCGGCCTTCGTCGATGCCGAGCATGCGCTCGATCCGGACTATGCGCGCAAGCTGGGAGTCGACGTCGATAATCTGCTGGTCTCGCAGCCCGACTCCGGCGAGCAGGCGCTCGAGATCACCGAGGTGCTGATCCGTTCCGGCGCCCTGGACATCCTGGTGATCGACTCGGTCGCGGCCCTGGTGCCGCGGGCCGAGCTCGAGGGCGAGATGGGCGATTCGCACCTCGGCCTGCAGGCCCGCCTGATGTCGCAAGCGCTGCGCAAGCTGACCGGGGCCGTCTCCCGCTCGCGCACCTGCCTCGTCTTCATCAACCAGATCCGCGAGAAGATCGGCGTCATGTTCGGCAACCCCGAGACGACGACCGGCGGCCGGGCCCTGAAGTTCTACGCCTCGGTCCGTCTCGACATCCGGCGCATCGGGCAGATCAAGGAAGGCGACCAGGACATCGGCTGCCGCACCCGGGTCAAGGTGGTCAAGAACAAGATGGCGCCGCCCTTCAAGCTGGCGGAATTCGACATCCTTTACGGCACCGGGATCTCGCGCACCGGAGATCTCCTCGACCTGGCGATCACCCACCGGATCATCGACAAGAGCGGCGCCTGGTTCTCCTACGGCGAGACGCGGCTCGGCCAGGGACGCGAAAACGTCCGCCAGTTCCTCGACCAGAACGCCGACTTGCGGGACGAGATCGAGATCAAGGTCCGCCGCCTGCTGGGTCTGTTGAAGGAACCGAAGGGCGAGGCCAAATCCGACGCCGGGAGTGACGCGAAGGAAGCCGACAAGGCGGCCTCCCCGGCGGTCGCGAAGGAAGCCGCCCCGCGCCCGCCCGCGCCCCGGGAAGAGAAGGCGCTCCGGGACGAAAAGCCGGCGCGCGACCCGGGCCGCACGCGCGGCCCGGCCCCCACGGCGAGGCCGTAGCCGCTCCGTTTCAGATCCGAGGGCGTCCCGGCCCAACCTTGACACTCCGAGCGGCGCGTTGCTACCATGCGCCGCTCCGAAGCCAGTCCGCCCAACCGGGTGCCGCGGTAGCTCAGTCGGTAGAGCGAGGGACTGAAAATCCCTGCGTCGGCGGTTCAATTCCGTCCCGCGGCACCATCATTCCAGCTTGCGGGCTGCCACGGCGGCCACCATCCGGCCTTCGAACTCCCCTTCCCGCTGACGAAGGATCGAAACAGGCGCCACGAGACGTGGCAGCTCGCCGGGCTGCAGTAGAAATTCGGGGTTGGTCGGCTTGCCGCGAGCCGCTTGATCGATCGTGAAGGTCTCGTAAAGCAGCAGCCCCCCGTTCCGGAGCGCTCGGAAAATCGCCGGGAAGAGGGGTCGATGGAGGTAATGCACGACCAGAATCAGGTCATAGCGGGCCGTCCCGAGATCGAGTCCGGCCGTCTCGAGGTCGATCTCCTCGACCGTGACCGGCAACTGAAGCCGGGCGGCGGTGGCGCGCAGGGAGGCAAGGGCCGCAGCATCCCTGTCGACCGCGCGGACTTCGAGGCCGGCCCCCGCCAGAAGGAGCGCGTGCCGACCGCGGCCGCAGGCCAGGTCGAGGGCCGCTCCGCCGCGCGGCAACAAGTCGGCATTTTCCAGCAGCCAGGACGATGGCCCGAGGGGCGCGAACCCTTCCCCGGGGGTGAAGTCGCGCGGGCCCCGCCAGCGTGACAGTCCGCCGGCCATGCTGAGCAGGTTGTCGAAGCCGGCCTGGGCCAGGAAGCGGGCGGCATGCGCGCTGCGCACCCCATGCTCGCAATAGATCAGGATCGGCCTGCCGTCCCGCGGCAGGGTCGCGGCCGCCGACGGGATCAGGTCGAGCGGCAGCAACGCGGCCCCCGGGATGTGTCCCAGAGAGACGAACTCCTCGGGAGTGCGGACGTCGAGAATCTGCACGGCGCCGTCGCGTACCAGGCCCTCGGCCTCGGTCGGGTCGATGCTGCGAAACGCGGGCGGTCCGGGAGATGACATGAGGCTTTTACGCTAGCAAAGCGGCGCGGCAGCGTCAATGGCGGCGATGATCGCCTCTCGTGACCGGCCGCGCCGCGTCCCGCTTACGGCTGGAGCGCTCGAAGCGTCGGCGCGTACGCCAGCACCATCGCCGCGAACGCCCCGAGCGTGGCCATAAGCGCGGCCGCGGAGAGAACATTCAACAGCAGCGCCCCGCCGCGACTGCGGGGAGGGCCCGCCTGCACGATCAGGCCGAGCAGTCCGCCGGCGACCAGGCCGCCGAAGTGGGCTGCGTTATCGATGCCCGGGATCATAAGAGTCATGATGCCGGCGTAGACCAGGTACCGGATCAGATGGTCCGAGATCGCGCGTCCCATCGATCCGGCGCGGAAGCGGCCGAAGACGATGGCAAAGCCGAGCAGCCCGAACAACGCCCCCGAGGCGCCGATGCTCAGGGATCCCGGCCGGACGACGGCGCTGGTCGCGAAGGCGGCGATGCCGGTGACCGTGTAGACGAGGAAGAACTTCCGCGCTCCGAACGACGCCTCGATCAGCGGGCCCAGGCTCATCAGCGTATAGCAGTTGAAGGCGAGGTGGACGAGCCCTCCGTGCAGGTAGTTGGCGGTCACCAGCCGCCAGATCTGGCCGTCCAGGATGGCCGGCGTCCATTTGGCTCCGAACAGGAAGAGCGCCTCCCCGGAGGGTGATAAGAGGCGCATCAGCCCTCCCGATCCGGGCTCCGCGCCCCAGACGAAATAGATGATGACGCTCAGCAGAACGTTGGCCGTCACCAGGAGGCGCGACACCGCGCCGCTCTCCGGCAGCAGCAGCCCCAGGAGACGCTGCACCCCGCCCCCCGGAACGCCGTGAAGCGAAGCGCCGCACGCCGGGCAGATGCCGACGCTGCGCTCGACCAGCAACCGGCAGCTCGGGCAGACCCGCAGCGGCGCGCGCACGCCGCGCTCCAGATTCTTCCAGGAGGCGATCCGCAGCTCGAGCCCTTGGCGCCAGGCCCGCTTCTTCCACTCCCAGCGGGTGCCGCGCGCTCCCAGCGCTTCCAGGGCCCGGATCAGCCCGTCGAGACCGGCCTCGAGCCCGCGGTACAGTGCGCCCATGCTGATGGTCCGTCCCCCCGCTCCGATTGGGCACTATACCCGAGTCACCGCGATTACGGGTTGCGCCGGGAGAGACGGAGAGTATGATGGCCCGGTCGATGTCGACCGGACACGGGCCGAACCGAAGCAGAAGGAGGCTCGCCGTGCGGATTCCAGCCGGCCTGCTCGCCGCACTCTCGGGCGTCGCCCTCGTCACCCTGCAAGCGGAAGCGCCCCCCGAGGAGCAAGATCTCCTGCCGCACGTCTTAAGAACCCTGCAGGCCGATCGCGCCGAGGCCGCGCGCTGGAGCTGGGTCGAGTCGGTCGTCCTCCAAAAGAGCGCCCCGGACGGCGAGGTTCGCTCGCGAACCACCGAAATCTATGAGGTCTTCACCCGGGACGGCCACAGAATGAAGCGGCCGATCTCCCTCGATCTGGCCGATGACTCGCAGGGTTTCGGCATCGCCCGGCGCGAAGAAGCCAGGTTCCTCTCCGGCGAGCGGCCAGGCGGGGCCGAGGCCCGCGCCATGGAGGACAGCCCCTTCGAGCCCGACAAGCTCCTGCGCTGTTTTCATTTCGAGCCGCGCGGCCGTGAGGCGATGGCCGGGGCGGTCAGGGTTAAAGTCGCCTTCAGCCCCATCGACGGTTGCCTCGACGATGGCAGCCGGGCCGGGCGCATCCTGCAACAGCTAATCGGCACGATCTGGATCGACGAGAAGCGCCAGGATGTCGTCCGGATCGAGGGACACATCCAGGGGTCGGTGCCGTTCGGGTTCGGGATCCTCGGCAAGGTGGAGAGCTTCGAAATCACCGTCGAGCGGGAATCGGTGGCGCCGGACTTTTATATGATGACGCACCTCGGCTACCGCGCTCGGGGCACCTCGTTCATCTTCCGGCAGTTCGATGTCCAATCGGTCCACGACCGGAGCGCCTTCGCACTCAGTTCCAGGACCCAGGCGAAGATCCCCCCCACCAACGCCGCTCCTTGACCCGGGACGGGTCCGGGCAAGGATGCGGTGCGGTTCGGGCCGATTCCCCTACTTCCAGGTCCACCCCGCCCCCACCTTGGCGTCCGGGTCGTCGTCTCCGATCCTGAGTCTCAGGTCGCAAAAGAATTTGGCGCCCGACTTGAGCCTGGTCTCGATGCCACCCACGGCCATCAGGGCGATCGCCGTATCGGTGTTGTCGACGCCCGGTGGCAGCCTACCCTTGTCGAGATTGACGTAGGTCAGGCCGAGGTCCCCGCCGACATACGGCTTCCAGACCTGCACTTTGGAGAAGATGTAGGTGACCTCGGCCAGTCCCTGGACAAGCGTCGCATGGTCGCCGACCCCGAACTCCACCAGGGGCCGGAACCGGACGTTCTTGGCGAACTCACCCAAATCCCAGTGGAACCCGCCGTAGATCTGGTCGGGCCTGCTCGAGACGCCGACCTGCACACCCCAGCCTCGATACCCGATACCGCTGAGGCCGCTGCTCTGGCTGGCCTGTGTCTTGCCCTTGGTGGAAGTCTGGGCGAGGGCCGGCGTGGCGAGGCAGGCTGCCAGTGCCAGATAAACAGGGGCTCGATACCATCGTCTCATCGGCATACCTCCTTAGGGTCAATGAACCGCGACTTCGGGACTTTCCCGGGAGACTGAGGGCGCGAGAGGGCTCCCGGGCCGGACACGCAAGCGAGCCTCGGAGGGCGGGACGACCGCTAACTCCAAGGCCGCCAAGGCTATCACGCTGCCGTGGTGGAAGCAAGGAAGCGACGCCGCGTGGGCCGCCGGGCATTTCGGACCGCCTTCTCCGGTATGAAAATCATTGACCCTGCACCTCGTTCCCCGTATATGTAGCCCGTGCCGAATCGATCCCGCCCTCTGCCTCTGGCCCGGGCGCTCCTCCTCACGCCGATTCTTCTGCTGCTGCACTTGGCTCCTGCCGCGGCGACGATGATCGCCCGCCTCGGCCTGGATGACATGGTGGCCGCCTCCGACACCATCGTCGAGGGGAGGGTCCAAGCGCTCCGCAGCTTCTGGCAGGGTAAGCAGATCCTCACCGAGGTGACGCTGAGTGTCGTCCGCGCCCATAAAGGCGCCGCTGGAGCGCAGTTGGCCTTCATCCAGATGGGGGGAAGTGTCAAGGAGCCGTTCCCGGTCACCATGACGGTCCCCGGAGCGCCGATCCAGAGCATCGGCGAAGAGGGCTTCTACTTCCTCGAGCCCCGTTCGCCGGGACAGAAGATGATCGTCGGCCTAAGCCTCGGCCGGGTCTTGAAACAGCGGGACGCCGACGGCGAATTCATCATGCACGAGGGGAAGCGACTGACGGCGGGTGAGTTCGCCGATGAGATCCGGCGCGCCATCGCCGGCCAGTCGCGCCGCCCCAACCCGGGGAGCAACCGGTGAGACCTCGCCCACCGGTCCTTCTCCTCTGTCTCGCTCTCGTCCTCACCGGCCCGGCCCGGCCGGCAATGGCAGGCGGGAACCTCGAGACAATTACCGCCGCGGGCAGGATCGCCAATATCTCCTGGAGCCCCCTGAGGCTGCCGATTCCCTGGAAGATCAACGACCAGGGGGTCATCAACAACTGCAACAACGGCAACCTGCTCTGCGTCGGCGGCGTCTCGCCGATCACCCTGCAGCGGGCCATCGACGGCATGAGCGCCGCGTTCGGCGCCTGGCAGGCGGTGCCGACCTCGAAGATCGCCTTCACCTATGCCGGCACGACGACCAAAACCGACATTGGCAACGACGGCATCAACATGATCACCTGGGCGGCGAGCTCGGCCAACTGCCCGACCAACGTCATCGCCGTCACGCCCGACTTCAGCCTCGACGCCCCACTGACCTTGACGAGCAGCAACCGCGATATCAATGGTGACGGGATCGTCGATTTCGATCCGGCGGTCTATCCGAACGGCGCCGTCCTGCCGGCCGGGACGATCTACGATGCCGACACCGCTTTCTGCTCGGTATCGTTCGATTTCGTCGACACGCCGATCGACGACCCCACATTCAAAACCCTCGACTTCGTCGGCGTGGCCACCCACGAGCTGGGGCATTTTCATGGTCTGGCGCATTCGAGCCTGACCGCACCCCTGGCGACGCTATTCCCGTTCGTCGACGCCACCGTCGATTGGGGCAACGACGCCCGGGTCCTCGCCCAGGACGACATCGCTTCGACCTCGCGACTCTACCCCGAGCCGGGCTTCGCGACGGGAACCGGCGCGATCACCGGCCGCGTCTTCCTGAGCGACGGATCGACTCCGGCCGACGGCGTCAGCGTCATCGCCTACAACAAGGCGACCGGAGAACAGACGGTGCAGGTCTTCTCGGTTTCGCGCTTCACCAACACGACCGATCTGGCAGGCTCCTTTCGGATCGACGGGCTCCCTCCGGGCAGCTACTACGTAGGGGTCGACTTTTTCGACGGGGCGTCGACGTCGGGAGGAGACGATGACTGGTGGAACAATGACCGGTACAACGTCACCGTCGGCAACAGCAACGTGACCGGGGTGAATACCCGGCCGACGATCATCGCCCGGTCGGAGTTTCTGAGCAGCCCCGAGAACGCCTTCGATGATCTCGCCGATCCGGTCACCGTGACGGTCGGCGCTGGGCAGAGTCTCAACGCCGGCTCCATCGTGATCAACACCGGCACACCGACGGCGCCCACCGGGGCGACCGCGCTCAGTATCCCGAACGGCGCCTACGTCCAGGTCAGCTTCCCGGCCGGCTTCACTTTCCCATTCTTCGGCCAGTCCTACAGCGCGGTCTTCGTCAGCGACAACGCCAACCTGACCTTCGGCCCGCTGGCAACTTCGAGCCTCAACGCCGATACGCGCCTCTTCCTGGGCCCCGATCCGACCACGCTCGGGCCGGTACCCCCTCGCATCGGCCTGCCGTTCACGAATCTCGACCCGGGCGCTGACAATACCGGCGGCCGCGGCGGTCCGCCGCTCGATGTCTGGTCGAGGTTCGTCGCCGACGCGGTCAACGGCGACCGGATGGAGATCACCTATCTCGGGGTGCCGTTCATCGGCACACACCGGAGCTGCACCGCGATCGCCCGCCTGTTCCGCTCGGGGCGGGTGGAGATTCAGTACCGCGCCTGGAGCTCGACCTGGGGCACGGTCGGACTGAGCCCGGGAGGCACCGGCACGGAGCCCTTCGTCGAGGTGGACTTCACCCGGAACCTTCCGTACTCTGGATCGACCGGGCAGGCGATCTTCGAGCACTTCGAGCTGGCCCAGCCGTTGGCCAACGGGGGGGGAGGTCACTTCCGCCACGGCTTCGATCTGGACGGCCAGCTCCTGATCTTCACGCCGAACGCCGGCGGCGGCTACGACGTCACTTCGCCCGACCTGGCGGTCCGCCCGCCCGGCGAGGTCCAGAACCTTCGCTTCACCGGGCAGATCACTTTTGCCTGGGACGCGCGCGCCGACGCCGTCACCTACAACACTTACCGCGGGGCCCTCGGCTCGTTCATCGACGCCAACGCCGACGGCGCCGCCGACGGCTACGGCGCCTGCCTCGACCCCGGCCTCGCGTCGGCTTCCGACAACGATGCCTCGACGCCGGCACCGGGGGCCGGCTATTTCTATCTCGTCACCGGCCGCAACCCCGCCGGCGAGGGGCCGCTCGGCAACGCCAGCAGCGGCGCCGCCCGTCCCAACATCTCCCCCTGCCCCTGAGTCTTTCCGAAGTTCAATCGTATCGGCGGATCAGGCCGCTCACCACTCCCTGGATGGTGAGGGCGCCGGGTCGCACTACGATCGGCTTCATCTCCGGATTCGCCGGCACGAGCTCGACCCTTCCCCGGCGTCTGCGCAGCCTCTTCAGGGTCGCCTCGCGACCGTGGAGGAGCGCCACGACGGTCTCGCCGTCGCGGGCGACCGGACGTTCCTCGACCACGACGTAGTCACCATCGAGGATCTGCTCATCGCGCATCGAATCACCGCGCACCCTGAGGATAAAGCTCCGCCCGCTACGCGCCATCCCCGCCGGCACCACCATCTCGGTCCGGTCCTCGATCGCCTCGATCGGCCGTCCCGCGGCGATCGTTCCAAGAAGCGGCAGGGTCACGGACGGTCCGGCGAGCGCCTCAGGCGCGACGACCAGCCTCCCTGCGCGGCCGGGCGCCGGCCGCACGAGGCCACGCTCTCGAAGCTTCGCAAGATGCTTGTGTATGGCCGAGAGCGATCGCACGCCGCAGCGCTGCGCGATCGCGGCCAGGGTGGGCGGTCCGGCCCCGGCGGCCGCGAGGTCACGCAGCGCCTCGAGGATCGCCTTCTGCCGGCGCGTCGGGTGCATGTCAGTCGCTGTCCGAGCCTGACTCGCCGCGCGCCCCGACGAACCAGTCGTCCTTGTTCTTGAACAGGATGTTGAAGGAGGTGAGCGACCCGTACACCCGGGTGACGTATTGCTGCAGCTCGACCCGATCGTCGTCGGCCAGCTTCGGGTGGCTGTTGATCCGCTGCTCGAGCACGCGGAGCCGGTCGCGCACCATGACGATCTTGTGAAAGAACAGGTCGATCGGGATCACCTTCTCCT
>JBGPLZ010000119.1:0-9281 GCA_041486695.1 Acidobacteriota bacterium | reverse complement strand
TTGCCTGGCGCGGCGCCTCAGTCGGAGGAGCGCAGGAGGCGCGGCAAGGCGGCGGCGTCGTAGTCCCGGCGGCCGCTCCCGATCATCATCTCGGTGGTCGCGATCCACGGCGCGACCGAGGCGAGAAGCGCCGCCAGGTCGAGGCCATACCGCCCGGGGAGAAACTGTTCCAGCTTGCGCGCGCCCTTGTCGAGGTTCGCGAAGGCGCCGCGCGGTTCGCCGCGCTGCAGCTTGACGAAGCCGGCGGCCACCTGGATCAGGCCCTGCAGAAGGTGCGCCGGCTCGCCGGCGTGGGTCCGCCAGGCCTCCTCCCAGATCTCGTGGGCCGCGAAGAAGTCGCGTCCGTTGAACAGGGCGATGCCGCGATCCAGAGCGTCGTGAAACGCGCGTCCGGGTGGGGGAATGCCCTTCACGGCGATTGCCGTCGCGGGGCGGGCCGGGCTGGTTTAGAATCGTCCCAGCCGGCGCGGCCGCTGGGGCCTGCGTTCCGCCACACTTCGAGGGAACCGATGAGACACCACTTTGTGCTGACCGCCGTCGGCCGTGATCGACCCGGCATCGTGGCCGATCTTGCCGAGATGGTGTTCGACCTCGGGTGCAACCTCGAAGACAGCAGCATGGTCAACCTCGGCAGCGAATTCGCCACCATGGTACTACTATCGGGGGCGGGCGAGGATCTCGGGTCGCGTCTTCATCTGGCCTGCAAGCACCTGGAGTACGAGAAGGGGATGACGATCTTCATCAAGCCGATCGAAGCAGGCGCCTCGCCCGCCTCCCCTCCGGCCGGTCGACCCTTCCGATTGCACACCATGGGAGAGGACAAGGCCGGGATCGTCGCGCGGACGGCCCGCGCCATCTCTCAGGTCGGAGGCAATATTCTGCAGTTATCGTCCCGCCTGCGTCCCGCAGCCTCCTCCGGCACCCCTCTCTACGAAATGGAGCTGCGTTTCGATCTGCCGCGCGCCGCCGACGTCGAGGCTCTCCGCAAGACCCTGTCCGGGATCGAGGAAGCGCTGCGGGTCGAGATCACCCTGACGCCGGCTTAAGCTCCCGGGCCGGCGAGGCGGGCCAGGGCGCGCCGATCGGTCTTGCCTCGGGCGGTGAGAGGGATGGCCCGCACGAACTCGATGCGGCGCGGAATCTTGAACGACGCCAGTCGCGCCCGGCACCCGGTGAGGAGGGCCTCGCGCGTCACCCCCTTCGCAGCGACGATGCAGGCGCAGAGAGCCTGGCCGCGGTGGCGGTCGGGCGCACCGAACACGACCGCCTGCCGCACTCCCGGAAGCGCGAGCAGCGCCCGCTCCACCTCATGCGGGTTCACCTTCCGGCCCGCGACGTTCACCATCCGATCGATGCGGCCGGTCAGATGCAGAGATCCGCGCGGATCGATCCGCCCGAGATCGGATGTCATGAAGTAACCCGGCTGAAGCCCTCCGCCGTCTCCCTCCGGATGCGTGCCGGCGACCACCGCCGCGCTCCGCACGCAGATCCTTCCCCGCCCTTCATCGGCGCCCGGCTCGATAAGGAGCGTCACCTCGACTCCCTCGAGCGGCGTACCGACGCAGCCGTCCGGGAGGATCCCGGGGCCCGAACGGTCATAAGAGATCCCGCCGCACTCGCTCGCGCCGTAGAAAGTCCGGATCGGCAGGCCGAAGCGCTCCTTGAAGGCGCGCGACAGACGTTCGGGGAGCGGCGCGCCGGCCGAGAAGACGAGACGCAGTCCTTGGAGGGCGTCCTCCGGAGCCCCCTGGAGCAGCAACTCGTGAAGGTACGGCGTGCCGGGGAGCACGAGCGGCCCCGGTCCCGAAAGCGCCGCGTGGAGAAGCGCCGGAAGCGGGTGCTCCAGGAGGAGCGGGCGCGTCCCCTGCGCGACGAGCGACATCAGGACATGCACGAAGCCGTAAGCATGCCCCATGGGGATCGCGGCCACCATCGTGTCCTCGGGTGTGATGCCCATCGTGGTGCAGATGTTCTTCGCGTCGGCGAGCAGCTGGTCGGCGGTCACGATCAATCCGCGCGGATGGCCGGTCGTGCCCGAGGTCAGACGAATGATCGCCGCCCCGGACGGCGCCGCCGCGCAGCTTCGCGCCGGTCGCCGCGGCGGCACCCAGGCATGCAGCCCGGCCAGCGTCTCGCCCAGGTCCCCGTTCCGGCCGCCCGGCGGATCCGCGGCGCGATCGAGGAGGCAGGCCGCGGGACGGAAGGTACTGACCAGGCCGGCGATCTCGGTGCGTGATAGATCGGCATCCGCCAGCAGCGGGACCAGGCCGAGCTTCCAGAGCGTCGCGATCGCCACGAGGTAGGAGTCGAGATTCCGCGCCGAGAGCAGGATGATCCCGCCGTCCGCGAGCCCGACCGCCCCTCGCGCCTCGAAGATCCGGAGCAGGCGCCGCTCGGCGCCGGCGATGCGGCTCTGGAACCCGGCGAGGTCGAGGCGGCGATCTCCGGGCAGCGTCCGCAGCACGGGGCGCGCCGGAGTGGCGTCGAGGTTGGCGAGCAGCCTGTCGTGAAGCAGCCGGGTCCGCGGAACGGCCATGCGGCGCATTATAAACGGCCCTGAAGTCGGCAAGCGCTTGCCGCGGCTCAGTCCTTCCGGCCGAGGCGGCGCGCGGACCAGAGGCGCAGGACGGAGCCGATGATCCGGAAGGTGTCGGTCCAGAAACGGTAGTGGCTGGTCGACCATCCATCCACGATCCGCAGCCGGATCGGCACCGAGGCGAGCGGCAGGCCCCAACCGGCAGCGTGCATCAGCGCTTCCATCTCGGCCTCGTAGCGCGCCCCGCGCAGGCGGACCCGTTCCAGGAAGCCGACGTCGTACAGCCGGAAGCCGCTCTGCGAGTCGGGGAGGGTTGCGCCGACGAAGAAGCGCAGGGCCGCGCAGGAGAACCGGTTCATGGCCCGCCGCGGCCCGCGCATCTGCCGGAAGTCGGAGGCCCTGGAGCCGACGATGATGGCGGGACGTTCGCGCCGGAAGACGTCGATGAAGCGCGGGATATCCTCCGGGTCGTGCTGGCCATCGGCGTCCAGGGTCAACACGCCTTCGAGGGGCGGCGCTCCATTCCCGGCGGCGCGTTCCGCAAGAAGGCGGGCGAACGCGGTTCGCAGCGCCGCGCCCTTGCCGAGATTCGCGGCATGGCGAACGACATCTGCGCCCGCTGCGGCAGCGCGCGCCGCGGTGCCATCGGACGAGCCATCATCCACCACCAGGACGCGCGGCAGGTGCCGCAGCGCTCCGCTCACGACCGCGCCCACGGTCTCGGCCGCATCATAGGCGGGGATGACGGCCACCACCCCGATCGCGCCTTCATCGGTCATCGGCCGGATGAGGAGCCGCCGCGTCTCGACCCCACGAACTCGACCAGGGTCGGCAGCGACGCCAGAGCCCGGCGCCCTTCCGCCACGTCGGCGATTTTGATGCCGTACTCCTTTTCGAGGCCGACGACGAGCTCCAGGAGATCGATCGAGTCGAGGTCGAGCCCGCCGCCGACGAGCTGCGCCTCGTCGGCCATGGCGACCGGATCGACACTCTCGAGCTGAAGACGCCGCACGATGAACCGCTTGAGTTCCTGGCGCAGCACGCGGGTGTTTTGCTCCATGGGGGTGGCGTCCTTATAGCATTCGGCGGATCAATCGTCCGTCTGATCCTGTCCCGCCCCCGCACCCGAGCGTCGGGCGTCTTCCAGGACCCCGAACGACTCCGCGGCCTCCTCCTCGGGGACGAAGACCCCGAAGGCGGTGGTCACCGGGATCATCAGGCCTGCGCCCTCCCCGAAGCTCGCCTCGGGGTCGATTGGATGGGGCTGGCCGCGGTCGTCGAGAAAGGCCAGGATCGGATGGAACCCCGCGCTCTGCAGCAGGCCGTAGGCCACCATGGCCTCCTGCCGGAGGGGCTCGACGACGACCTCGCGGGTTCCGGCCAGCCGCTGGCCGCAGGCGTCGCAGGTGAACTCGTTCTCCCGAAGCGGCGCGCCGCACGATACGCAGTGGCTCAACATGCGATCATGCTACGCGCGCCCCCGGCTTGCGTCAATGCGGCTCGGACTCGCCCCTAGGTTCTGCGAGGCACGCGGAAGACGCTCTCGAGGTTGCGCGTCGCCGCCTCGCCGACGGCGTCGGCGGGGAGGTTCTTGAGGGTTGCGATCGCCTCGGCGACCAGCAGGACGCGGGCCGGCTCGTTGCGGGTGCCGCGGTGCGGGTGGGGAGTCAGGAATGGGGCGTCCGTCTCCGTCAGGATCCGATCGAGCGGGGCGAACGCGGCAGCCTCCCGCAGCCTGCCGGCGTTCTTGAAGGTCACGGGTCCGGCGAACGACAGGTGGAAACCGAGATCGAGGCCGCGCCGCGCCTCCTCGGTCCCGCCGGAGAAACAGTGGAAGACGCCGCCGTTGACGGCGGCCCCTTCGTCGCGCAGGATCGCGAAGGTGTCCTCCCAGGCCTCGCGGGTGTGGACCACGATCGGCAGCCCGATGTCGCGCGCCAGGGCGATCTGCAGCCGGAACACCTGGCGCTGCGCCTCGGGCTCGGAGTAGTTGTAGTGGTAGTCGAGCCCGATCTCGCCGATCGCCACCGCCTTGGGATGCGCCGCCGCGGCGCGCAGATCACGGGCGACCTCGTCGCTCCAGTCTTTGGCCTCGTGAGGATGAAGGCCGGCGGTGAAGTGGATGAAGTCGTGCCGGGCCGCCAGGTCGGCGCAGCGCTGTGCGTCCCCGCGGTACGACGAGACGGTGATGACGTGGGCCAGGCCGGCCTCGCGGCAGCGCTCGATCACCTGCTCGCGATCGGGGTCGAAGGCCGCCATCGTCAGGTGCGCGTGACTGTCGCTGTGGGTCGGCATCCGGTCAGCGGACCTTGAAGCCCGGAGGAACCGGCTCCTCGGTGGTCAGGATGTACGGCGTGCCTAAGTCGTCCGACGCGGCGAGCAGCATCCCCTGGGACAGGACGCCCCGCAGCTTGGCCGGCTTCAGATTCGCCACGACGATGATCGTCTTGCCGACCAATGTCTCGGGTGCGTAGCGCATCGCGATGCCGGCCACGATGGTGCGGGTCTCGGCGCCGACGTCGACCGTCAGCTTGAGCAGCTTGTCGGCTCCGACCACTTTCTCGGCGGAGAGGACCCTGGCGGTCCTGAGATGCACCCGGGCGAAATCGTCGATGCTGATTGTCGTGTCGGCCGTCGCGGGTGCCGCCGCAAGCTCTACTGCAGGCGCCGCCGCGGCCGCCGGGCCCGCGGGAGGCGGCCCGGAAGGGTTCTGCGTTTCCATCGTGGCCTCCTTGTCGGCCCGCGCGTCCGCGAGGTAGCGGGCCTTGTCGATGCGCGGAAAGAGCGACTCGCCGCGCGCGATCGCGGCGCCCGGCTTCAGCTCTCCCCAGGCGAAATGCTCCAGGCTGGCGGCGGTGACATCGGCCTTGATGCCGAGGCGCTTCCAGATCTCCGCCGCCGCGGCCGGCATGACGGGGGTGACGAGCAGGGCGACGATCCTCAGTCCCTCGGCGACGCTGTAGAGAACCGAGTCGAGCGCCCAGCGCCGTCCAGGATCCTGGGCCAGCTTCCAGGGCTCGTTCTGGACGATGAACCGATTGAGGAGCGAGATGAAATCCCAGACGCGTCCCAGCCCGGCCCCGAAATCGAGGCCTTCGAAGTTCTTGACCAGTCCGGTCCAGGCCTCCCGCGCGGCCGCCTTGAGCGGTTCGTCCTCGCGAAAGCGGGCGTCCACTTTCGGGATCTTCCCCTCGGCGAAGTCCTCGATCATCTTGAGCGTGCGGCTGAGGAGGTTGCCGAGATCGTTCGCCAGGTCGCTGTTGACCCGGTCGATGAACGCCTCGTCCGAATAATTCGCGTCCTGTCCGAAAACCATCTCCCGCAGCAGGAAATAGCGCACCGGATCGACGCCGAAGGCGTCGATCAAGGGGACGGGATCGACGACGCCTCCCTTCGACTTCGAGATCTTGGCCGCGTCGCGCAGCCACCAGCCGTGCGCCACCACCCTCCGCGGCAGGGGCTCTTCGGCGGACAGCAGGAACGCGGGCCAGTAGACGGCGTGGAAGCGGAGGATGTCCTTGCCGACCAGGTGCACGTCGGCCGGCCAATAGCGCGCATAGAGCTTGCGATCCGCTCCGTAGCCGAGGGCGGTGATGTAATTGCTGAGGGCGTCGAACCAGACGTACAGCACGTGGCGCGGGTCGTCGGGCAGCGGGATCCCCCAGGCGAAGCTGCTGCGGCTGATCGACAGATCTTTGAGCCCCGCCTCGACGAAGGCGACCACCTCGTTCCGGCGCGTCTCGGGGAAGACGAAGTCGGGGTGATCGCGGTAATGCTTCAGCAGCGGCTCCCGGTACTTGGACAGGCGGAAGAAGTAGGATTCCTCCTCCGTCCAATCGACCTTGTGCCCCTGGTCGGGGCAGCGCCCATCGACGATCTGGCTCTCGGGGTAGAACGACTCGCAGGAGGTACAGTACCAGCCCTTGTAGGCATCCTTGTAGATGTCGCCCCGGGACTTGATCTTCTCGTAGAGCTTCAGGACACCGCGCCGGTGGCGATCTTCGGTGGTACGGATGAAGTCGTCGTTGCTGATCCCGAGCCTGCTCCAGAGCGCTTGGAACCGTTCCACCACCTGATCGGCCAGCTGCCGCGGCTGCAGGCCGCGGGCCTGGGCGGCGCGCTCGATCTTCTGGCCGTGCTCGTCGGTGCCGGTCAGGAACCGGACATCCTGACCGGTCATGCGGCGGAACCGGGCGATGACATCGGCGACGACGGTCGTGTAGGTATGGCCGATGTGGGGCTGGTCGTTGACGTAGTAGATGGGCGTCGTCAGGTAGAACTTGTGCGCCATCAGTCGCGTTCCCAATAGAGCTTCACGAAACGATAGAACTCGGACTCGAAGCTGATGTAGTGGCGGCGATCAAGCGTCGCCCCCACCGTCGGCCCGGTCTCGAGGAGGCGGAGATATTCGTGGTACATGGCGTCGACGTCGCCCTTCGCGGCGAACCCCCGCATGGTCTTTTCCCCTTGCAGGACCGAGGTCCTCAAGCTAGGCTCGCCGCCCGGCTGGGCCGCCAGGTCGAGCGCGCCGGCGGCGACCTCGAGAACCACGCGCAGCATCCGTCCCGCCTTGACCTTGTCGTAGATCACCGTCGCCTCCTCCGGCGCGCCGCCGGCTTCTTTGGGGCGGCTTTTTGGCGCCCCCGCGTGTGCTCGAATGCGTGCGCCGCCGCCTGCTGTACCTGCTTCACGGGAACCCCCGCCTTGAGGGCGGCCGCCCGGCAATCCTCGTATTCCGGGGTGGCCTGCACGACTTCACCCCCGTGCCATGAGACCTTCATGCGCACCGGCCCCCACGGCGTGGCGACCGTCTCGATCCGGCGTCCGAGCTCGATCCGTCCCATGGGCAGGTAGCGGAAGCCGATCGTGGTCGTCTCCCGGAAGATGACGTCGCGGACCCTCTCCAGTCGCGGCTCCGGGCAGATGATCGTCACCAGCGTGCCCGGCCGGTTCTTCTTCATCTGAATCGAGGTGTAGAAGACCTCGAGCGCGCCGGCGTCGAACAGCCGCTCCATCAGGTGGCCATAGATCTGCGGATTCATGTCGTCGATCGTCGTCTCGATCACGATCACCGTCTCGCGCAGGGCCCCGTCGTCGAGCAGCTCGCCACACAGCGCGCGCAGCAGGTTCGGGTGGTTGGGGATCTCCCGTGACCCGGCGCCGTAGCCGATCGTCTCGAGGCGCATCGACGGCAGCGGCCCGAAGTCGGTGGCCAGGGTGGCCACGATGGCGGCCCCGGTCGGCGTGACCAGCTCTCCTTCGACGCTCGTGGCGTAGCACGGTTTCCCCCGCAGCAGCTCCGCGACGGCCGGGGGCGGGATCGGGAAGGTGCCGTGCTCCATGGTCACCATGCCGCGCCCGACATGCAGCGGCGAGCAGACGACGCGCGGCCAGCCGAGCGCTTCCATGCCGATCATCGCGCCGACGATGTCGATGATGGCGTCCACCGCGCCGACCTCGTGGAGGTGCACCTCCGCCTCGGGGATCCGGTGCACCCGGGACTCGGCCCGGACGAGCGCCTCGAAACAGGCAATCGCCTTGGCGCGAACCTTCGGCGACAGGCGGCTCGAGGCGATCAGCCGCCTTATCGCATCGAGGCCGCGCTCGGGCTGCCGCGGCCTCGCATCGAGCTCCACGTCGACCTTGGTCCCCCCGAGATGGGCCCGGGTCACGCGGGAGACGTCGAGCGACCAGCCCCGGACCGCCAGCTTCTTCAGCTCGCGGCGCAGATGCGCGGGCGCCACGCCCAGGTCGACCAGGGCGCCGAGCACCATGTCGCCGCTGATGCCGGAAAAACAGTCGAAATAAAGACCGCGCATGCCTCAACCCCCAGTGCGGACGCAGGATACACCACTTCAGCGCCGCTCCAAGGGGAGCTCCTTGCGCAGGACGATCTGCTCCTTGATGCGCGCATAACCGAGCCGCTCGTAGAAGCGGTGCGCCTCGACGCGCTGCACGCGGGAACGGAGCCGCACGGCGGTCAGCCCCCGGCCCGAGATCCAGCCCTCGGCGGCCTCCATGAGCCGTCGTCCGACGCCCCGGCCACGCTGCGCCGCGTCGACCACCAGGCCGACGATTTCCCCCTCGGCGTCGGCCATGAGCGAGTGGTGCACCGCGACCTGGACCCAACCGATCACCAGTCCGGGCGGGGCTTCGGCCACGAAGACGCACTGCTCCTTGTGCCGCCGCAGCTCCCTTACCCGGGTGGCCAGCGCCGTCGCATCCGTGGGGTACCCGAGCTGGCCCGAAAGCCCGGCCAGCGCCGGCGCGTCGGATGCCACCGCCTTACGGACGTGCGTAAGAGCGCTCATCGTTCCCTCCCTGTCGCCGGATCATACCGCCCGCGGGACCCACGGTGCGAAGCGCCGCGCCCTGCAATCGCCGGGCACGGGTCCGGCTCGCTGCGCGAGCCTCCCCTCGGTTCGCCTCGCTCCCACCCACCGCGCTGTGAAGCGCGCGGCGGGGCCCCGGTCGCTCGGTCTCACACGACCCGGCGACTGCAGGGCGCGGCGCTTCACACCAGCGATTCCTCTAACGTTTGGAGGCTGAAGGGCGCGGGGTGAGCGGCGCTGACCCTGCCGGCATTGGAAGCGATCTCGGCGTGACCACTATCCAAGGCCCACCCGTACAGGACTGCGACCTCAGCCTGAGCGGCTGATGCTGGTAATGGCGCGGGCCTAACGTGACCGCCCGCATCGGCGAGGGACCCCCAGCGTGAAGCGCCGCGCCAGGCAAGTCGCCGGGC
>JBGPLZ010000118.1:0-9444 GCA_041486695.1 Acidobacteriota bacterium | reverse complement strand
GAGAGCCTGCGCCGCCCGGAGGACGCCAACGTCCTGGCCCAGAAGACGCTCGCCCTGCTCAACCTCGGCCCGACCGTCATCGTGGCGGTCGGCGTCACCGCGATGATGTGGCGCGCGGCCGCCGGAGTGGTCGGCGGCCGGCTCACGGTCGGCGACCTCGTGCTGGTCAATGCCTACCTGCTGCAGCTCTCCTCGCCGTTGAACCTCCTCGGAATGATGTATCGCGAGGTCAAGCAGTCGCTCACCAACATCGAGCGGCTCTTCGGGCTGCTCGACCAGCGCGCGCACCGCCCACATCCATGACTTCATCGTGACGCTTCCCGACGGCTACGAGACCGGGGTCGGCGAGCGGGGGCTGAAACTCTCGGGGGGCGAGAAGCAGCGCGTCGCGATCGCCCGGGCGCTTCTAAAGAACCCCGCGATTCTCATCTTCGACGAGGCGACCTCGGCGCTCGACTCGCAGTCGGAGAAGGCGATCCAGGCCGAGCTCGACCGCATCCAGGTCGGCCGCACCACGCTGGTGATCGCGCACCGCCTGTCCACCGTGATGGGGGCCGACCAGATTCTCGTGATGGACGGCGGCCGGATCGTCGAGCGCGGCACGCACGACGCGCTCCTTGCCGCCGGCGGGCACTACGCCCGGATGTGGCAGCTGCAGCAGCAGGAGCGGGCCGAGGAGGTCTCGTCGCCGACCCGGGCCTAGCAGGTGATATAGTTCGCTCGCTCAGTAATCCAACTGATTCCGTTTCATAGGCAGCAACACGATGGGGAGCGGACTCCGGTCCCGCGTCGCACCCGAGGGGCGGCGCGTGCCCGCACGGGCGCCTCCAGTCGCTCTCCGCTGAATGACGCGTCGATGGCTCGGCAGAGGGCTTTTCAAGAAAACCAGGAATACATTCGTGGGGGGGGAGACATGGGATCGATCGGGAAGCGATGCCCTGACTGGCAAGTCTGGACGCACCTGCCGAGGGTCCTGCTCGCGCTTACGGTCGCCGGATGCTTTGCGGCCAGTCCGGAGATGACGAAGAGCGGACAGACGGGAGATGAGAAGGGGAAGAAGGTCGGGACCGGGGAATCGTATGTCGCGGAGACGATGGTCGCGGCGGCCCCCGCGGCGGCCCCGTCCGGATGGGACTCGGAGCGGGTCATGAGCGGCCAGGACGACTGGGAGCCGGCGACCGCGGTCGACCCGGTCAATCCGAACTACGTGTACCAGCTGACGACGCGCTACACTGGACCGAAGCCGTGCGGCAACTGCAAGATGCCCGCGATCGTCCTGCGGCGATCCACGGATGGCGGCGCCACCTGGGTGGAGCAGTTCCTGTCCACCTCCGGCAAGTCCCAATACGATCCACAGATTGTCGTTGCGTCGACCGGCTGGGTCTACGCTGTGTGGCTCGACGCGTTCACTCCCGGCTCCACCTTTGTGAGGTCGCTGGACCGCGGCGTCACCTGGTCCACGGGCATCTCGTGGTCGGGCAATGGGAAGAAGCCGCAGTGGAACGACAAGCCGTGGCTCGGCATCTCCCGGGACGGTCAGCACGTCTATCTCGGATTCAATTCCAGCGACAGCTACATCGTCTCGTCGCACGATTTCGGCGTCTCGTTCTCGGCGCCGGTGAAGACGAACAGCGACACGCGCTACTGGTTCCATTCCGGCGCCGTCGTCTCGCCGTCGAACCCGATGGTCGCCTACTTCGCGACCAGCAATTACAGCAGCGGGAACAATTACAACGGGGATTCCAACGTCGAGGTCCTGAAGACGACGAATGGCGGCATGTCGTGGACGGACACTCACATCGACACCTCGCGTGAAGTCCCCCTCTGTGCCTGGGCTGCGGGTTGCGGTCAGGGATTCCTGGGGACGCAGGCGGCGCTCGCGATCGACAGTGCGGGGAAGCTCATGATCGTCTACAACGTCAACGACACGCCGGACGTGCCGGAACAGATTTACTTCAAGACCTCGACCGACGGCGTCACCTGGAGCGCGCGCCAGAAGCTTTCGGTCGCCTCCGCCAGCGTGAACAATGGCTTCCCCATGGTAGCCGCGCACCCGACCACGGCCGGTGATTTTCGCGTCGTCTGGCAGGACGACCGAATCCTCAGCCAGACGGGGTGGAACACCTGGTACAAGCGCACCACGAACGGCGGCTCGAGCTGGAGCGCCGATCTCCGCATCTCGGACCAGACCTCGGGGGCGCCCTACAAGAGCGTCAACGGCTACGCCTTCCCGTACGGCGACTACGGCGAGATCACGGTCGATTCGAACGGGAAGAACTACGTCGTCTGGGGCGAGGGGATCAGCTACAGCGGCCCTGGCGGCACCTGGTACACGCGGGGACAGTAGAGCGTCACGCTCTGCCGGCCGCCCGGCGTCCCCTGCCGCGCCGGGCGGCCGGTGATCGGCCATCCCTCTCATCCTCCGCGAAGGCTGGCGAAATCACCGTGACCGCACCTAGATTCTCGGCAGGAGGATAGGTGCATGGCTCCGGCAGCCCGGCGCGCTTCCAAGGCACGGCCGCGGCGGTTCCGCCGCTGGTTGACCCGGCTGTTCGCCCTGCTCACGCTGGTGCTCGGGGTCTACCACGGTTGGATCTTCTGGCAGGTGTGGCGGCTGCGAGAGCACAACCCGCAGACGACCTCATTCATGCAGAGCGGCCTCGAACGCCTGCGCTCGAGCGACCCGATGGCGCGCCTCCAGCACCATTGGGTGCCGTACGAGCAAATCTCGGAGCACCTGAAACGCGCCGTCATCGCCGCCGAAGACCAGAAGTTCCTCGACCACGAAGGGTTCGACGTGGAAGCCATCCAGGAGGCCTTCGAGAAGAACGCGCGGAGGGGGCGCATCCTCCGCGGCGCCTCGACGATCAGCCAGCAGCTCGCCAGGAACCTGTTCCTCTCGCAACGGCGCACCTACTTGCGCAAAGCGCAGGAAGCCGTGATCACCATGATGATCGAGCACGTGCTCAGCAAACGGCGCATTCTCGAGGTCTATCTGAACGTGATCGAATGGGGTGACGGAATCTACGGCGCCGAAGCCGCTGTGCAGCACTACTATGGGAAGGCCGCCGCGGACCTCGAACCCGAAGAAGCGGCGCGGCTCGCGGCGATGATCCCGAGCCCGCGTCTCTACACCAACAACCCGAGCACGCCGTACCTCGAAGAGCGGACGGAGATCCTGCTCGTCAAGATGGAATACGCTCGCGTTCCCTGACATCTTGGTCCGCCGCAGACCTTTTGTCGCGGGCTACTTGAGCTTGGGGCAGGGCGCGGGGTCGCCGGCGAACCACTGCTTGAGGGTCGCGACGATCTTCTTCACCCCCATGGTGGGCCGGTACAGGACGATCTCGGTGTGACCACCGTCGATCGATCGGAGATCAGCGGCCATTATGAAGAGGCCGCCCGGCGGAGCAGTGTGTCCAACTCCACGCGGGTTGTGCGCGACCTGCAGCGTGAATTCCGCCCGATCCTTCCCGACGAGCCGCACCGTGGGGTTGTAGCCCGATGAACTTCTCTCCGTATAGCCCACGTAGGTAGTCCGTCGCACCTCGACGTCCAGACAGGTTTTCGCTTTCTCCTGGAGCAGGGCGTACACGCGGCGCAATGGCTGGTCGACCTTGAGCGTTTCGACCGCGGTCGCTCCTCTGCCGGCCGCGACCGCCTGCACAAATTCCTGGCGCGTCTGCGGCACTTCGATCGCGGCGGCTGGCGCGATAGGCGCGAGCGCCAGGACGAGTGCGATGGCCGCGAGGTCCCTGTTCACGAGGCGGGAACATAGGTCTCCGGCCGGTCGGATTCAAGCGGGCCGGCACGGCGCGGCCAGGACGACTCCGGCGGCGCGCAAGCGCGCCGCCACGGCCGCGGCGATGCGGGCCGCGCCCGGCGTGTCACCGTGCAGGCACAGGGTCGCGGCGTCGATCGGCACGAGCGCGCCGCCCGCGGCCGTCACGGCGCCGTCGCGCGCGATGCCCACCGCCTGCGCCGCCGCTTCGTCCGAATCGGTGAGGAGCGCGTCCGGGAAGGTGCGGGAGCGCAGCGTCCCGTCGGACTCGTAGCGACGGTCGGCGAATGCCTCGGCGGCGACCGCGAAGCCGGCGCGCGCATAGGCGCCGAGGCACGGCGAGCCGGCGAGACCGACGAGGATCAGATCGGGGCGCACCCGCGCCACTCCGGCGGCGATCGCCTCGGCGAGCGCGAGGTCGCGCGCCGCAGCGTTGTACAGGGCGCCATGCGGCTTGACGTGCACGAGCCGCCCGCCGCAGCGCGCCACGATTGCGGCGACATGCTCGACCTGGTCCGCGACCGTCCGCGCCACCTCTTCCGGCGTGAGGGACAGGAGGCGGCGACCGAAGTGCCCCCGGTCCGGATAGCCGGGGTGGGCGCCGATGCTGCGTCCGTGAGCCAGCGCGGCGCGAATCGTCGCCTCGATGGTCGGGTCGTCGCCGGCGTGCGCCCCGCAGGCGACGTTGACAGAGGTGACATGAGCGAGGATCGCCTCCTGGGTGCCGTCGGCGACGAGCAGCGGGATCTCGCCCATGTCGCAGTTCAGATCGATCGTCCGCACGGCGTCGCTCACTCCAGCTCCCGTCCTTTCGTCTCGGGCAACAGGAAGACCAGCGCCGCCCCGAGGAGATAGAACCCGGCCGTCAGCCCGAGCGCCGTGCCGTAGCCAAGACGGTCGGCAGCCGCCCCGATGCCGAACGGCGCCAGGGCGCTCAGCGCCCGCCCGGTGTTGTAGCACAACCCCTGCGCGGTGGCGCGGATCGACGATGGGAAGAGCTCGGCGAGCAGCGCGCCGAACAGGCTGAAATATCCGTGGCCGAAGAAGCCGACCATCGGCCCCAGGACGAGCAGCGTCGTCGGGTGGTGCGCCGCCAGGCCATAGATCGGCACCAGCACCGCCGCCGCGAGGACGAACAGCAGAAAGGCAGGCCGCCGGCCCAGACGGTCGGCGCAGGCTCCGAACAGGGTGTAGCCGAGAAACGCGCCGATCTGCATCGGCACGATGAAGCCGGCCGATCGGACCAGCCCCAATCCCGCCCCGCCCTGCGACGCCGGGCTGCTCAAGAAGGCCGGTACCCAGGTGAACAGTCCCCAGTAGGCGAACAGGAGCGACGTGCTCAGCCCCGTCGCCGCGAGGGTGAGGCGGCGGAGCGGCGGCCTGAACAGCGCCGAGGTGTCGAGCGCGCCGCGCCCGCCCGCCCGCTCGGCGACCTGGCGCTTCCAGACCGCCGGCTCCTGCACGCGGCGCCTGATCCAGAAGGTGAGCAGCGCCGGCAGTACGCCGATGAGAAAGAGCGCCCTCCAGCCGAAGCGCGGCACGACGACGGCCGCGAGAGCCGCGGCCAGAAGATAGCCGATCGCCCAGCCGGACTGCACGAAGCCGATCGCCCTGCCGCGGTGCGACGACGGCCAGGTCTCGGCCACCAGCACCGACCCGGCCGACCATTCGGCGCCGAGACCGAAGCCGACGACCGCCCGCCAGAACGCGAGAGCCACGATGCCGCCGGCCGTTGCGGTCGCCCCCGTGGCGAGCGAGTAGACGAGGATCGACCAGACGAGAACCCTGGCCCGCCCGACGCGGTCGGCGAGCCAGCCCGCCGCCGCGCCGCCGATTGCCGAGGTGACGAGCGTGGCCGATGCCAGCGCGCCCGCGGCGGAGGCGGTGAGGCCGAATTCCGCGCGGATCGGCTCGAGGGCGAGGGCGTACAGCATGATGTCCATGCCGTCGAGCATCCAGCCGAGAAATGCCGCGATGAGGGCGCGCCAGGCCTCGGGCCCGATGGTCCGCGGGGAGTCGTTCAAAAGAGGTCCTCCGACGCGATCATCTCCTCCTGGCGATGCAGCAGGCCGCGCGCCTCCGCGAGAGAGATCATCGTGAAGCGCACGCGGACCCCCGGCCGCAGCTGCCCGACCAGGGGGAGGTCCACCGACGCGACGCAGGCGATCACCGGATAGCCGCCCGTCGTCTGGGGGTCGACGAAGAGAATCACCGGTTGTCCACCCGGGGGAATCTGGACCGCGCCGAGCGGCATCCCCTCGGTGAGCATCCGCCCGGCCAGGGGCGGCGGGATCTCCGGTCCCTCGAGCCGGACTCCCATCCGATCGGAGGAGGCGCTGACGGTGAACTCCGCGCCGAGCAGGAGGTCGCGCGCGGGCTCGCCGAACTGGGCGGCGTGCGCGCCCGACGTGACCCGCAGCACGGCGGGGGCCGCGGCGGCGAGAGGCGCGCGCACCTCCGGGCGGAGGCGGCGGGCGACCGGCGCCGGGCCCGGGACGGGGTCCCCGACCGCGAGCAGGTCGCCGCGCCGCAGCGCCCGTCCCTCGAGGCCGCCCAGACCGCTCGGGACATGCGTCGAAGCGCTGCCGAGGACCGGCGGCACGATCAGGCCGCCGCGCACGGCAAGCACGGCGCGGGCGCCCTGCCGCGCCATGCCGCAGGCGAGCGTCGCGCCAGCCGGCACCGGGGCCGCGCTCCACGACTTCATCGGCCGCCCGTCGATCGCCGCGTCCAGGTCGGCGCCGGCAACGGCGATGAAGGCCTCGGCGCCGAACCGGAAGCGACCGCCGCGCAGGGTCATCTCGAGAGCCGGCGCGCCTTCGGGGTTCCCGGCCAGGCGGTTGGCGATCCGCAGCGCGATCGAATCGGCGGCGCCGGCCGCCGACACGCCGAGCCGGGCGTGCCCGGGGCGACCGAGATCTTGCACGGTCGTGAACAGGCCGGGATCGAGGACGGCGATCGTCCCGCTCACGCGCGCGGCTCGGCGGCCGGCCCGCCGGCGGCCGGCACGAAGCGGACGCGGTCACCGACCATCAGGCGGGACATCGGCGCGCGCGCCACGTCGAACATCACGAGGGGTGTGCGGCCGACGAGGCGCCAGCCGCCCGGGGTGCGGCAGGAGTAGACGCCGGTCTGGGACCCGGCGATGCCGACGCTGCCAGCGGGGACCGCGCGCCGGGGATGATCACGACGCGGGCAGGCGATCGCTTCCGGCACCACCCCCATGTAGGCGAAGCCGGGGGCGAACCCCAGGAAGTGGACGTCGTAGATCGTCCCCGCGTGCAGCGCCACCACCTCGTCCGGCGTGATCCCCGCAAACCGGGCGACATCCTCGAGGTCGGGGCCGTCCGCGCCGCCGTAGCGGACGGGTATGTCGACCAGACGGGGCTCCGGCAAGGGCATTTCGTCGAGACCGGCCATCAGGGCCCGCAGCCGCGGCGCGAGCGCGTCGTGATCGGTGTGGCGCGGATCGAAGCGGATCAGGATCGACGCATAGGCGGGGCTGAGGTCGATCACGCCCGGGATCGCCGCACCGTCGAGGCGCAGCAGGAGCCGGCGCACGCGGGCATGGATGTCGGACGCGATCCGGTCGCCGAGGATGACCAGGAGCGATCGGTCGCTGGCGGGAGTTAGGGCCGGCGTTCCCGACGACATGGGCGACATCATAACGCCTGCCGCAGGAGAACATCCTATCGCTGCGGGGCTCTTCTTCCCCACAGAACCGCGATGTTCCCCGCCAGGCAGAGCAGCATCCCGACCCCCAGAGATGGATGCCAGCGCAGCCCCTCGAACAGGGCGGAAAAGAGCAACGCCACGATCGGGATGGCGACCGTGACGTAGCCGGCGCGGTCGGCCCCGATTCGACCCAGAAGCTCGAGAAAGGCTCCGAACGCCAGGATCGAGCCGAACACCGCAAGGTAGGCGAGGGAGATCAGATAGCGCGGCGACCCGTCGAACCGGAACGGTTGGCGGGTGAGGAGAGCGAACAGGGCCACGAACAGGGCGCCGTAGAGCATCCCGAAGGTATTCATCTGAACCACCGGAAGCCCGCGCCCGTGATTCCGGTACGCCACGATGTTCCCCAGAGATGCGGTGAGCGCTCCGCCCAAAGCGAAGGCTGCGCCGAGCGCGAGGGTTCCCTTGGTGGTTCCGCGAACGATTTCCGGCAGGAACACCAGCGCGATTCCGCCGATCCCCAGCGCGGCGCCGAGCATGGTGAGAGGTTTCACGGGGGTGCCGAAAAAGATCCGGGTCCCGGCGATGTTCAGAACGACCAGGAGCGAGAAGACGACCGCCACGAGCCCCGAGGTGATCTCGGCCTCGGCGAGGTAGACGCACAGGTAATTGATGCCGAAGAGCAGAAAGCCCTGCAGCGCCATCCAAAGATGCTCGCTCGGCGAGAATCGAAGGCGCAGACTCTTGATGCGGGCCCAGGCGAGGAGGATCAGGCCTGCGAGGGCGAACCGGTACACCACCGACACGGCGGGAGGAACCGTCCCGAACTGGAAGGTGATGGCGAGCCAGGTGGACCCCCAGATGAGGACCGAAGTCAGGTATAGGCCAAGAATGCTCATCCGTGGACCCCCGGCACGAGCTGAATAATAATTGTAGTTCGTGTCGATCTCACCCGGCCTCGTTCGACGTACATGATAGAGACGCGCTGATCCGGTCGATTCCGTCCGGAAGCCCGGCTCGAAACGAGGAGGGGGCACCCTGATGCGATTCCTGATGATGGTGAAGGCGACCACGAACTGCGAGGCGGGCATCCGGCCGGACGAGAAGACCCTGGCGGAGATGGGCAAGTACAACGAGGCGCTGGCCAAGGCCGGCGCGCTGCTCGCGGTCGAGGGGCTGCAGGCGAGCTCGAAGGGCGCGCGCGTCCGGCACGCCGGCGGCAAGGTCACGGTGACCGACGGGCCGTTTGCCGAGACCAAGGAGCTGGTCGCCGGCTACTGGCTGATCCAGGCGAAATCGAAGCAAGACGCGGTCGAATGGGCGAAGCGCATCCCCTTCCAGGAGGGCGAGGTCGAGATCCGGCAGCTCTTCGAACTGGAGGACTTCCCGGCCGACCCCGCGGAGCAGCCTGGCGGCTGGCGGGAGAATGAAGAGCAGTTCCGCGCCGCCCCCCCGCCCGCCCGGAGGCCCGGCACGATCCGCTTCATGGGCCTGCTCAAGGCCGACCACGACACCGAGACGGGCGTCCTCCCGGACGAGAAGCTCCTCTCGGCCATGGGGGCGTTCTTCGAGGAAGGACTGAAGTCCGGGGTGATCCTCGCGGGCGAGGGGCTGCAGCCGAGCTCGAAGGGGGCGCGGGTGCGGTACTCGGGAAGCAAGCGGACGGTGATCGACGGCCCCTTCGCCGAAACGAAGGAGCTGGTCGCCGGCTACGCGATCATCCAGGCGAAGTCGAGGGAAGAGGCGATCGAGTGGACCAAGCGGTTCGTGACGGTCGACGCTCCGGGGCGCTATCGCCAGGAGAGCGATTGCGAGATCCGCGAGACCTTCGAGCTCTAGGAGGATGACGATGCGATTCATGATGCTGATGATCCCGAAGGGGTACGAGAAGGCGGCACCGGGCGCCCTGCCGGACGCCGAGAAGGTGGCCGCGATGATGAAGTACAACGAATCCCTGCAGAAGGCCGGCGTGCTCCTGGCGCTCGATG
>JBGPLZ010000117.1:0-9606 GCA_041486695.1 Acidobacteriota bacterium | reverse complement strand
TGGATCGTCGAGGAGCTGTCGCGGGAGCTGCTCGAGGGACATCCTGAGATCGACGAAGTGATTCTCTTTCCTCGTCGCGAAGCACGGGAAGACCGTCCGGGCGCGCTCGTCGCGCGGCTTGCCGGCTTGCGCCGCGCGCTGCGCGGCCGCCGCTTCTCGGTGACCCTGGACTTCCAGGGAAGCCTCAAGAGCGGCCTCCTCGCCCTGTTCACCGGAGCACCTCGGCGCGTCGGGTTCGGCCCCGGATCGAGCCGCGAGGGAAGCTTCCTGTTCGCCAACGAATGGGTACGCCCCTCCTCCAGCAGCCTCAACCGGGTGGAGCGCAACCTGACGCTCGCCAGCGCGCTTGGGGCCCGCGGCGACGAAGTGGCGATGATCCTCCCGGAACGCCCTCGAGAAGCGAGCGAAGCCGAGGAGGTCTTGCGACGGGTCGCGCCGGACGGCGGGCCGGTGGTGGTGATGTCCCCCGGCACCAGCCGGCGGCAGGCCTATAAACGCTGGCCGGCCCTGCACTACGCCCGGCTCGCCGGTCTCCTGCGCGAGGCGGGCGGGGCGACGCCGCTCGTGGTGTGGGGACCGGGCGAGGAGGCGCTCGCCGAGGAGATCGTGCGCGGCTCCGGCGGGATGGCGAGTCTGGCCCCACCGATCGGACTTCGCGCCTTAGCCGCCATTCTGCGGCGCGCCGATCTGTTCATCGGCGCCGACACCGGGCCCATGCACCTCGCCTGGGGCGTCGGGTGCCCGGTAGTTGCCCTCTTCGGCCCGACCGATCCGCGCCTCAATGCTCCCCTCGGCCCGGCGCACATCGTGCTCCGCGATGCTTCATCCATGGAAGGGATCGCGCCGGAGGCTGTGGCCGCCGCCGCCCGGGGGCTGCTGGAAAGGCGGACCACGCGATGTGCGCCGCGCCGCATGCCGATCCTGTCGCGCGCCGCTCTCGGTCTCGTCGGGGACGCCAGCCGATGAGCCGGCCGCTTCCCGCCGACCCCCGGCGGATCCTGATCCGGGTGAACAACTGGATCGGCGACGTGGTGATGATCTCCCCTGCGGTGCGCGCCGTACGGGCGCGCTTCCCGCGGGCGCGCATCGCCATCCTGGCCAAGAGCTGGGTCCTCGAGACCCTGCGCGACAGCCCCGACTATGACGATCTCATCGAGTACGACCGGGCGGGGCGTCACCGCGGTCTCCTCGGGCGTGGGCGCCTGGTGGCGGAACTGCGCCGCGGCCGTTTCGACCTGGCCTTGCTGTTCCAGAAGGCGTTCGAGGCGGCCTTCCTCGCTTTTCTGGCCCGGATCCCGGTTCGGATCGGCTATGCGACCGACCACCGGGCCGCGCTCCTTACCCACCCCCTTCCCCTGCCGCCGGAGGGCACGCACCACGCCGTCGTATTCGCGGGCCTGGCCCGTGCTCTCGGGTGTGAGGTGCCCGACCTCGCGCCGACCTTCCACCTCGACACGGCGGCGCGGGCGCGCGGCGAGGCCCTCCTCGGGGCGCTGGGTTGGGATCGACGACGTCCTCTCATCGCCCTCCATCCGGGAGCCTCCAAGGGACCCCGTGCCTGGCACCCGGATCGCTTCGCCGCCCTCGGAGAGCGGCTGATGCGGGACGCTCGTGCGCAGGTGATTGTTCTGGGCGGCCCGGCCGATCGAGGGCCGGTGCAGCGGATCGCGGCGGCGGTGTCGGCGGGCTCTCTCCTGATGCCGGGTGACATCCCATCGATCAAGGAGATGGCGGGCATCCTGGAGCACTGCCGTCTCTTCGTCGGCAACGATAGCGGCCCGATGCATGTCGCCGCCGCGCTCGGAGTGCCGACTGTCGCGATCTTCGGGCCCGGCTCCCCCGCACTCACGGGGCCCGTTGCGCCCGCGGGGCGCCTGTCGATCGTCGACAAGCGCTATCCCTGCTCGCCCTGCCGGCAAGATTTCTTTCGCGAGTGCCCGGCGGCCCCCTCGGGGAAGCCCTTCTGCCTCGAGGAGATCGACGTGGAGGAGGTCGTCGGTGCGGCGTTGAGGCTTCTCGCCGCCAACCCCGATCACGGAGGCGGGCCCTAGGAGCCTGTCCGGGGACTGGTTCCTAGCCTCGGCCCAGCCTCCGGAGCAGGGAGCGCAGGAACGCCCGGTCGGACTGGCTGTAGCATCGCAGGAAGAAGATCTCCTCGCGCGGCGTGAGCCTGGAGCCGCCTTGAATCCACTTTCGATAGGACCGGACGAGCCGCGCCAGGTTCGCGGCGCGCTCGCGCAGGCCGACCTCCGCGACGAAACGCCCCTTGTCGAGGTCGACCACGTGAATCCGACCCCCCGTCGCCGTACCACCCAGGATCAGGTTGGTGACGTTAAGATCGGCATGCAGAAAACCGGCATCGTGCATGGCGCGCACGAGCGCGGCGCTCTGTGACAGGATGACGCGGCGGCGGCGCCAGGGGGCATCGTGGCGCGCCGCTTCGTAAAGGTTCTCGGCCCCGGGGATGGCGCGGGTCACGATCGCCTGGGCCGCCAGCCCGGGGAAGACCGCTCGCCAGCCGACCGCGAGCACGTCTGGAGTCGATATGCCGTGCTCCCGAAGACGTAGCGCCGCGTGAAGCTGCGCGAGGATCCGGCCCGATCCCCAGTAGAGCCCGCCGAGGAGCGGGCCGGCGAAACCGCCATGCACCGCCCGTTTGCCGACCGCGGGAGCGCCTCCGAGGCTGAGCAGGACGAGGGGGCCTCGCCCCGAACCCGGGCGCTTGTCGCGGCGGCTGCGACCCGCGAGAAGCAGGTCGGCGTCGCCGCGCTCTAGCTCATCGGCGCATTCGCTCCGGGCGATCCATGACGCCGCCTGCGAGCGCACCGGAACGTAGCCGGCCGGCAGGCTGACCCTTCCGGTCCGGCCGGAGCCGCGCCAACTCACGCCTTGTCCGACCCCGCGGGGGCGGCGCGGCTTCGCCCGGAAAAGTACGCGAACAGGATGCCGATCAGATAGAGCAGGATCATCGGCGCGGCGAACACCATCTGGGTCACGACGTCGGGGGTGGGCGTGATGATCGCCGCGACGATGAAGATGATCAGCACCGCGTACTTGAAATTCTTCCAGAGGAAGCCCGCGGTGACCAGGCCGAAGCGGGCCAGAAAGTAGATGACCGTCGGCAGCTCGAAGACCAGCCCCATCCCGAGGACGATCTTGCTCTCGAACGCGAACAGGGTGCTGATCCGCAGCGCCGGCTGAAAGCCTTCCGCGACGGAGAGAAGAAAGCGGCAGGCGGTTGGAAACCCGACCATATAACCGAAGGCGCCGCCGAGCAGGAAGAACCCGGTTCCCGACAGGACGAACGGGATGGCGTAGCGGCGCTCCCGCGGGTAGAGCCCGGGCGATATGAACGCCCAGATCTGGTACAGGATGAACGGGGCGGCGATGAAGATCGCCACGAGGAAGGCCACTTTCATGTAAAGCATGAAAGGCTCGGTCAGGTCGAGATAGACCGGCTTCGTGTCGCCCAGGAGGGGACGTATCGGAGCCAGGAAGAGGTCGAGAATGCGGTGCGCGTAAGAAAGGGCGAGCGCGAAGGCGACCGCCAGGAACAGGAGCGACCACCAGAGCCTCTTCCGGAGCTCCTCGAGGTGCCCCAGGAAGCTCATGGTCGGTAGCTCAGCGCCGTTCTTCGTCCCTGGTCCCGGCATCGGCGGCCCCGGTCTCATCCCGCGCTTCCCCGGCTCCGGGGCTGGCCGGTGTGGCGTCGATTCTTGGAGCGGGTTGATCGGCCCGCGCAACTTCCGTATCGAGAGTGTCCTTGAGGTCCGCCGCGGCGCGCCGGAATTCGGCCAGACCCTTGCCGATGGCCCGACCGAGCTCGGGCAGCTTGCGCGGCCCGAAGATCAGCAAAGCGACCAGAAAAATGACAATCAGTTCAGGTCCGCCGATCGATCCAAACATACTGCTCCTCGTGAACTTGAGCTTGTCTATCTTAGCATCATCTTGCCGAACACCGGGCTGGGCGTCCTTATCAATCCCGGAAGCCCCCTCCGGAGGCCAGCCCGCCGACGGGTCTGACGGTTGATTGACGGTTCGTCCGGCCCGGTGCGTTTCTTTACATCACCTCGACCCGACACTATAATTTCAAGAGTCGCAGCCTGAGGAGAGCTTCGGTGGGGAAACGGCCGTTCCTGGCGGGGTTGGCTTTTGTGGTCGCGGGTAGCCTGGCAGGAGGCCTGCTGGGCGGCCGCAGCGTGACGCTCACCGAACGCAGCAACGAGCATCTCAACACCTATACCCAGCTCCTGAGCCTGGTGGAGAAGCGCGCCGCCGAACCCGTCGACCCGCGCGTGGTGATCGAAGGCTCGATCCGCGGCATGGTGCGCACCCTCGATCCGCACTCGAACTACCTCGATCCCGAGGACTACCGCGGCATGATGGAGGAGCAACAGGGAAGCTTCTCCGGCCTCGGCATCGTGATCTCGAAGCCGTCGCTCGACAAGCCTCTCACCGTGATCTCCCCACTCGAGGGGACGCCAGCCTCCAACGCCGGGATACGCGCGGGCGACGTCATCTCGCAGATCGAGGGTGTCGATACCCTCGACATGACCATCGATGATGCGCTGAAGCGTCTCAAGGGACCGAAGGGGACCAAGGTCACTATCACGGTGGCCCGCCCGGGCGACGACGAGGTGCTTCATTTCACCATCACCCGCGACGACATACCGACCAACAGCATCCGCCAGGCGTTCCTGATCCGGCCCGGGGTGGGTTACATCAAGATCGAGAACTTCACGCGCACCACCAACCATGAGCTCGAAGAGAAGATCGGTGCGCTTCAGAAGCAGGGCATGACCCGTCTGGTCCTCGACCTGCGGCGCAACCCCGGAGGGCTCCTGGAGCAGGCGGTGCGCGTGGCCGACCGCTTTCTGCAGAAGAACCAGCTGATCGTCTATACGCAGGGCCGTATCAGCGGAGCCGACCAGGAATACCGTGCCACGGGAGCAGGCGCGCGCAGCGACCTGCCTCTCGTCGTGCTCGTGGACAAGTACAGCGCCAGCGCCTCGGAGATCGTCGCCGGCGCGATCCAGGATCACGATCGCGGCTTGATCGTCGGCAAGACGACCTGGGGCAAGGGCCTCGTGCAGACGGTTTATCCTCTCAGCCACAACGCGGCGATGGCCCTCACCACCGCGCGCTATTACACGCCGAGCGGACGCCTCATCCAGCGCGATTACAACTCCCTCGAGGACTACCTGTCGCACGATGAGAACGAGGACGAGCTGGTGACTCGCTCGAAAGACATCCGGCACACCGATGGCGGTCGCACGGTCTACGGGGGTGGCGGGATCCGGCCCGACGTCATGGTGGAGGCCGACTCGACCTCGCGCTTCGTCGACGGGCTCGAGCGGCAGCAGCTCTTCTTCCATTTCGCGGTCGAATACAACGCCCGGCACAAGGGCATCCCGCACGATTTCGATGTGACCCCGGCCGTCCTCCAGGACTTCCAGGAGTTCCTCGATCGGCGCAAGATGAAATGGGCCGTCGCGGACATCGAGCAGGACCGGGATCGGATCAAGGCCGAGATCAAGGAGGCCGTGACCTCGGCGACTTGGGGATTCATGGAGGCGTACCGCGTCTACGCCGAGAATGACCGCCAGATCCAGCGGGCGATCGAACTCTTCCCCCAGGCCCAGCAGCTCGCGTCGCTCCCCCGCGGCGCCAAGGACGGCGAGCGTTGACCGGCCGCCGGCGGCGGCCGGTGTCTCAGTTCGGGTTCATCAACAGTCGGAGAGTTTCGGAGAAGGGCCGCCTCTGGTACGCGTGGAGTTCGATGGGACGCTCCTCGTTCGGCAACGATTCCAGATAGTCCAGGTACGTGCCCGCCATGCGTGCCGCGTCGCGATAACGCGCTTCGTCCTCCCCAACCGATGTCGCAAAGCGACCCAGGAGATGCTGGCGCACCCAGGTCCGCAGCGGCTCGGCGACCCGCCGCCGGCCAGTCTGGCGGCCGAGAAAATGGAGCACCACGAGGCATTTCGTGACGTTCGCGTGATGCTCCAGCTCCAGGAGCGTGATCGGTCGGCCCTCCGCGGTCCGGCTGGCGACGGTCAAGAGATGATCCAGCTCCTCGACCAGCACGGCGAAGGCCTCGATGTTGGCGTCGTCGACCCCGGCCAGCGGGTTGAAGCGCTCGAGGTGGCGAACCAGGGTATCGGGGTAGTAGAGCGCCGCTCGCACGCCCGGGCCGCCCTCACGCACCAGCATCCGCGCCCGCGGCAGAGGCGAGAGATCCCCGGAGCCCGTCCCATAACGCAGCCGGTAACCGGCATCGCCGATGATGAAGGAGGCCAGATCATCGATGACAGCGGGCATGCCGTAGCTGCGCTCGATGATCGACTTGAGGGTGAGCAGAAGCGGCAGCGCGGTCAAGCACTCTCCAGCCGGTAGACGAAGCGCTCGGGCTCCCAGTCGACCAGGACCCGCATGCCCTTGCCGTCGAGGCGGATCTGGCGCGCCACCTCCGAGCGCAGCGCCTCCTCGTCGATCGCCCGCCCCCCATCCCGGGCGGCTCGAATGCGCTCGAGAATGCGCCGGCCCTCCTCCGACAGGGGCCGCGCCGAAGCGTTCAGGCGGATGCCAACGTCCACGTTCAGCACGCGGTCGACCTGACGCACCAGGTGGCGCGCGCCGTATTCTTCGCTGAAGCCGAGCTCGAGGAGCGCCCGGCGCGCAGCGGCGCTCACGGTCAACTCGACCGCGTGCAGCCTGAGGAAGCGGGCCGCGACGCGCGCCATCTCCTGATCGAGGATGCGCTCCACTGACGCCCGGGCCAGGGACCCGAAGTGGATCACGCGCAGGCGATTGAGAAACTCGGGCGGCAGCACGCGCTTCAGGTCGCGCGAGGCGGCGCTGCGGCGGCCGGCCCCTGAGCGATGCGCCCCTCCGTAGCCGATGGGTGGACCCTGCATCGAGTCGTCGCTGTAGCCCAGGTTGGAGGTAAAGGACAGGACGGTCGCCGGGAACCGGAGCAGGCGCCCGCGATTGTCCATGGTGAAGCCGCGATCCATGAGGGCCAGGAAGAACCGCGCCAGCTGCGGATGGGCCTTCTCGATCTCGTCCACGATGACGAACGACAGCGCCGCCTTGCGCGCCCGGGCGTGGAATTCCGCGAGCAGGCCATCCTCGTCGCTGCGGATGAACCCGCGCGTCGAACCCTTGAGCTCCCCCACGTCCGAGGGATAGGTATACTGCGGGCCCTCCAGGATCAGCAGCGGGACCTCGACGCCCCACATCGCCTCGAGGTGGCGGACCAGCGATTCGATGAGGTAGTTCTTCCCAACGCCCGTCGGCCCGACGAACAGGTAGCTCTGAGGCCCCGGCCTCGCCTGCGTGCCGAGGGCGTGGACCGCCAAATCGTCGCAGAGACGGTCGACCGCCTCCGGCTGATCGACCACAGTCTCCTTGAGCCGGGAGCGCAGCAGCGCCACATCCAGAGTCGAGAACAGGAGCGCCCGCTCGTAGCCCGCGAGCCGCTCCTCCCGCTCCAGGCCCTGGCTCGCCGCCCCGGGACCTGAGCCCTCGGCCGCGACCGCCTCCGGCGCCGCACCGCCCACCAGAGGGATCGCCATGGCCCCGAAACCGCTGCCAATGGCGATCGGCTCATGGGTGGCGCAAGCCCCTTGAGCGGTGGGGTCCGTCACCGGCGAGGTGCCGCCCCCGGTCTCCGGCGCAGCCGGTCGCATGCCCGGCTCCGCTCCGCGCAGAGCCTGCAACAGGCGGGCATGGATCTGGAATCGCGAGGCGCACTGTCGCAGGAAGAGGATCTCCTCTTCGATCGGCACGCGCTCCATCAAATTTCGATCGTAGAACTGGCGCAGCAACCGATCTTCGGCCAACAGGGCGAGCACCTCGCTCGCCAGCCCGTAAGAGCGGGGTCCGAGCGCATTGAGGTCGACCCCCCGGTATCGCCGCCGACCCGCCAGCCCGACGTCGTATAGACAGCGATCCCCGTAAGTTTTGAGAAGATCGGGAACACTCAAGACGCGGAAACGGCGTTCCTCGGTGGATTCGGCGCCATGCGCCGGGAGATCCTGGAGCAGCGTGGTCGGGCGGCTGTCCTTCGACAGGATCCGGTCCAGAGTGCCGGGATCGTAAGCATCGTCCAGCAGAAGAGAAGAGCGACTCAAGATCTCGAGCAGGTGCCGCAACTCCAGGTCATCAACACCGGCCGCCCCGAAATAGGAGCGGGCCAGGGATCGGAGACGCTCCCCGAGAGCCTCGGCGCTCAGCGGTGGTTCAGGCAGATCGATCGTCGTCGGAGCCTCCAGCGCACTGATTTCCTACCTCTAAGTATAGGGTCACGGGCGCGAACGGCAACTACGCCCGCATGCCGGGCCTCGATCATGGCACCGCGCCAAGCACGATCTCAAGGCTCTTGACACGACTGGAAGCTCCGGGTACTATTAGCACTCGAATGAATCGAGTGCTAGCAATGAGACGCCGATCGGCCCATTTGCGGGAACCGCTTAGGAACCAATGGCTTCCAGACGGTACCCAACTCCGATTCACCCGGGTCACTTAACACCATGCCAGGAGGTCACGACATGAAGGTGAAGCCGCTGTACGACCGCGTGCTCGTCAAGAGAATGGAGTCCGAGGAGAAAGTGAAGGGCGGGATCATCATCCCCGACACGGCCAAGGAGAAGCCCTTGGAGGGGAAGGTGGTCGCGGCCGGCTCCGGGAAGCTGGACGAGAACGGTAAGAGGGTCGCGCTCGAAGTCAAGGTCGGAGACCGCGTGCTGATCGGCAAGTACGCCGGCACCGAGGTCAAGATCGACGACGTCGAGCACGTCATCATTCGCGAGGACGAGATCCTCGGCATTATTGGCTGAACGGGGCGTTATGTCCCTCGAGTCCGGGGGCTCCGCCCCCTCAAGGAGGTAAGGATCCATGGCCGCAAAAGAAATCGTTTATTCGGAGGATTGCCGTCAGGCCATTCTTCGCGGTGTGAACAAGCTGGCCGAGGCGGTAAAGGTCACTCTCGGCCCTCGGGGCCGCAACGTGGTCCTCGAGAAGAAGTTCGGCGCGCCGCTTAGCACCAAGGACGGCGTGACGGTTGCGAAGGAGATCGATCTGCAAGACCCGAAAGAGAACATGGGTGCCCAGCTCGTCCGTGAGGTTGCCAGCAAGACCTCGGACGTGGCGGGAGATGGCACCACGACCGCGACCGTCCTCGCTCAGGCGATTTTCCGCGAGGGTGTGAAGGCGGTCACCGCCGGCGCCAACCCGATGGACCTGAAGCGGGGCATCGAGAGAGCGGTCGAGAAGGCCGTCGAGGAGGTCAAGAACCTCTCCCGCAAGGTCGGCGGCAAGGCGATCGCTCAAGTCGGCACCATCTCGGCGAACAACGACGAGACGATTGGCGAGATCATCGCCCAGGCGATGGAGAAGGTCGGCAAAGACGGCGTCATCACGGTGGAGGAGGCGAAGGGCCTGGAGACCTCCCTCGAAATCGTCGAGGGGATGCAGTTCGATCGCGGCTACCTCTCGCCGTACTTCGTCACCGATCCGGAGCGCATGGAAGCGGTGCTCGAGAACGTGAAGATCCTCATCTATGAGAAGAAGATCTCGTCGATGAAGGACCTGCTGCCGATCCTC